>CAMATH010000103.1 GCA_945860955.1 Planctomicrobium piriforme
TGTGGCGCTGGCCAGCGCCGCCGCCCTCGGAACTTCGCTGTACGCGTTGTGGAAGCTGCGTCGCGCGCGGGGAGCCGAAACGGGTTATGCCTGGGCGACCGCGGGCCTGTTCCTGGCGGCCGTTCCTCAGGTCGTGTCGGGGCTGTTGATTGTCTTCATCGCCTGCAGTCTGTTGTTAAACGATCCCGACAGCGTGACGAACATCCCCAACACCACTGCGGTCTATGATCCCGCCACCGGGACGTTTGTCGAGCGAGTGGGGGTGGATTTTGATTTCAATGTGAGTGGACAGCAGCCTCCTCCGTTGGTTTTGCGTGATGGAGTCGTGGTTCCGGTCGGATCCTCGTTGGACGCAAACAGAACCGCAAATTCGGCAGCACGTCCAGCCAGTTACGCCCTCTCCAGCCCCGTTACCGACAACGGCATTCAACTCGCATCGCTCACCACCGAATGTGTCGTGAATTCCTCGGTTGAATTGCCTCCCGAGCCCGCACCCGCACACGTCGGCCCGGACGGCCTTCGGAATCTCGATCGATGTGAAGGAGAGGCTCTCATTGGATTGGTCCCAGTTGTCGTCGAGCCGACTTTGGCGACCACGAATGCGATGTTCGCCGAAGCAGGCAACCCCTGAAAAAACGGATGCGGGGGATTCCCGCTGGATCCTTTCGAATTCGACGGTTCCAGTGGTACAGTTTGCGGTACCATGCCCCACCGACTGGTTTTGCCATCCTTGGCACCGCAGACTGCCGTTCGTCCCGTCCATTTTATGTGGCGGGTGGCGACATGGGTCTGCCTGTTGCCGGGTCTGACGTGGATCGATCCGGCCCCGCACGTCGCACACGCAGAGTCCCCCGTTTTCACAGTCAAGCGACGCAGTGGTCCGCCTAGTACCGGTCTGTTAAGAGGCGATTCCTCCCAAAACCTGCGGATCAGTTCCCCTGGGGCAAAGTCGGACCTGCGGCTGTCTGATGTCGTCAGCCTGGAAAACTCCCGCGGGGCGATGGTTTACTCGCTCCAAGGCAACCCCCGGCAATTGGTACTTTTGGGAGCCGAGTCGTTTCCCGCGGGGAACCCTCAATTCACAAACGACCGGCTTCTGTGTGTGCCGTTCGGTGGAACGCCGGTGACGATCCCGCTGGGAGTCATTGGGCTGGTACGGCAACCGACCGGGGAATTCGAGCGTCAATTCCACGACGCCGATTCGGAACCCCTTGATTCCCAGGCCCCGCCATCCGAGGTGTCGCTCGATCGCAGTGACGCTCGATCCTGGTCAGGGAAATACAGCTTTTCGTTACCACCTGGGGTTGACGCTTCCATCCTGAAATCCCGTTTTTCCTCCCCTGCGGGGGGAATCGCGATGATGTGGTACGATCCGGGCGAATCGGGTGCGGATGCAGACGTGCGGTTCAAGATCCAGTTCGGAACCGGCGATTCGGTCCGCTTCCTGACGATTTCGATCCCGACGGGAGGCAAGCCGATTTCCGGGTCGGCGTCGGAACAATGGGCACTGGAATTTCAGCCGGTGGAGCGGCGCCTTGGCTGGCGGCAAATCCGGCTGTTGTATTCTTCTCAGCGGACCGTACTCTTGGTCGACCAGCGGGTTCTCGCTTCTGGTCCCGCCCCGGGAGCGCCATTCGCCGACCTTCGGGCGGAATCCCGACTCAACAGCGGCGTATCGCAAGACGGCCCGGTCGCCTGGATCGATGATTTGTCCGAGTTTGAGTCTTGGGCAGCGACGCCGGTCCCTCGATTCCCCGCTTCCCACGATACGCTGTGGCTGGACTCAGACGACGAGCTGGTGACGCCGCTCTTCGATCAGACCGAGAGTCGGAAAAATTCTGTCATTGAGGTTGACTGGATGAATGTGCGGGGGGTTTTGCCAAAACGGAGGCGATGTCCCCCTTCCGATTCAGTCGTAGGGTGGATCGCCGCGGTGGAATTGGCACCGCGTCTCGGCGAATTGGTCGACGCCGGGACGACAATTGTCGCCGCCATCCGATCCGCCGACGATACCCACGTGTCCCTGGCACATCCCTGGCTGGGGAAACTGAGTATCCCGTGGGATTTTGTCCAGAAAATCACGCCAATGTACCAGGGCCATTTGCAGGTTCTGGACGCGTCACCCCATCATTTGGGAAACAACACCAAGCCGGGCTGGCAGGTTGCGCTTCCGGAGGGGACGAATTGGAATTGTGAGTTTAATCTCGCTGCCCTGCCCGCTGACGGCTCCCGGGCGTTTCTGGGACTGTCGGTGGTGGACCTGGAACCATTCGGGGGGGCCTTTCGTATGCAGGGAAAGCAGCTTGAAGAATTGAGACGAGGCGGCCTGCGAACGGCGGTTTGGGTGAACGATCGCAACCTGGGAGACCTGAATAGCCTATTGGATGAGCCGGCCCCCGTCCGTTCGCCGCGCCGCCTGCGGATCCCGATTCCTGCCGGCGTCCTGGGTGCGGGAAAAAACGAGGTGCGATTCATCCAAGCTCCTTCGACAACCAACGCCAGGGAGTTCGATGACTGGGAGATGTCGCGACTGACCCTGGAATTTGAAGAATAGTATTTTTCGGACTCATACCGCGAGGGGAGTAGAATCGGAGTTTAATGAGCGACCCGTGCGGCCACTCGAAGTCATACCGAGAGCGGGGTAAAACCGGACATTTTTTTGAGCGACCCCTTGCCGGCTCGCCCGGCAGAAGAAGGGGATCGGTGGCTAATCTGCCACTGCTCGATCGTGATTCAGACCCCTGCCCCTCAAGGGGACAGGGGTCTCGAGCGCGAAATGTTTCATTTCGTGACGCGCTCGGTATTAACCCCACATCCCGCGACCGCCAAATTGGCATACGCGAATCAAAACACTCTTCCGATTAGGAGAGGGTGCCAAAATGGCACTGCTTCACTTCGCAGCCGTTTGTCAGGTCGGGTCCGATCGGCTTGGCGCAAAGTGTTTCAGGACAATGTGTTGTGCTAAAACTCCGATTTGCGATCTGTCATTCTCACGCCAGTTTCCCTCAATGGACCTATGGAACGGACTTTGCTGAATGAGTGTGGTAAGTTCGCATCGCGGTGAAATCCCCTCGAAGGTGCGGGGAACGAATTCGGCGACTCGCGACAACCCGATCCACCAGAGGATGTTCCATGGCCATTTTTCGTTGGGGCGATTCCTGGGAGACGTTTCGCGATCTGGAACGTCAGGTGGATCGACTGCTGAATGGTCTGACGTTTCCCATACCTTTGATCCGGGTGGAGCGTCAATATCCGCCGATCAACCTCTACGAACTTCCGGAAGAGTATCTGCTGACGTCGGAACTCCCTGGCATCGAGCCGGCGGAATTGGATCTAACGGTGGCGAATGGAATTCTGACACTGCGCGGGAAGCGGGCGGCTCCCACCAACGCGATCGACGATCAATTCCGACGTCATGAGCGGATCTGGGGTGCCTGGGAACGGTCGATCGCGGTGCCGGAACGGATTCGGGAGGATGAGGTCCGGGCGGATTTTCAGAATGGCATTTTGAAAGTTCACCTGCCGAAGGCTCCGGAAACACGTCCCCGTCAGATTCAAGTGATCGCCGGCAATGTTGAGGGAGAAATGTGACATGGCGGAAGAGACCCAAACGGCAGTGAACAGTGAGATCGAGAGTCCCCCGAACGAACGCCCGGATGGGGCGAAAGAGCGGGTCATTTTCACTCCTCCCGTCGACATTTACGATTCCCCGGAAGGGCTGGTTCTGCTGGCCGACCTGCCCGGTGTGTCCACCGGGTCAATGGAGCTTCAGATTCAGGACAACAAACTGACACTTCTGGGTCGGTGTCAATCGGTCATTCCTCCCGAGGCGCGGTTGCTGCATAAGGAATATGACGAGGGAGATTTCCTGCGCTCGTTCATTCTGAGTGAAGATGTCGACCATGAACGGATTACCGCCCGATTGAACAACGGGGTGCTGGAAGTGGTTCTGCCCCGCGCCCCCCGTGCCGCGCCGCGGAAAATTGAAGTCAAGAGTGAATAATTCCCGCGCCGGAACGAACCAATTGACGTCGCGGCCCGATTTCGCGTTCACACTCCCCTTGAAAGGTTGAGCATGTCTACCGAGCAGAGTTCGCCCCCGAATCCCGACAACCGCCCCGTCGACAAAGTCCGAGATGTGGTGGTCGAGTGGATTGAAACTGTCGCCGGTCAGGGGGAAAAAGCGCTCCAGGCGCTCGGCTTGGCGACGCCGGCCCGGGCCAGTGTCATCCACGCCGACGTCCTGGAGACCACGAACGACGTAGTCGTGACATTCGATCTGCCCGGGGTCGATCCCCAGGCGATCGACGTGGTTCTGGTCGGCAACATGCTGACCGTCAAGGGGGAACGCGCGGGAACTGTCGCGGCGACCGGCCAAGTGCTGCACCGCCGCGAGCGTCCCGTCGGAAAGTTCGAACGGTCGATCGCGCTCCCGGTTTCGGTCGATTCCACGCAGGTCTCAGCCGACTCGCGCCACGGGGTGCTGGTCGTCCGGCTCGGCAAAGAGGCGCGGAATGTCGCCCGACAGATTCAGGTTTCGATCCGTCCAACCGTTGATGGGTGACTGCTGGAATCCCCCGCCAGACATCATCGTCTCACACAATGTGACGGAATGCCTGGCGGGGCTTCCCGAGTACCTTATCGAGCCTCGGTCGCGGGATCGGCGAGCGAATCTCTCGGGCCGTCCCCCGCAGTCAAGATCCGCACTCCAATAGGACTTCAGAAGTCCTCAACGTGTTCCCCACCGTTGATTGTAATCAATTTGCGACGAAACTCCATCGGGAGATTCTCGGGCAAAAATCGAACCATTCCGTCACCCAGCAGGCTGTGTTGTCCCCCGGTGTGAACGAGTTTCGGATTCAGGCCGTAACTCAACAACACCAGCGCTTCGTCCGCATCCTGGGGGGACATCCAAGGAACGGAATGTTCGATTGGGACTTCGACAACCACCAGTGTATAGGCCAAATCATCGGTGATTTCTGAACGCAGGCGGGGCTCTGTCGACCGGAAAAAGCCGTTGGGAGCCACGCTGCCCAGGTAGGTTGTGTGATTCGTCGGGCAGTCGCGACTGGGCAACGACGGACAACGATAAACTGGCACATTCCTTTCGCGGAATTCGGAATTCACCGGATCGTCCCAGGGCTTGGTCAGGTCGATCGAATTGTAAAGCGGTAATTGGTCGATGTACGGCAGGATCAGTGTGCGCCAACTGTGCAGCGGTTTGCCATTCGCATCGACCGTATAGGCGGGGGGAAAGGCCTGGAAATCGTCGTAGTAGTTCTGCAACGCGAGGCCGATTTGCTTGAGATTGTTCTTGCACTGCATCCTGCGGGCCGCCGGGCGACCTCGTCCTACGGTCGGCAATAGAGAAAATAGGAGGACGAATCCAATGCCGGCCAAAACCAGCCAGAACGTGCAACCAAAACGCCGCGTCGACTGCGGAGTGTTAGTCCCCGAGGTCAATTCTGGATCGGTGGAGATGGACATGGAGTCGGCTCTCGCGGGTGTAATGTGAACACGCGGGGATTCGATCTGTATCTTGCTCCCATGCTCGGCACGGGGTCAATTCACTCACATAAACTCTCCCGCAGAATCTCCACCGGATGCAACGCCCGACTGCCGGTTCCGTCCGCGACCTGATGCCGGCACGAGAATCCCGGGGCGCACACCGTGTTCGACTCATGGCTCTGGCTGTGTTCCCGCACCGCCGGAAAGAGTATCCGTTCGCCGATCTGCTGGCTGATGTCGTAATGCTCGTATCCGAACGACCCCGCCATGCCACAACAACCCGAGTCCACCTCTCGCACCTCCAGCCCCGGAATCATTCCCAGCGCCCGTTTTGTCCCCCCCGTTCCCACGAGCGCCTTCTGCTGGCAGTGTCCGTGCAGCAAAATCGAACCCGGTCGTGACGCGAACGACAAGGTCGTTTCTCCCGACTCGACCCGGTCGGCGAGCCAGCCGTCGAGCAGCCGCGTTTGCTGTTTCACCCGGCTTGTTGCTTCCGAGGGAAACAGGTCGGGATACTCGTCCCCCAGTGTCAGCACGCAACTCGGTTCGACCCCCACGATCGGAATCCCTTCGCGGGCGAATTGATCGAGCCGTTCGACATTCCGCCGCACCAGCGACTTCGCCTGATCGACCAGTCCCTTCGAGATGAAGGGGCGACCACAACACCACAGCCCCGCCCGTTCGACCGCGTAGCCCGCCCGTTCCAATAATTCGACGGCGGCCTGATTCACTCCCGGCTCGGTGTAACTGGTGAGACAATCGTCCAGCAGAACCACCTTGCCCAGTCGCCCGGCCCCTGCGGCGGGTTGATGTCGCGCGAACCACTTTGGGAAATTCTGACGGACAAATTTCGGGAGCTTGCGGCGGTGGTCAATTCCCACGAGCCATTCGACAGACTTCGGATCGATCGCCGCCAGCCAATTCGAGATCGGGGCGAGTGCCGAGCCGATTCGATTGACCCAGCCCGCATTCGCCATGATCCGCGTGCCGAGACTGGGGCGATGGACTGTGTAGTAGTGCGCCAGAAACTCCACCTTGAGTTTCGCCACGTCGACATTACTGGGGCATTCCGCCTTGCACCCCTTGCACATCAGACACAGGTCCATCACGTCCCACATCCGGCGGGAAGTGAGTGACCCCTGCGGCAGTTGCCCGGTCAGCGCGAGCCGTAACGCGTTCGCGCGGCCGCGCGTTGAATGCTCTTCGTCGCGGGTCGCCATGAACGACGGACACATGGTTCCCGTCGCAGTCTTGCGGCAGACCCCCGAACCATTGCACGCCTCGGCGGCTGCCAGAAACCCCTGGCCGGGTGCCTCGGCGACGTGTTCTTCGCGCGAAAAGTCCTGAAACGTGGGAATGTGCGAGCCGGGATATTTTTCGCCGTACCGCAGGTTTTCGATCGGCGAGGGAGACTCGGTGACTTTGCCCGGATTCATCCGGTTCGCCGGGTCAAACAGCCGTTTCACCTCGCGAAACGCCTCAAACAGTTTCGGTCCGAACAGCTTGACGTTGTGGTAGCTGCGGGCGAGGCCGTCGCCGTGTTCACCCGTCATCGCGCCGCCGAATTCCCGTACCAAGTCGGCGACCTCATCGGAAACCGCCTTGAGAATCGCCAGATCCTGGGCCGACTTGGTGTCGACCATCGGGCGGATATGCAGGCACCCGACCGAGGCATGCCCGTAATACGCCCCGGTGATTCCGTGCTTCGACAGAATCGCCTTGAACCGTCGCGTGAACTGGGCGAGCTGCTTCGGCTCCACCGCGGTGTCTTCGACGAACGCGATCGGTTTGCGGGCACCGGGAATGCTGAGCAACAGCGGTGCCCCCGCCTTGCGGCAGTTCCAGATCTGTTCGCGCTGGGCGGCGGTTTCGGCGCGGAGATAGCGATCAAGTCCCGCGCACCCCTTCATTTTCAATTCCAGCAACTGCAGTGCGTCGCGAACCAGAATTTCGGAGTCAGCGGAAAACTCGACGATCAGCAGCGCCTCGGGAGTGCCCGAAACAAACTCAAGCGATTTACGGTACTTGAGGTTCTGTCGCGACAGTTCGATGATGTTCCGGTCGAGCAGTTCGACCGCCGACGGGTCGCACTCGAGGATTCGCGGCGTCGCCTCCAGTGCCGCGTCGATCGTGCGGAATTCCAACAACACGACTCCCCGCTCTTTGGGAAGTGGAACCGCGTGGAGCAACGCTTCGGTCACGGTCCCGAGCGTCCCCTCGGCTCCGACGATCATGCGGGCGAGGTTGAAGTCGCGGCGGTCGGGCCACAGTCGATCGAGTTCCCGCACGGCGGCGGCGGCCGGCATCTGGTCGTACAGGTCGGGCAGAAACGCGTCGAGATTGTATCCGCTCACTCGGCGGAGAATTCGTGGATATTTCGCCAGAATCTCACGCCGATTTTCCAAAACGATCCGGGGGAGTTCGCGATGAATCTCGCCGACTCGTCCGGATCCCGTTTGAACGCGAGCCAACTCGGCCTCGTTCAACGGTGCACAGTTCAACTCGGTGCCGTCCGACAGCACCACGTCGAGTTCGCGGACATGGTCGATCACCTTTCCCTGTCGGACCGAGCGCGAGCCGGCTGAATTGTTGCCAATCATGCCACCCAGATTCGCCCGGCTGCTGGTGGCGACATCGGGACCGAACTGCAAGCCATGCGGTTTGAGCGCGGTGTTCAACTGATCGAGTACGACCCCCGGCTCAATCCGCACGAGCTGGCGCTCGGTGTCGATCTCCAGAATCCGGTTCATGTATTTGCTGAAATCGATCACTACAGCGGCGGCGACCGTCTGGCCGGACAGGCTCGTGCCGCTCCCTCGCGGCAGAATCGGGACGCCGAATTGAGTGGCGACGTCGATGGTGGCGAGAACGTCATCGCGGGAACGGGGTAGGACGACCCCGATCGGCGAGATCTGGTAGATGCTGGCGTCGGTGCTGTAGAGCCCGCGCGACATGTCGTCGAAACGGACTTCGCCCGCGATTTGTCGCGTGAGTGCCGCGGAGAGTTCCGCCGACGAGACTTGAGACCGAGTCATTCAGTTTCTGGTTCAGAGATTACGTGTTCACTCGGAGGTTGGCGGATTGGTTGAATCGGCCGCAGCTTCTTCGACCGGCGGTTCATCGCCAGCAGGCCATTTCGGCGATCGCTTTTCCAGGAACGCCGCGATTCCTTCGGGAGGTTCGGATGTTGCGTAGCATCGTCCAAACAGCCGCGATTCTTCCGCCATGAGGTCGGCGAGGTCGAGGTGGTGTCCCTCGGCGAGAAACCGCTTTACTGCGCCGACCGCTTGCGGTGCGCAGCGTTTGAACGTCGCGATGCGGGCGTCGACAGAAACGCCGAATTCGGCGTCGGCGTAGACCGCGTCGGCCAGCCCGATGCGCAGTGCCTCAGCGGCTGGCAACAGTTCGCCCGACAGAATCATGCGACGGGCGGCGGCCGGGCCGAGTTGTCGAATCGCCCGGGCTGCCCCACCCCATCCTGGGATGAGGCCCAGGGTGACCTCGGGAAGGCCGATGCGTGCGCTTTCGGCGAGAAACCGAAAGTCGCATGCGAGAGAGAGTTCGCAACCGCCGCCGGCACAGGGGGCGTGGATGGCGGCGATGGTGATTGACGGCAATTCCGCGATTCGCCGAAACAGCTTTTGACCGCGTCGCGAGTACCGCCTGGCCGAGCGTCGATCGAGAGCTTTCAATTCGTGGAGACTGGCACCGGCGAGAAACGTTCGGCCGGTCGCTTCGAAGACGAGAATGCGTGGCGGTTCATCGTCGAAAGACTTCAGAATCCGACCCAGCTCTTGGCAGACCGATTCGGAGAGAATCTGAATGCCCGCGTCACTTTCGAAACGGATTCGAACGACGCCATCATCTGGCCCGCACAGGACGACACGGGTCTCACTCATGGGGAGGGCTTTCACGGGAAAGAGAACTTGCGGAGGGTTCGATTCTAGCAGATGGCGAGTCAAGTCCTGGGCGTGGAATGTGAATTATTGGGGAATAGGCTCCACTAATCCGTAGTTGGCGAGACGCTCCGCAGCTCGCCTAATCCACACGTCGCGGAGCGCGAGGACCAATGTGTATCCGCCAACCAAACCACATGATGGGACAAAATCCGACGCGACGGGAGGGCGAACGTCCTCGTGTGCCGTCGCTGTGCAATCAACCGCCAAGCACCGCCCTCCGGGCAGCGCTCGGCATCCAACCGAACCGTGTTTTCGAATTGTCCGAGGGAATGTGGGTCGAGTGCCGCCCGGAGAACGTCGTTTTGCCCTCGAAAGCACAGCGGCGGCTCGGCAGGAGCCTCGCCCTCCCGTGACCCGGTTCCTCGACACCACACGACGCATGCCGGGTCTGCGAGGCTTCACAGGGAAGCCGTTGGAATCATACGGAACCCCTACGCCAGCCACAGGGCCGCGGTCCGTCGGATTTCGTCGTCGTCGTTCCCTTTCAGTTCCGCGAAGCGCACGTCGTTGCGACGGGCTGCCAGTCGCATGTAGAGCAGGCCCGCCTGCAGTTGCCTGGCGGTCTCGGCTTCATCACGACCCGGCGTCGCGAGTAGATCGAACAGCCGCGAATAGACGCACCCTGAAACAAACAGTTCCGTGGCGATATCCCCCAGCCGCGCCAGCACGAACTGGTGTTGGATGATCCCTTCGCCATGGCGAACGAGTTCCATCTGGCTGGCCCGTGCCAACTGGTGAATCTGCCGGGCGAGTGACGCGACAACCGGTTGCAGCCGGGGATTGGCGATGGGAATCGCCGGCGACGGGCGTCGCAACAAGCCGATCTTCCAGGGCTGCTTCTTCACTTCGAGCAGTTGCTGGCCGAGATTCCGCAGGCCCGCACCCGCGATGAAGCAGCGGAGGACATCGTTCGCCCCTTCGCCAATCATGTTGATCCGGGCGTCACGCAGCATCCGTTCGAACGGCTGGTCATTGAAGTATCCCGCGCCGCCGTGAATCTGCAGCGTGTCGTTGACGATGGTCCACAACGATTCGCTGGCGAACACTTTGAGCATCGCCGTTTCGAGCATGTAATTCTCGGCACCCCGGTCAATCAGGGCGGCGGTATGCCGCGTGGCGCTTTCCATCGCAAACACATGCGCGGCTGCGGAAGCGATCTTCTGTTGAACGAGTTCAAACTCGCCGAGGGTCTTTCCAAACTGCTTCCGCGTGCGCGCGTGTTCGATGGCGCGTTTCAGGCAGAACCGGGCGGCACCGGTGCAACTGGCACCAAACGTTGTACGTCCGAAATCGAGAACGGTGAGCGCGACGCGCAGCCCTTTTCCCAATGGTCCCAGGACATTCTCGCGCGGGACATAGACGTTCTTGAACGCGAGCCGGGCGGTGGCGGTTCCGCGGATCCCGCATTTGGGCATCCGGGCTTCAACCACTTCGAACCCCTTCATGTCCGGCGTGACGAGAAACGCGGTCACTCTGCCTCCCGGTGCCGAGGCGGCCGGAGTTCGGGCCATGACCGTCAAAACTTGCGCGATCGCGCCGTTCGTGATGTAGCGTTTCTCCCCGTTCAGAAGAAACCCCTTTCCATCGGAAGAGGGGACAGCCGAGGTCTGAACATTCGCCGCGTCGGAGCCCGCTTCCGGTTCGGTGAGGGCGAAGGCCGCGATCTTTTCTCCCGTGGCGAGCGGCCGCAGCCATTGGGCTTTTTGAGCGTCGGAACCAAACAGATCGAGACCTCGAAGCCCAATCGAGTGGTGTGCGTTCACAAATACGGCGGTCGCCGCGCAGCGTGAGCCGATCTCTTCCATCAGCCGGCAGTACGCGGTCTGGGTCAGCCCTTTTCCGCCAAACTCGGGGGAGATTGTTGCCCCCAGGACTCCCTGCTCCCCCAATCCCCGGATGACACTGGGGGGAATATCGGCGTCGCGATCAATCGCCACCGGGTCGAGATTCGCTTCAAGCCAAGCGGCGAGGTCGGCAACGGCGGTGTCGGAACGCTTTTGTTCCGCAGGGGTCTGTTTGGGCCAGGGAAACACTCCCTCTTGCAGGAACCGTCCGAAAAACAAGGCTTGGGCGAAGCCTTCGGCGGCGGGGGCCGCGAAGAAAAGTTCCTCCGCCTGACGGATCTGCTCCTGTTCATACGGGGAGAGAGAACTGGTCACGGACGACGCTCCTGTAAAACCGGTGGGCCACCCCGCCGACATCGTGGTCGACACCCGGGGTGCGATTCCGCCCCAGTGTAGTCCAACGGGACTGCGATGTCTTCCATTGCTGCCGGAAACCAGACGCAGCCTCACGCAACCTGCCGGGTTGAATTCGCCACGGGGAGGGCGATACCCTACACTCTGATTCACGTCGGACATATCGGGTGTCGTTCGGACGCGGAACGGTCCGCGGCTGCGTCTCTTTCGAGCTTGTCCCGGCACGGTCACCAATTCTTCAGCCTCCTTGCGAATCGTTACCACCATGGAAAACTTGATGACCGTCGTACTGGCGGTTGGGGCGATCTTCATCTTGTTGATCATCCTGGCGTCCGTGGTGATCATTGCGATGTTCTCGCGGATCTGGTTGCAGGCGTACGTCAGCCGGGCGCGCGTCAGCATGTTGTCGATCATCGCGATGTGGCTGCGGAAGGTGAAACCACAGACGATTGTGGAGTCGAAAATCACCGCGGTTCAGGCGGGGCTTCCCAGCATCTCGACCGAAGCGCTGGAGGCCCATTACCTCGCGGGGGGCAACATCCGCAAAGTGGTGCAGGCGCTCATTATCGCCCAGCGGGCCAAGATTGATCTCGACTGGAATACCGCGGCCGCCATTGATCTGGCTGGCCGCGACGTCTACGCGGCCGTGCAAACCAGTGTGGACCCCAAGGTCATCGATTGCCCCGACACCCGGCGTAGCGGTCGGACCACGCTCGACGGGGTCGCGAAAGATGGCATTCAACTCCGGGCGCGCGCCCGCGTGACGGTCCGCACCAATCTCGCCCAGCTCATCGGCGGGGCGACGGAGGAGACGATCATCGCCCGCGTGGGCGAAGGAATCGTCTCGGCGATCGGCTCGTGCGAGACTCACAAACAAGTGCTGGCGAATCCGATGCTCATCGCCAAAGCGGTACTCGACAAGAGCCTCGACTCTCAAACCGCGTTCGAAATTGTGTCGATCGACATCGCGGACATTGATGTGGGTGATAACGTCGGTGCCCGCTTGCAGGCGGATCAGGCCGAGGCCGATACCCGTGTCGCCCGGGCGCACGCGGAAGAGACCCGCTCACTGGCGGTGGCTGTTGAGCAGGAAATGAAGGCGTTGACCGCCGAAAACCGGGCGCTGGTGGTCCTTGCCGAGGCAGAAGTCCCGAAGGCGATTGCCGAGGCGTACCGGCACGGACAGATGCGAGGGACCGCGGCCGCCGTCGCAGGGAATGGGTGATCCCCGCCTGAAGTGGGCCGGCGCGCGAAAGAAGGGGAGCGGTCAGGACTTTGGGAGAGTCGAGGACTTGATGGCGAACGACAATGCGTTTCAGATTTCCTCGTCCAACCTGCGATTCGGGTTTGGGTGTAACCGCGAAGTGGGTCTGGACTTGCGGGAACTTGGATCGCGGCGGGTGCTGTTGATTGTCGATCCTGCCGTTGTGGATCTGTATTCCGGACAGACGGTGCTGGAGTCGTTGCGAACGAACAACATCGACTTCGCGCTCTACACGGACGTGCAAACGGAACCGACGGATGAGTCGTTTCGTCGCGCCACAGAGTTCGCCGTCGAGGGACGGTTTGACTCCCTGGTCGCGGTGGGGGGAGGCAGCACCATCGACACGGCGAAGGGAGCCAATCTGTATTCGACCCATCCCGCCGACTTCTTCGATTACGTGAACGCTCCGATTGGCAAAGGACTGCCTGTCCCCGGCCCGCTGAAACCGCTGATCGCGATCCCCACGACCGCCGGGACCGGGAGTGAAACCACAGGGACGGCGATCTTCGACTGGCGGGAAAAGCATGTGAAAACCGGAATCGCCCACCGGTACCTCCGACCGACTTTGGGGATCGTCGATCCGGAAAACACTCGCAGCCAGCCCCCTGCGGTCGCCGCCTCCACCGGATTGGACGTTCTCAGTCACGCCCTGGAGTCGTATACCGTCGTGCATTACACGGCTCGTCCCATGCCAGCCCGACCCACCGAGCGCCCCGCCTACCAGGGGAACAACCCGATCAGTGACCAATGGGCACTCCAGGCACTGCGCATGGTCCGCGATTACCTGGTACGGGCGGTTGACGACACGACGGACGACGAGGCCCGGTACGAAATGGCGCTCGCGTCGTCGATCGCTGGCATCGGGTTTGGAAACGCAGGGGTGCATCTGCCGCACGGCATGAGTTACCCGGTCGCCGGCTTGGTGAAGGGATATCTTCCCCCGGGTTTTCAGGTCGATCACCCCCTGGTGCCGCACGGAATTTCGGTGATTCTGAACACGCCGGCGGTGGTTCGCTTCACCGCGCTGACCGACCCCCGTCGGCATCTGGCGTGTGCCGAGGCGCTGGGGGCGGATATCACCGACGCTCCGCTGGAGTCGGCGGGCCAACTGCTGTCGGACGTTATCATCGAGTTCATGCGAAAACTGAAGGTGCCCAACGGTCTGGCGGCTGTGGGATACACGGCGGCCGACATTCCCGCGCTGGTCGAGGGAACTCTGCCGCAGCATCGCGTGACAAAACTCTCGCCCCGTCCTGCCAGTCCCGAGGATCTCGCGGTGTTGTTTCGCGAGTCACTCACCCTGTGGTAGGAGCGCAGTGGCCTCGAGCCGACTGATACCCGTTCGTTCGTGCAGAGATCGACCATCCTCCCATTGACCGCCTCCCGAGCATCAAGGCGATGTTCCCCGTGACTTCCCCGCGTGTGAGCTGGATCGTCCTGGGGTTGATCTTTGTCGGTTGTTCACCGGACTCACCCACGCCGACTTCCGGGCCAACAGAAACACGTCCCTCCATAGCGGGCAAGTCGAGTCACGTCTCGACCACAACCAAGCCACCGCGATCCACCTCGCAGCGTGACCGGCGCACGCCCGGATCCGGGGATTCGACTGGCAGCTCGTCGATTGATCCTGTGGACCTTGCCGTTCAGCCGGAAGACTGGTTCGAAGACGTCACTCAAACCACCGGCATCGACGCGACCTATCGCAATGGTCGGGAAGCGGGCAAGTTCTTCATTCTCGAAAGCCTGGGGGGCGGGGTTGGAATGATCGACTACGATCTCGACGGCGACCTCGATCTGGTGTTTGCGGGGGGCGGAGCGTTTGAGGGGAGCGGTCCCGTTTCGATTCGCGGCCTCCCATCGAAGTTCTACCAGAACGACGGAGATTGGAGCTTCAAGGAACGTACTGCCGCCGTCGGCTTGGCGGAACCTGCCGACTATTCCCACGGCTTCAGTGTCGTGGATTACGATGCCGACGGATTTCCGGATTTGTTGCTCACGTGCTACGGCCGGAGCCGGCTGTATCGCAATCAGGGGGATGGTGTGTTTTTCGAGTCCGCAGGTCCGGCGGAATTTCCGGCGACCGGCTGGGGAACTTCGGCGGGCTGGGGCGATCTCGATCGTGACGGATTTCCCGATCTGTTTCTCGGCAAATATCTCGCCTGGGATCCCGAACACGAGTTGATTTGCAAAAACGAATTGGGGGAACGCGACATCTGTGGTCCCGCACCGTACCCGGCGACCATCGGCACGTTTTTGCACAACGACGGGAACGGCTCATTCAGTGATTGGACTGAGACTGTCGGTCTGGTTGGCGGCGCGAAAGGGCTGGGAATGGCAGTCTGCGATTTCGACCAGGATGGCTGGCTCGATTTCTACGCCGCCAACGACGAGACTCCGAATCAGCTCTTTTTCGGAGGCCCGAATGGTCGCCTCACGGAGTCGGGAAAAGGAGCCGGGGTCGCCTTCAACGAGTTTGGGACCGAAGAGGGAAGTATGGGGGTTGGGGTCGACGACTTTGATGGCAACGGACTTCCAGATATCTGGGTCACGAATTTTGAAAACGAAGACAACGCGCTGTATCGCAATCTCGGGGGAGGGCAGTTCAAATACAGTACGGTGACCGCGGGGGTCTCGGGGCATTCGCGGATGATGGTTGGGTTTGGAACCGCGATGCTCGACTTCGATGGAGACAATTGGCCCGATTTGTTCGTCTGCAATGGGAACGCCATCTACAGCCCGGCTCGCTCCCCCTATGCTCAGAAGCCGCAGTTGTTTCGAAATACTCAGAAGGGACGCTTTGAAAATGTCTCGCGGACGGGCGGCCCCTATTTTCGCACCGATCACGCCGGCCGGGGACTGGCGGTGGGAGACCTCGATCAGGACGGCGCGGTGGATGCGGTGGTTGTCCATCAGAACGCGCCGGCCACCATTTTGAAGAATCGCAAGACCCCCGCGAACTGGATCCGGATACAACTTCGGGCCACCCATGGAGAGCGAGACGCGATCGGGTCGCGGGTGACGTTGCTGAACGGGGAACGTCGGGTGGTGCGGACCGTCGCTCAAGGGATCGGCTATTTCTCACAGAGCGATCTCGCGATCGTTTTTTCGCTTCCGAACGACCTGCCGTCAGTGGATGTCGCGGTCGAGTGGTTGGGACGGTCGGCGGAGACGTTTCGCGGCCTCTCCCCCAAGAAAGTTCATGTTCTCGTGGAAGGACGCGGCACCCATGAATCCGAATGAAGCGATTTCCAAACCGCAAGGGGGCGGGCGAGTGTGGCCGATAGTCGCGGTCCTGGCGATTGGTGTCGCACTGGCGGCTTGGTGGTTCTTTTCGCGCGACCAGGCACCGCCGGCGACACCCGCGGAAATGCTGACGAAGGCCTTGAGTCTGGCCGGGACGAATCGTGCGGAATCGGAACGGCTGATCCGGCGGGCAATCGAGAAATCGGATGGCCGGTTCGACGATGGACAGCTCGCGCTGGCAACGGTCCTGGCGGCGGGGGACCAGTGGACCGAGGGGGAGCAACTGTTGCGGACGGCGAACCTCGAGGAATGTCGCACGGATCTGTTGCTGCTGCACGGCCGACAGCTTGCGGACCACGGTGATCTCGATGCCGCGGTACGCGTCCTGTCCCCGTTGCGAGACCGTGAGGGGACCGACGAAGCGCTGGTGGCTCTCGAAGTGTTGTCTGTCATCCATCACGATCGAAAGGAGTTGGTTGAGGAATTGGACTGTGTGCGCGAGGTGGCACAGCGAGACCCCGACAATCCGACGCGATGGTGGGTGCTGTACAACGTGCTGACGCAACGCCAGTCGACACAGTTGGCGATCGAAGCGCTACGGCAGGCACTGACGCATAAACTGCCGGAACGCGATCAGACCGAAATGCGGCATCGACTGGTCGAGCTGTTAATGCAATCCGGAGATCTGGCGGCCGCTCGGGTGGAAGTCAATCGGATGCTGAAAAGTGACACGGAGTCTCCCCGCGTACTGGTGCATCAGGCGAACCTCTGTCGCCTGGAAGGGAAGTTCGCCGAAGGGCTGGCGGCACTGGAGACCGCGATCACTCAACTGGGACCGGAAAAACTCCGCGAGGCACGGCGACTGCGGGCGATTTTGCTGATCGATCTGGGGCGATTCGCCGACGCGACCCGCGACCTGGAGTCTGTGGTCGCCGAGGATCCGTTCGATCAGGTCGCGCACAGCAAACTGGCCGAGGCGTATCGGGGGCTGAATCAGGCGGACAAGGGAGACGAACACGCGGCGATCGCCGAGTCGATCAAGCAGAAGCGACAGTCCATCTCCCAGGCGACGCGCACACTGGAACGGGAACCCGACCGAGTGGAGTTGTACGATCAAATCGCTGACTGGTATCGCGAGTTGAACGAAAGTGATTCGGCAATCGCGTGGGAGCGGCGGGGAAAACAGGCCCGGGGGGCAGTGCCACGAGCGAATCACGAATAACGCTCCCAAGGGCGAGCGGGGCGGCGTTAGCCCAATGCCAACCGCCACACAAAGATCGTCCGATCAAAACCGGCTGACGCCAGTCGGTCGGCGGTGGGGGAAAATGCCAGACCGTAAATGGTATTACGGTGGGCCCGCTCGACGGCGATCTCTTCGAGCGCAGTGCCGGTCTTCCACAGTCGAATCACGCCATCCTGGCCACCACTCGCCAGCAACTTGCCATCGCTGGAAATCGCGAGAGATTTGACTTTGGGCGAGCGGGCGTCGATGTCGGCGACCTGCTCACCCGATTCGTTCCAGATGCGGATCCGACCGTCGGCACCGGCGGAGTAGAGCAGCCCCGTTTTGGGGGCGAACACCAGAGCCTCGACGGCCGCCGCGTGTCCCACGAGCTTTTTGAAAGGTTGCCTCTCTTCGCAATCCCACAGTCGAATCGAGTTGTCGTCCCCCCCCGACGCGAGTCGCTTTCCGTCGTCGGTGAACGCGACCGCCTGCACATTCGCTTCATGTCCCGTGAAGACCGCCTGAACCGAATCACTGTCAGCCGACCAGAGTCGGACGGTCTTGTCGAACCCGCCCGACGCGATTCGAGTTCCCTCGTTCGCGACGGCGGCGCAACTGAGATACTCGGCGTGGCCCGCGAGATTGGCCTTCAACACTCCTTCCGCCGACCAGACGCGGACCGACTTGTCGAGACTCGCGGAAACCAGCCGGCCGTCGGCGAGGTAACCGACGAACGCAACCCCGTCACCGTGTCCCTTCAACGTCCGAATTAAACCCCCATCGTTTGTTCGCCAGATCTTGATGAGATTGTCGAGGCTCGCGGTCGCCAACTGCAAACCGTCACGCGAAAACGCGGCGGAGAAGACTGCGTTGTTGTGCGTCAGCGTGTGGAGTTTGTGCAGGGGCATGGGATTCAATTCGACAACATGGTTCGGTTGGATGCCGAGCGCTCCCCAGCAGGCGGTGCTTGGCGGATGATCGCACATCGGCGGCTCACGCGGACGTTCGCCCTCCCATCGCGTCGGATTTGTCCCTTCGCGTGGTTTGGTTGGTGGTTACGTATTGGTTCGCGCGACCCGCTAATATCCGAGTTCCTCAGAAACGCAGCGGCGGCTCGGCCGGAGCCTCACCTTCTGCATCTTGTTCTGAAACCTCGCAACTCGTGCTCTGCGACCCGGTTGAATTCAGTCCCCCTTTGGCTGCGATTCCATCAGCGCCGCTTCGTGACGCAGAAGCCACTGCTTTCGATCGAGTCCCCCCCCAAACCCCGTCAGGGAACCGTCCGCTCCGATGACGCGATGGCAGGGGACGATGATCGAGATTGGATTGCGTCCATTGGCCGCTCCGACTGCGCGCGAAGCGCTGGGCTGGCCGATTTTGGTCGCGAGTCCGCCGTAACTGAGGGTCTTGCCAAACGGGATCTTTCGCAGCGCCTTCCAGACCTTCTTTTGAAAGTCTGTTCCTTCGGCCGCGAGTGGGAGATCAAAGACACGTCGCTGGCCATCGAAGTACTCAGTCAACTGCTCCCGCGCCACGGCTAGCGCAGCGGGATCCTGTTCCCAGCCTTCCTGTTTCGGGTCGCGGTGCGGTTCCATGTACACTCCACACAGCGCCGCCCCATCGGAGACCAGCATCAACTGGCCAATGGGAGATTCCATGCGATCGTAGACGAACTGTGACACGGGGCACCTCGGATGTCGCCTACGCCAAAATTTCCTTCACCACATTGCCATGAATGTCGGTCAGGCGGAAATCACGTCCCTGGAAGCGGTAAGTCAACCGTTCGTGGTCGATTCCCAGGCAATGCAGAATTGTGGCGTTCAAGTCGTGGATATGGACCGGCTTGTCGACCACGTTGTAGCTGAAGTCGTCCGTCTCGCCATGCACCATACCCGGCTTGATTCCGCCACCCGCGAGCCACATGCAGAAATTGCGCGGGTGATGATCGCGGCCGTAGTTGTCTTTGGTCAACGTTCCCTGGCTGTACACGGTGCGACCGAATTCGCCCCCCCACACGACCAGGGTGTCCTTGAGCATGTCGCGCTGTTTCAGATCCTTGATGAGCGCCGCCGTGGGTTGATCCATCGCCTTGCACAAGTCGGGAATCGACTTCGGCAGGTTGCCGTGGTGGTCCCAGCCGCGCAAAAAGACCTGCGTGAACCGCACATTCCGCTCGGCCAAACGACGCGCGAGCAGGCAGTTGTACGCGTAGGTTCCCGGCGTGTTCACGTCGGGACCGTACATTTCCAGCGTCTCCTTCGTTTCTTTGGTGACATCGGTCAATTCAGGAACCGACGTCTGCATACGGTACGCCATCTCATACTGGGCGATCCGGGCGTTGATCTCGGGGTCGCCCACTTCCGCCAGTTTGGTCTGATTGAGCGCCGCGAGACCATCGAGCATCCGCCGTCGGCGTGTGTCAGTCACTCCCGGCGGATTGGACAGATACAGCACCGGATCGCCAATCGATCGCATCGCGACCCCCTGGTGCTTCGTCGGCAGGAAGCCCGAACCCCACAGCCGCGAAAACAGCGCCTGCGATTGTGAGCCGGCCGCCAGTCGTGAGTGCAACACGACATAGGCCGGCAGGTCGGCGTTGGGACTGCCAATTCCATACGACAGCCACGAACCCAAGCTGGGACGCCCCGGAATCTGGCTGCCCGTCTGGATGTAGGTGATCGCGGGGTCGTGATTGATCGCTTCGGTGTTCAGCGTCTTGACGAGGCACAGGTCATCGACGAGGCCAGCGATGTTCGGCATCAGCTCGCTGACCCAGGTGCCGTTCTTGCCGTGCTGCGCGAATTTGAACATCGACGGCGCGCACGGCAACCGGGTCTGACCCGAGGTCATCGTGGTGATCCGCTGTCCATTGCGGACAGATTCCGGCAGATCCTTGTCGAAGTACTCCTGCAATTTGGGCTTGTGGTCCCACAGATCGAGCTGCGACGGAGCGTCGGCCATAAACAGCCAGATCACCCGCTTCGCCCGGGGGGGCAAATGCAATTCCGACAACTCACCCAGTGGTCCGGGGGCGGGAGCCGGGGCCTGATCTGCGAACAACTGGGGATTGAGCAGCGACGCGAGCGCCGCCGATCCCAATCCGCAGGCCGTTCGTCCAAAGAAGTAACGACGGGTGATCGCTTGCAGTGTTTCGTTGGTCAGTGTGTTCATGTTTTGGGATCCTTCGAGTCCGCCGCGGAGCGGTCACTCTTTGGTTACGGTCTCGTCCAGGTTCAAAACCAGATTCGCGACCATCGTCCAGGCGGCGAGTTCGGTGGGGTCGATCGCTTCGTTCCGTGGCGTCTCGCCGTAGCTGATCAGCTTGATCGCCGCTTCTTTATCGGCCTGAAATTCCGTCAGCTCGGCGTAATAGACTCCCAGGGTCACCGCGAGTTCCCGATCGGTCGGCTGGCGCGAGGTCGCCCAGCGGAACAGGAACTTCGCCCGTTCTTCCGGTGTCGCGCCTCCAGATGTGATCGCCCGCTCGGCGAACTTTCGGGCCGCTTCGACGAACTGCCGTTCGTTGAGCAGCACCAGTGCCTGCAGAGGGGTGTTGGTCCGTGCCCTGCGGACGGTGCAGTTCTCTCGCGATGGGGCGTCAAACGTCAACAGCGCGGGAGGGGGCGAGGTTCGCTTCCAGAAGGTGTACATGCTGCGGCGGAACTGGGCGTCCCCCTTGTCGGGCGTGAAATTCTGGGTGGTACTGCCGACAAACGCGACAGCCTCCCACAGTCCTTCCGGCTGATACGGTTTCACGCTACGGCCGCCAACCCGTTCGACCAGCAATCCACTGGTGAAGAGGGCACCGTCCCGGAGTACTTCGCCATCCAACCGGAAGCGCGGGCCACGGGCCAGCAATTCGTTCGCCGGATCCCGCTGCACGAGTTCTGGAGACACCTTCGAAGATTGGCGGTAGGTCGCCGACATCACCATCTGTTTCATGAGCCGCTTGACGTCCCAGCGATTCGCGACAAAATCGGTCGCCAGCCAGTCGAGCAACTCGGGGTGTGTGGGCCACTGACCCTGCGAACCAAAGTCTTCCGCCGTCTTGACGATTCCCGTACCGAACAACTGTTGCCAGAAGCGGTTGACGGTGACCCGGGCCGTGAGCGGGTGCTGGGGCGAAACCAGCCACTGAGCGAAGCCAAGCCGGTTTCGCGGGGCGTCGGCGGGCATCGGCGGGAGCGAGGCGGGAGTCGCCGCCTCAACCTTGTCGGCCCGTTTGTCGTATTGACCGCGAACGAGTATGAACGCGTCGCGGCGTTGGGCCATTTCGGCGGTCACCATCGTCAGCGGAATCGAGCCTTCGACCTCGCCACGCTGTTTCTCGAGGGCGGCAACCGCCTGTTGAATTGGTTGAATCGTCAGTCGGGTCTTGGCGTAGACGTTCTCCAGAAAGTAATTGCGAATCTGCAGTCGCTGTTCCGGAGTCCGCTTGTCGGCCTCGGACTTGATCACCTCCTGAATGGGGCCGGGAAGCGTCGATTTCGTTTGAGAGCGCTCGAATGACTCCCAGACGAGAAGCGATTCAAACGACTCACCCGCCTGTGGCGTCTTGGTGACAATTCCCGCTTTGTCCCAGTAAACCTTGCCTCCAAACTGGGTAAACGCCCAGCCATTGATCACCGCACCGGGATTGAGTCCCACCTTGGCGGCTTCCACTTCCAGTCGGATCCATTTCCCGGTCTCGGGGAGCGCCCCCATCGGCAGTCGGCTGGGGGAATTGGGACTGCCCCAGGGGATGACGTCTCCGCCCCAAGTGGCGCGATGTTCCCAGCCGCCGTCATTCCACTGCAGCATGATTTCCTGAGGCGGATTGGCGGGGTCGAGATAGACGTATGCGAACAACTTGTCCCCTTCGCCGACCCGCAACCCATTCGTCGCCCCCTCGAAGAAGTGCTGGCTCAGTTCGGTGGAGGTTCGGGTGGATGCTTTCTCGCCGCTAAACACGGGGAAGTCTGCTTTCGCGACAAATTCCCAAGGAGTGGTTCCCATAGCCTTCGCGCCAGCAGGGAGGTCGTCGTCGATCCAGACGAACTCCTTGGGTTCCAGGGTGGGGGCCGCAGTGGGCATCGGGTCGACGTATTCGATCTTTGCCAGTTCTTCGCCAATCTTGGCGCGGGTCGAAACGATCTGCTGGTTGATCTCCTCAATCTTCGCGGTCTGTTCCGGTTGAGGGACTTTCAAAATCGGCGGAGGCCCGAGGGCGTTCCCGTCCATCGCCGCCTCGGCAAAACTGTTGAAGAACGCCGAAAGCTGGTAGAACTCGCGCTGCGAGAATGGGTCGTACTTGTGGTCATGACAGACAGAGCAGCCCAGTGTCAGCCCCATCCAGACCGTTCCAGTGGTTTCGACGCGATCGACGGTGTACCGCACAAGGACTTCGTCATCGATCGAGCCCCCTTCACTCGTCGAGACATTACAGCGATTGAATCCGGTGGCGACACGCTGGTCGAGCGTGGCGTTCGGAAGCAGATCGCCCGCGAGCTGTTCCACCGTGAATTGATCGAACGGCAGGTTGCGGTTGAATGCCCTGATCACCCACTCGCGATACGGCCACATCGACCGTTCATTGTCGAGGTGCAGTCCATGGGTGTCCCCGTAGCGGGCGGCGTCGAGCCAGTAACGCCCCAGGTGTTCGCCGTACCGCGTGTTTTCCAGTAGCCGATCGACCAGCTTTTCGTACGCGTCGTCACTCGTATCCGCTAGAAACGCATCCACTTCGGCGGGGGTGGGGGGAAGTCCCGAAAGGTCGAGCGTCACCCGGCGGATGAGGGTGGTCTTGTCGGCTTCGGGGGAGGGCTTCAAGCCTTCCTGAGCCAGGCGTTGCTGGACGAATTGATCGATGGGGTTTCTCGCCCGGGCTGGTTCAACCGCCTGGGGTACTGCCGGTGCGACGGGCGAGATAAACGCCCAGTGTCCCTTCATCGTCGCCCCTTCGTCGATCCAGCGTTTGATCAATTCCTTTTGAAGAGGAGTGATCTTCTTGCCCAGACTGGGGGGGGGCATCACCTCGTTGGGATCGGTCGACAGGATCCGCTGGAGCAATTCGCTTTCCGCGCTCTTACCGACAACGACGGCAGCCGCTCCCGATTCGAGTTTGGCCACGACCCCTTCGCTGGTATCGAGCCGCAAACCGGCTTTTCGCTCCTTTTCATCCGGACCGTGACATTTGAAGCACAGGTCGGACAGGATCGGACGGATTTCGCGGTTGTAGTCAACGGGCCGCGGGGCGGCGGAGGCCACCGAACTAGTGACGACCGCGAAAATGAGAAGCGAAGCGACGAATCGCATGAATCGGGAGTACATCAGGCAGGAACCTTCGGTGAGACGGGCCAAAGGTGGACAGGTGGGAATTCAACAGACGCTGATGGGAATGGTAGGGAGAGTCGTGGGGTGATGCAACGGGGAGTTCAGTTGAGCCACCCCTCTCCTTCATGTGCTGGACGAGCGGGCTGTCGGTCTTGTGGCGACGACGCTCTGCGGCGTCGCTCCGGTTGAGGTTCCCGCGAAGCGGAACCACTGCCGGCTGTGGCAAACACGCGACTGGATCGCTTATACCTCGCACAGCCGGAAACGCGACAATTTCCGGGGAGCCGCGCCCGCCAGGAAGCGGGAGTTTGACCTGCATCAAAATGTCTCACCTCGGACCGCGCGGAGTATAACGTCGACCACTCGCCGAACAGTTCGGTCAACGTCTTGGGCCGCCCCCAGTACGTCCCTCGACCGTCGCACGCACAGCGGGCCGCGCATTTAGAAAATGCGGGCTACGTTGCGGGAATCGTCCGTCGTGCAGCGACCGAAACAACGTAGGCGGCACTCTCTGAGTGCCTGCCCCGATGTGCACCCGATGCGAAAAAACGCGCCCCTGGGCCATGCGAAAAACCCGGGGCGCTGCCGCTTCGGCAACACGTTCATACCTCGTACGGCCGGAAACGAGACAATTTCGGGGAGCCGCGCCCGTCAGGAAGCGGTATCAAACTCCCGTTTCCCGATGGGCGCGGCTCCATCAACATGTCTCAACGCGGACCGCGCGGAGTTTAACGTCGGCGACTCGCCGAACAGTTCGGTCAACGTCGTGGGCTGCCCCCAGTACGTCTCTCGACCGCCGAACGCACAGCGGGCCGCGCATTTAGAAAATGCGGGCTACGTTTCGGGAATCACCCATCGTGCAGCGACCGAAACAACGTAGGCGGCACTCTCTGAGTGCCTGCCCCAATGTGTACCCGATGCGAAAAAACGCGCCCCTGGGCCATGCGAAAAACCCGGGGCGCTGCCGCGTCGGCAACACGTTCATACCTCGTACGTCCGGAAACGAGACAATTTCCGGGGAGCCGCGCGCGGCTCCCCGAAAATGTCTCAACGCGGACCGCGCAGAGTATCATTTTCGACAGCTCCCAAGCGGGCAGGGGTCGCCCATCGAATGTCGCATTGAACCCGTCGGCGGATATAATGCCCGGCTGCGGCCGCCCGGAACAATGAATTTCGCCGACAATCCCCGAGTCCAGACCACCAGGGGATTCCTTTCCGCCCACCAGCCCAAGAGATTTCCTTGACGCCCCAGTCCGAGTTGCTGAGCCGCGATCTCAACCACCTCATCCACCCGCTCCACAATCGCCGGCTGCATGAGACGGAAGGCCATGTGTGGGTGAAGGGGGAGGGTGCGATTCTGACGGATGTGGAGGGACGCGAATTCATCGATGGCCTTTCCGGGTTGTGGAATGTGGTCGCCGGTCACGGGCGGAAAGAACTGGCCGACGTCGCGGCACGTCAAATGGAGACGCTGGCCTACTGTTCCGGATACGCGGGGAGTTCGAATCCGCAGGCGATCGCCCTGGCAGAGCGACTGGCGCGCCTGACGTATCCCGCGATCAATCGCTTCTTCTTCACCTCGGGGGGGGCCGAGTCAAACGACTCGGCGTTCAAGACCGCCCGCTACTATTGGCGGGCGCTGGGAAAACCGGGCAAAACCAAGGTGATTTCGCGGCAATGGGGGTATCACGGCGTCACGCTGGCCTCTATGAGTGCGACGGGACTGTCGGCTTATTGGCCGATGTTCGAACCGCTGGTTCCCGGATTCGTCCAGATTCCCTCCCCCTATCCCTATCGATACGTCGCGCCACCGGGAGTCAGTCCGGGGATCGCGGCGGCGAACGAACTCGAGGCGGCGATTTTGCGTGAAGGGGCCGATACGGTCGGGATGTTTCTCGCGGAACCGGTTCAGGGAGCCGGTGGCGTGATTCCCCCGCCCGACGACTACTTTCCCCGAATCCGCAAGATTTGCGACCAGTACGAGGTACTTCTGGTCGCGGATGAAGTCATCACCGCATTTGGCCGAACAGGCCGGATGTTCGGTTTGGAACACTGGGGAATTCAGCCCGATATGATCACTTTCGCCAAGGCGATCACGTCGGGCTACTTCCCGTTGGGAGGGGTGGGGATGACCGAGCAGATCGCGAAAACGCTGGATGCCGCCGCGCTCCCGTGGATGCACGCGTTCACATACAGTGCGCATCCTGTGGGTTGTGCGGTCGCTCTCCGGACGCTGGATATCATCGAGCAGGAAGGTTTCCCGCAGCAGGCGGCGGAAAAGGGGGCGTACCTGCTGAAGTCCTTGAGAGAGGCGCTGGGCGATCACCCGCACGTCGGCGACATTCGCGGGAAAGGTTTGATGTGTGGAGTGGAGTTCGTCGAGGATCGTGCGACAAAAGCCGAATTCCCGGCGGCGTTGAAGAAGGGCAGTCGCGTCCACACCGCCGCGCAGAAACGGGGACTCTACAGTCGACTGCGCGGAGAGTCGGTTTTCTGCCTGGCCCCGCCCGTGATCACGCCGTATCCGGTGCTGGATCGGATTGTGAGTATTTTGGCGGAGGCTGTGGGCGAAACGATTTCACGTTGACTGAGAATGAAGTGCCGTGCGCAGAGGTGCGCTGGGCAAGCTTCTCCAACCGCTCAACAGATCACTTCAACAGACTCCGCTCCAGCACTCCTTTCGCCTTTTCAAAGTACGGCTGCCAAACCATCTCCGGACGACCGTACTTCAAACAATCCCGCACCTTTTCGAGCGTGTTGCGGGCCATGTGGGGGCACTTGTTGCAGGCGCAGGTTTTGCCATCCGACGCCGTGATGCCCGGAACCGGAATGTAGGTGTGCTGCGGTGCGAGTTTCTGCAGCGGGTGGATCATGTTCGCTTCCGTGGCGACCAGCAAGACGCGCGGCTCGGCGAGTGACACGACGAACTGCCGCATCTTTTCGGTTCCGCCGATGAAGTCCGAGTGTTCCAGCACGGTCCGCGGACATTCGGGGTGCGCCATCACGATGCTGTTCGGGTTGTTACGTTTCGCCCGCAACAGATCCTGGATGCTGAAGATCTCATGCACCTGGCAGGCACCCGGCCAGAGAATCATCTTCCGTCCGGTCACCTCCATGAGGTATCTCCCCAAGTGCTGATCGGGAACGAACAGAATCTCTTTGTCCTGGGGCACCCGGTCGATGATCTCGCGGGCGTTGCCGCTGGTGACGATCCAGTCGCACAGACTCTTCACCGCCGCTGTCGTGTTGATATAGGCGACGGTTTGGAAGTCGTGTCCTTTGGAACGCAGGTCAGCCTGGTAAGCGGCCAGACTGTCGGCCGGGCAACTGTCGGCGAGCGAACAGCCCGCCAGCAGATCGGGGAGCAAGACCCGTTTCTGCGGGCTGAGGATCTTCGCCGACTCGGCCATGAAGTGGACGCCCGCGAAAACAATCGTCGACTGCTTCGCCGACACCGCGTCGCGGGCCAGTTTCAGACTGTCCCCCGTGTAGTCGGCGATGTCCTGGATCTCTCCGTCGACGTAGAAGTGCGCGAGAATCACCGCGTCGTGTTCACGTTTCAGGCGGTCGATCTCGTCCATCACGGCGAGGGGATCTTCCCAAGGATCGACGAGGGGGTGAATTTCGGCTGTGGTCGGCATTTTTGATCTCGAGGGTGTGCGGCTCAATTATACGCGGTACAGCGGAAAAAGCGACATCCTTGCAGTCCCCCGCACTCTGCGCCATGATGCCCGGCTTACACATTCGCCCCAACGGTTCCCCAGGTGCGCTCACACCATGTCGTCGGAAGCAAGTTACGATCCCTACGCGATGCCGGCGGATGCCGTGCGGGAAGCTCCGGTTTCGCTGTGGGCGGCCCTTAAGCAGATTGGTCCCGGAATCATCCTGGCCGGTTCGATCGTCGGATCGGGGGAACTGATCGCCACGACCTCTCTGGGGGCCGACTGGGGATTCATCTTTTTGTGGCTGATTTTGCTCTCCTGTGTGATCAAAGTCTTCGTGCAGATCGAGCTGGGACGCTACGCGTTGTCGTCCGGGAAGCCGACGCTCGGATTTATGAACGAGCTGCCCGGGTTGAAACTGGGAGTTCACTGGACCGTCTGGTGGTGGTTCCTCATGCTCCTGGCGACCGTTGTGCAACTGGGGGCGATGGTCGGCGGCGTCGGGCAGGCGCTGCACATGGCTTTTCCGACAGTGACCCCCGCGATCGTGCAGTGGGCGGGAGAGTCGAGTTCGCTCGGGCAGTATCTGACCGCCCACCCGGAAAATCCCTGGGGTGTTCTCACAGCCATGGCGGCTGTCATCCTGTTGCTGTCGGGTGGCTACTCGATGCTGGAGCGGTTCACAACCGTTCTGGTTGCGGGGGTGACGGGAATCACGGTGCTGTGCGTCTGCTTGCTTCCCGCCAGCGGGCATCCAATCCCCATGGACCAAGTCGCCGACGGCATGAAGGGAAATATCCCCGTTGACCCCAAAGCGCTGGCCGCCGCCTTCGCGGCGTTTGGCATCACAGGGGTCGGAGCTTCGGAACTCTTTTCGTACCCGTATTGGTGCCTGGAAAAAGGTTACGCCCGAGCCGTGGGAACCAATAGCTCCGATGCCAACTGGGTGACGCGGGCCAAGGGGTGGATGCGGGTGCTGCAGCTCGATGCCTGGGTGAGCATGGTGGTGTTCACACTCGCGACCGTGTCGTTTTACTTCCTCGGTGCGACTGTTCTGCATCCTGATCCCAGCCTCCGACCGAAGGGATCGAAAGTCATCGAAGTTTTGTCGCAGATGTACGAACCGACGTTCGGCTCCTGGACAAAGATTGTGTTCCTAATTGGCGCGTGGGCGGTGTTGTTTAAGACACTGTACATTGCGTCGGCCGGGCATGCCCGCTTGACCGCCGACTTCCTGAGTCTGACGGGGGCCGTCAAGTACTCGAACGCCGCTTCGCGGGCCCGCATCATCCGGGGGCTCTGTGTGTTTTATCCCCTTCTGGCGCTGGCGTTCTACCTGAGTGTTGGAGATGCCAAGGCGATGGTGAATTTCGGCGGGTTCGTCCAGGGAATCACCCTACCGGTGATCTCGGGAGCCGCCCTCTACCTGCGCTACTTCCGTACCGACAAGCGAATCGCCCCCGGGATTCTCTGGGACATCGTGCTGTGGGCGGCCGTGTTGTCGTTGACCGCGCTGGCCGGTTGGGCGATGTTCGACTGGATCCGCACGAACTTTGGCGGTTAAGACGTGAGCGGCAAGAATTGAGACATTTCGCGCTTGAGAACCCTGTCCCCTTGCGGGGCTGTCGGATTTGTAGCGACGACGCTCCGCTGCATCGCTCCGGTTGTGGTTCCCGCGAAACGGAACCACAACCGGCTATCGCAAACATGCGGCCGGATTGACTTAATCGACAGTCCCTTGCGGGGCAGGAGAATCAGATCTGCGCTCAGGTGCGCGTCGATGGCGTTGGCGCGCATCTACGACATTCGATTCCACAAACTGTTTGGTGCGTTCAGCCGGCTGCACCAACCGCGTCAATCGCAGTATCTGATTACTGAGGCGACGGTCTATCGTGTGGATTGGGAGTTTTTCGATTTCAGCCACTTTTCCAGAGAGCAGGATTGGCGCGCAACTCCATCCTGTTCATCCCTTTCATCCTCTTCATCCTGTTAAACTCTTTCCGTCAGTCGTACGCACTCTCATAGCGTCACAACCACATTCCGCAGTTCGGCTTCACGGCCCACTCGCTACTTTCGCTGGCCGTGACACCCAACTTAGCCTGCAATCGGGCCGTTGATAAAGAATGGCCGATCTTTCCCCGCTTGCGGTTTAGAGATCAGAGAACCTCTTCAACCACCCGGCCCCGGCTGATCGGGGCCGGTCGTCCCAAGGTGTCGTGAATTTCGCTCTCGGGAGCCAATCCCAGAAGGTGAAAAATCGTCGCGGTGACATCGGCGGGCCGCACGATTCCCTCGGCGGGGTACGCGCCGTCCCGGTCGGACGCACCAAACACCCGGCCACCCTGAATTCCCCCGCCAGCCGCCGCGATCGAAAACACCGGCCCCCAGTGGTCTCGACCTCCCCGCGGATTGAAACGGGGTGTTCTTCCAAACTCCGCCAGGCACACCACCAGCGTCTCGTCGAGTTCTCCCCGTTCATCAAGTTCCGCAACCAGGGCGGCGAACGCCTGGTCCGCCGGCGGGGCCAGCACTTTGCGCAGCCGATTGGTTTCGTCGGTATGGCTGTCCCAGCACGGGTTGTCGCTCGGCTCTTCCGAACCGCGATACCAGTTCACCTGAACCAGCCGCACCCCCGCCTCAACAAATCGGCGGGCCAGCAGCACGGTCTGACCGAACGGAGTTCTGCCGTAACGATCACGGTTGGATTCGGACTCTCGCGTCAGATCGGCGGCCTGTCGCGCTTTGGAATCCGTCAGGAGATCAAGCGCCTGTCGTTGCCGGGTCCCGTAATTGCCAGCCCGTCCCCCGCGGTCCGCCGCCCGCAGATGTTCTTCCATCTGCTCCAGCAGCGTGCGCCGGTGATCGAGCCGCGCCAGGGGCACATCGCCATTCGTGGCAAAGCTCGCGCCGCGCCAGCCGGGGGTCGCCGGCTCACAGCGAAACAGCCATGGATCGGACTGTTTGCCCAGAAAGCCCGCGTCTTGACCGGGCCAGGTGGACTGGTCGGTGTTGAAAATGTGGTGTGGCAGACGGATCGCCGCTGGGAGCAGTTGCGGGCCGGTGTGAAAATGCTGCACGACGGCGGCCACACTCGGCCAGTCATTGGGAGCGCCGGGATTGGCGTTTTCGGCGTTGAGCGGCACATGCGGCACGCCGGTCAGCATGGCGTATCCGCTGGAGGAATGGGCGTTATCTCCGGTCGACACCGCCCGGAGCAGGGCGATCCGATCCATCACCTGGGCGCAGTGGG
>CAMATH010000104.1 GCA_945860955.1 Planctomicrobium piriforme
CGCGGCTCTGGTGAAATGTCGCACTGTACGAGACCCAGTGTCGTAGAAAAAAACGGCGGGTGGACGCTGTCGTTCAGCCTCCACCCGCACGCGGTCACACGTCAAATTACTTGTTGTTGATCGTCACGCCGGGGAAGTCATCGGTCCGGAACGGTGTCAGGGGGAGCCCCGCGCCGTTGAACATGTTGACCACCGGGTTGTTCGCCCAGCCATAGCGGACGGCGACCGGGTCGGCGATCCCCTCGGCCGAGACGGCGATCGTCCCGTTTTGCTGGATCGCCGCCTGAGCGTAAACCCACTTTTTGTCGGCACCGCAGATCGCGAAGCCGCGCGGTGCCGGCACGTCGAACGGACGCCAGCCACCGTCGACGTAATCGAACGTCAACACAATCTTGTTGCCGTCCTTGGCCATCGACTTGTACTGCGGGCTGTGGTGCGGAACATTGACTCCGTAATCCTTGGCGAGTGCCCAGCGGGCGAGCCGACGACCGACATCGACCTTGTTCTTCGGGTGAATGTCTTTGCCTTCGCCAATGTCGATGATGACCGCTTCGCCCGTGTTCGGGAGTCGCGCCATGGTCATCGTCTGGGCTTCACGGAGCTCGGCCCAGTCGCTTTCGCCAGGTTCTTTCGCTTCATTCGTGAAGTCAGCCAGTTGCACCCAGTAGAACGGGAAATCCCCCTGATTCCATTCCTTGCGCCAGTTCGAAATCATCAACGGGAACAGATCGCGATACTGGTACGCCCGGCCCGCGTTCGATTCCCCCTGGTACCAGATCGCCCCCTTGATCCCGTAGCCCAGGTGCGACTTCAGCACGCCGTTGTAAATGTTCGCGGGGCGCGAGTTGCCACCCATTGGACCTTGCAGACCGTTCAGTTGCTTCTTCTCGTCTTCGGTCAGGTCGTTCCCCTTCGCCTTGAGGTCGGCGTAGGCCTTTTCCATGCCCGCCCAACGATCCATGAGGGGCTTGTACTTTTCGTCAGCGGCCAGAACTTCGCGATTGATCCACGCTTCACAGGCCGAGCCGCCCCAGGCGTTGTTGATCATCCCGACGGGAACGTCGAGCGTCTGTTGCAATTGCCTGGCGAAGAAATACCCCACCGCCGACCAGTTCCCGATTTTGCCGGGCGCGCACACTTCCCACTTTCGGTCGTGCGACCAGATCGGGTCTTGCGTCCCCACCTGCGGGAAGTTGATCATTCGGATTTTGGGATACTTCGCCGCCAGGTTTTCGAGGTCGGGATCGGTCGACGCGTTGACACTCCACTGCATGTTCGACTGCCCGGAACAGACCCAGACTTCGCCGACCAGGACATCTTCGAACTTGATATTGTTCACGGTCAGGGTCAGCGGATCCCCAAGCGCGAGCGGGTCGAGCATCACCGACCACTGTCCCTTCGCGTCGGCGGTCGTTTTGTGCGACTGCCCACCGATGGTGACGGTGACCGCTTCACCAGCCGTCGCGGTACCCCACACCTTGTTCTTCTGCTTCTGTTGCAGAACCATGTGGTTGCCAAAAATGTTGGGCAGCTTGACCTCAGCCTGAACGGCCGTGGTGAGTGCCACCAGCGCGAGCATGGCGAGCGCCAGACCGCGAAGGGACCGTCGAATCGAAACAAGCATGGAGTGGCTCCTGGGGTGAGTGGAGAAACAGCATTTACGGTTCGCGGGGAGTATATCGAACCGATGGCGTCGATCCCATCGAACGGAGCCGCGCCCGTCAGGAAGGGGAACCATCGGCCGGGGAATTCCGCGGAAGCCAACCTGATCGCGTCGGTTTGCCGGCGTAATGGTTCATCGGTGAGCGACCGGGCGACCATCTGTCGACAAGGCGGCTGGCGGACGGTGAGCGGAATTCGCGTCGTCGAGTAGGCCCGAAGGATCGCTCGCCCCCGGACCACTCACAGAACCGGACTTGTGGACCACACATCCGGCTCTTTGCGGTGTCAATCTCGCAATTTCCGCCGCGCGGAGTATAAACTGAACTCCCCTCCACGAATCTCTTCCTGAAGGCTTCCCCGATCCGATGCAGTCCTACCTCCGTTGGAAATTCACGGTGCTGCTGGCGGTCATGTTGCTGCAAATGGTCGTGCGAATCGTCTCGATCGAACAGGACTGGCCGGCGGAGTTTGTGGAAATGACGGGGATCTGTCTGGTCCTCCCCGCAGTCGTGGCGATGTGTGAAGACAAACGCCGACGGACGACGGCGATCGTTCTGGGAGTGGTCGTTGTCACCCTGGTCCTGTTTGTGACCCTGAACGTGGGCGAAGAACCGGGGCGCAGACATCTGGTGTCGCACTCCGCCAGCGCGATCTTTCTGATGTATCTCATTGGCACGATTCTGAAATCCCTGTTTCGCCATGTCGAAGTGACGATCGACACCCTGATGGGGGCGTTCTGCGGTTACCTGCTGATTGGTGTCGTCTTCACCGAACTCTTTTGCGCTGCGCAGATCGTCAATCCCCTGGCGCTGCGGGGAAACGGCGGGCCGTTCTCATCCGCCGACCTACTGGGGGATCGCTGGCAGTATTGCCAATATTTCAGCTTCGCAACGCTGACAACTCTCGGATACGGTGATATTCTTCCCGCGTCGAGCATAACCCGCTCACTGGCTCTGCTGGAGGCGGTTTGTGGACAATTCTACCTCGCCGTGCTGGTCGCCGGCCTGGTGGGAGTGCACGCGACGCAACGCCTGGAAGGCAACAGCCGCGAACCGGTGGCTCCTTTGAAAGACAAACAGCTCGGTCAATGAGCGACGGTTCGTCAGGAACCCCACTGGAACAAGAAAGATCTTCGCATGCGAATGCAGACCGCGGTGTTGATGTTGGCGTCGACAGTCGCCATGGTTGGTGTCACCGACGTATCGGCTCAGGGGGTTAAGGACAAGCCGCGCGCGAAGCCGGCGGTCGCCGACACGAAACCCGTCACAGTGGCGGCTCCGTCGAAGCACGCCGCCGATGAGGCCGCGATCCGCAAATCCGGCGACAGCTACACTCAGGCGTATGCCAAGGGAGACGCGAAGTCGGTCGCCGCCCACTTCACCGAAGAGGCGGAATACGTCGACGAATCGGGTGAAGTGACCCACGGGCGGGCGAAGATCCTGGAAGAACTGGTCGAACACTTCAAGCAGACTCCAGGTGCGAAACTCGCGATCGAAATCGAATCGATCCGGTTTGTCGCCCCGGGTGTGGCGATCGAAGATGGCATCTCCCGACACACCCACGAAGGGGAACCGGAACCCCTCGTGAATCTCTACACGGCGGTCCACGTGAAAGTGGACGGAAAGTGGCTGGTCGCCAGCGTGCGCGATATGGCCCCCGTGGTCGAACCGTCGGCGGGGGATCGGCTGAAAGACCTGAAATGGCTGGTCGGTGACTGGATCGATGAAGACGAAGAGTCGGTCACGAAGTTCTCGTGCCAACCCTCGGCGGATGGCAATTTCCTGTTGCGGGAGTTCACCATCCTCATGGAAGGCCAAAAGGTTCTCACGGGAACACAGCGGATTACCTGGGATCCGAAACTGGGCCAGTTTCGATCGTGGAGCTTCGATTCGGATGGGGGATTCGCCGAGGGGGTCTGGCACGTCGACGGGGAACGCTGGGTCGTGAAGTCCACGGGTCAGACCGCTGCTGGCGAGAGCGCCACCATGACCAACACGTACTTGGTGGAGAATGACCACACCCTGGAATTCGAGACGGCCGAGTTTGTAATCAACGGTGAACCACAGGAGGTGACCAACGCTGTCACGCTGGTCCGTGCGCCGCTCCCCCCCGGGGGCAAGAAATAGTCGGCGTGTCGGTGAGTGGCTTCGAACTACAATTCAAACTCCAGGGAGTGTGACATGTCTGGCGTCTCGCGGGTGCGGTTGGCGGTGGCTGTTTTGGTCGTCTTGGCGTGTGGCCAGGGTGAACTTTTTGCGCGTGGCTTTGGTGGTGGTTTTCGTGGCGGAATGGGAGGCGGGTACCGCGGAGGGTCTGTGGGAGGTTATCGCGGGGGCTACTCGGGAGGCGGCCGCGCCATGACCGGCTACCGTGGCGCCGGGGGCATGGGGGCCCGGGGGACCGGCGGTATGGGACGCACCGCGACCGGCGGCGTGCGTTCCGCAGGGACCATGGGAGCGGCGGGAGGACACGCCAATCGCTCCTCGTCGTTCAGCAATCCCAGTTACGCTAGTCGCTTTGGCGGTGGCCGTGGCACCGGATCAGGCTTCACCCAGGCTGGCTTGGGAAATCGCGGAGCCATTGGCAATCGTGCCGACGCGGGGGCGGGGATTGGCAATCGCACGGGAATTGGCAACCGGACCAATATTGCCAATCAGGGGGGAATCGGAAACCGGACGGGCGTCGCCAACCGGAATTTCAGCGGCAACACATTTAACATCGGGAACCGCAATCTCAATCTGGCAGGGGCCGGTTACCGGCCCAGCGACTACAACCACGGCTTCTATCACGGTTACTGGAACGGGCATTACGGCAATGGCTACGGTTGGGGCCGTGGTTTTTGGGCTCGCCCCTGGTACTGGGGAATGGGGGGGTGGGGATTGGGGATGCTGATGTATGAAAGCGGCTACAACGGCTATTACAACCCGTACTACAGCGGTGGTGGCGGGGGGAATACGACCGTGTACAACTACAGCCAGCCGGTCCCCGTCGACTACACCGCGTCAGCCGCCGCGGCCCCCAAAGCCGACAATGATTCCGACGATCTTCAGCCAGCGATCGACGCGTTCAAAAAGAACGACTACGACACCGCACTCGACCTGGTGAACGACCTGATTCGCAAGAAGGCGACCGACGCGGTCTTCCATGAGTTCCGCGGACTGGTCCTGTTCGCCCAGGGAAGCTACCTCGAAGCGGCCGCGACGGTCCATTCCGTTCTCGCCGTCGGCCCCGGGTGGGATTACACCACGCTCTCCAAACTCTACGCCAACATCAGTGACTACCAGACGCAACTGGCCGCTCTGGAAGCCTACGTTCAAAACCACGACGACAGCGGTAGCGCCCATTTCCTTCTGGCGTATCACTATCTGACGGAAGGCCATCCCGATCAGGCGGTGGAGCAGTTGAAGCGGGTCGTCACTTTGGTTCCCAAAGACAAGGTGGCGGCCGACCTCGAAAAGATGCTGGCCCCGCCCCCCGATCAGACCGCCGACGCCAGCGCGACCCCACCGGCACCGGTCCCTGCGCCACAGCCAACCAAGAAACTCGATCCGGCCACGTTGCCCGGTACGTGGAACGCCTCCCGAGATGACGGTTCCCAGTTTGAACTGGTTTTCGAAGGGAACAACAATTTCTCGTGGAAGTACTCGCAGGGAGACAAGAAATTCCAGTTTGGCGGAACCTGGCAGCTCGACGGGGATCTGCTGACGCTGGAGCGGAAAGACGGCGGGTCAATGATTGGCAAGGTCAAAGCCGGCGATGACGGCTCGTTCCAGTTTTACATGCTGGGAGAACCCGAGACCGACCCGGGCCTGACGTTTCGGCATTAAGGAGCCGTCAATGACGGTGGCCCGGAGATCCTGTACCCGCACCGCGTAGCTGGTCACCACGCGGTGCGGGTCACGGGCCAATTCTCGGAAGATCCGGATCGCGTTGGCCAAGCTGCGCTACTCTGGCGTCGGTTCGATTTTCGAGCGGCTCCATGGAGTGCGGGGCCGTGTCCCCGCCTTTCGTTCTTCCTCACTCCATCTCTCAGCAGGCACACCAACGGTTATCCGTCGCAGTGCGCGTCGATCTCGGCGAACCTTCAACGGTTTTGAATTGACTGATTCCTTCCAAACAACGAACTCTCTCCCATCGGCCGGCGGAACGTCTTGTGTGCCTGCCGCAAGCCGAGGGAGGATGAAGGAAAGGCGGGATCGAGATCCCGCACTTCATGGAGATGCCGAAGCCTCTGGCTACGCCGCCCTTCGCCCGTCTCGATCCGCCAGCAGATACTCCACGGCCTGGATCAGGTCGGCATATTGGAACGGTTTCGTCAGATAGGCATCGGCATCGGCTGGCGATCGTGCGGCACGATCTTCCACGGTCGCGGACCCGATCAACACTCGCGGCTGGCTTCCCCAACCGTTTTCCCGCGTGACGCTGAGCTCATCCAGGCTGTCTTCATCCAACACGAAGACGTCGCTGGAAGCTCGTGATTTTCCGACGGCCGAAAACCGCTGCCGCTCGACAGCCACGCCGCGCGGTTGAAAAACCGCCCGTAAAACGTCGGCGGTATCGGTCGAATGGTCGATGACCACAAGTCGTTGTTCACGAGACACGGTGGGTTCCTTCCCATTGGGACGCGTTCATCCTTGAACGGCGGCATCCCAAACTCGGGGAACTCCGCCGGTCGGCTGCGGACAATACCGGGATTGGGCCAGGCTGTCAAAACCAACTTCGCTCGACCGATCGACAAAGTGTGATATGATGCCGGCCGACGCCGTTTCCGTAGCCGGTTACCGCGCGCCGCAGCCGCCCCACCAACCTTCGCAGTCGGGTTTATACCATGCTCGAAATCACCGACGGTCTTTCCACGCGCGACTGCCAGGGATACTCCCGGCGGTCGTTTCTGCGCGTTGGCACGCTCGGGTTAGGTGGATTGACGCTGCCACAACTGCTGGCGAATCGGGCCGCGGGGGCCACCGGCGGTTTCCTGCGTGACCGCTCGATTGTGTTGCTGTTCCTGCAAGGGGGGCCCCCGCACATCGAGTTCTTCGACCCGAAACCCGCCGCCCCGGTGGAAATCCGTAGCGTCACGGGGGAAATCCAGACGAAACACCCGGGTGTCCTGTTTGGCGGGACGTTTCCCAAACTCGCGGCGCTGGCCGACCGATTCAGCATCGTTCGATCCTACGGCTCGGGAAACGCCGATCACAGTTACGGTCGCGTGGTGAGCGGGGGGACATCCAATGGGGCGTCGGGGAGCGCGATCTACGCCAAGATCCGGGGGAATACGCATCCGGAAACCGGTCTACCGACGAACGTGCTGGTGTTGCCGGAAGGGGTCCGCGATGGACTGAAGCTGGAAGGCAACTTTGAAACCGGAGCCCTCCCCACATTGACTCAGGCAGGAGGTTTGGGAAGCGATTGTGTCGCGTTCAACCCGAGTGGCGGAGGAGATTTGAAGCAGGACATGGAGTTGCGTTTGCCGGCGGAACGGCTGGGAGACCGACGAGCGCTTCTCACCGGACTGGATACCTTGCGACGCAAAGCCGACGCTCCCCGAGCGATGGAGAGCCTGTCGTTCTATCAGCAGCAGGCGTTCGAAGTGATCACACGGGGCGTCGCGCACGCGTTCGACTGGAGGCGGGAAGACCCGGCGACGATTGCCAGGTACGACACCACCGGACTGTTTCCCATGTCCGAATTGACCCGTTGGAACGACATGCGCCGCGCTTCAAACCTGTTGGGACATCAGTTGCTGCTTGCCCGGCGACTGTGCGAGGCGGGGTGCGGCTTCGTCACGGTTTCCGACTGTGGCTGGGATTATCACGCGAATGGAAACAGCCCCAAAAACATGGCGGGAATCTACCCGATGGGAGGGCAGGTCGATCACGCCGTCGCGGCGTTTATCGAAGACGTGACCGCGCGCGGTCTGTCCGACAAGATCCTGCTGGCGGTCACGGGGGAGATGGGACGCACTCCGCGGTTGAACGGCAGCGGCGGACGCGACCACTACGGGGAACTCACGTCGCTGCTGCTGTTCGGCGGCGGTCTGACGATGGGCCAGGTGGTGGGGCAGTCGGACGGTCAGTCGGCGAAAGCGATGACCGAACCGTATCGGCCGGCGAATCTGTTGTCGACCATGATGCACACCCTGTTTGACCTGGGCCGATTGCGACTCGAACAAAGCGTGCCGCGCGAGATTCTCAAACAAATGGAAGCGGGCCGGCCGATCGCGCAGTTGGGACTGGAATAGTCCTTTTTTTCAGGAGAACGGGCAGTGACATTTCGTAGCGTGGATGTTAATCCACGCGGCATTTTATCGATCGCCACGGACTCGCCCGTTCCCACGATGCCGAGCCACTTTCAATGCAACCCCCGCCCGAGAGATAAAACAAAGCGAGCCGGCACTTCGATAAAGCGCCGGCTCGAAAAGATCGTCTGGCCCGGAATCAGACTCCGATTCGGGCCAGTAATCGACTCTCAATCTTCCCGCATGACGTACGACAAGAGGCCCATGAACCGGGCCCGCAGAATCGCGTCGCGGACAGCCCGCTGGAACTTGGCGCAGTTGCCAGTACGCCGACGGGCCAGCATGTGGCCGTCGCGGGTGATCATCACCTTCAGCGTCTTGATGTCTTTGTAGTCAACGTAGACCGGCCGGGGACATCCCTCACGGGTGCAGAACCGACACTTCAGAATGCGCTTCGTCTTGTTCGACTTGCGCTTGAGAGGCCCCTTCAAGGGCCGCTTCGGCTTGAAAAACGCCATCGTGAACCAAAACCTTTGTGCGTGAACCTGGAAAATGAGCATGCCACGCCGCAGTTTGAATTCTGCACGAGCACGCCCGTTCACCTGCGGGAAGGGCCGGATCGACCCGAGAATCCCGAGCGGGGCATACTACCACGCGATCAACGGCTTGCCAAGTCGCGGTCGCCAGGGCAATTCGGCGTGCGGCACAGAATTGTATGGTAGATCGTGGAGGTCGAAAACGAGGCACTGTTTTATTTCAACCTCCCGCTTTGTGGGCGATCCACCAGGTCTGGTTGGAACAAGTCCCATATATCGGCAGCCGTGGGAATGACCGAGCCGCGACTCAATCTCGTGTGTCTCGCTTGGTATCATCGTCCCGACACGACACCCTCCCACTCGCGGCAGTCCGCATGCGCATTGAAATCCCCAAGCTCTCGCTCGTCGTCCTCATCGGCCCCAGTGGCGCGGGGAAGAGTACATTCGCGCGGAAGCACTTTCTGCCGACCGAGGTGATCTCTTCCGACTACTGTCGGGGTCTGGTCAGTGATGATCAAAACAACCAGGCGGCCAGTTCCGACGCGTTTGAAGTGTTGAATCTGATCGCAGAGAAGCGTCTGGCGCGCGGCCGCCTCACGGTGATCGACGCTACCAACGTCCAAAAAACCGCCCGGGCTCCGTTTGTACAGATCGCCCGCAAGTTCCACTGCCTGCCGGTCGCGATCGTTCTCAATCTCCCCGAAAATGTCTGCGTCGAACGGAACTCCGCTCGCCCCGACCGCACGTTTGGGGTGCATGTCGTGCGTCGCCAGAAGACCGATCTGCGGCAGTCGCTGCGCCGGCTGAAACTCGAAGGGTTTCGTAAGGTCTACGTTCTCGACACACTGGAAGACGTCGAAGCGGCGACGATCGAACGTGTGCCCCTGTGGAATGACCGGACCGACGAGCGGGGGCCGTTTGACATCATTGGCGATGTGCATGGCTGCGCCACCGAGCTGGAAGAACTCCTGGAAAAACTGGGATATGTCGCCGAGCGGGTCGAGAACCCCGAACCGTTGTGGGGTGACACCTACTACCGTCACCCGGCCGGTCGAAAGGCGATCTTCGTGGGGGATCTGGTCGATCGCGGTCCGCGCGTTCTGGATGTGGTGCGGATCGTGCGGAATATGACCCTGCATCAGACCGGCCTGTCGGTCGCCGGCAACCACGATATGAAGCTGCTCAAGAAACTGAGCGGGCGCGATGTGCAGGTGACCCATGGATTGGCCGAATCGCTTGCGGAGATTGAAGCGATCGAATCCGAACAGCGGGATCGGTTCAGCCAGATTCTGGCGAACTATCTGGAGGGGCTGATCAGCCATTACGTCTTTGACGGCGGCCGGCTGGTGGTGGCCCACGCCGGGTTGAAAGAGTCGATGCACGGACGTGGTTCCGGACGTGTGCGGGACTTCGCGCTGTACGGCGAAACGACCGGAGAGACCGACGAGTTTGGTCTCCCCGTCCGACTCAACTGGGCCGCCGACTACCGTGGAGCGGCGACCGTGGTTTACGGGCACACCCCCGTCCCGGAAACCGAATGGCTGAACAACACCGTGGATATCGACACCGGTTGTGTGTTTGGCGGTCGCCTCACCGCGCTGCGCTATCCGGAACGGGAATTCGTCTCCGTCCCCGCGCGCCAAACCTGGTGTGAACCGAAGCGCCCCCTGCGAATTCCCGAACCGGAACAGCCTGCGCTCTCGGCTCAGCAGCAGGTCGACGACATTCTGGACGCCGGAGATGTGCTGGGAAAGCGAATCATCACGACCCGTCTGAGTCGCAATATCATCATTCGCGAGGAAAACGCGACGGCGGCATTGGAGGTGATGAGCCGATTCGCGGCGAATCCCAAGTGGCTGATCTATCTGCCACCGACCATGTCCCCCAGCGAGACGACCAGCGAACCGGGTCTGCTGGAACATCCTGCGGAGGCGTTCGCGTATTACCGCAATCAGGGAGTGCCGCGGGTGGTGTGCGAAGAGAAGCATATGGGGTCGCGCGCGGTCGTGGTGGTCTGTCGCGATGCCGAGTCCGCCCGCAGCCGATTTGGTGTGATCGAAGGAGAGGCCGGCGTTGTCTATACCCGCACCGGTCGGCGGTTCTTCAACGACGCCGGCGTGGAGCGGGAGTTTCTCGACCGGCTGAGAACAGCGCTTGAGCAGGCGAACGTGTGGGAGGAATTTCAAACGAACTGGGTCTGTCTCGACTGTGAACTGATGCCGTGGTCCACGAAGGCGCAGGAACTGTTGCGCCACCAATACGCCGCCGTCGGTGCGGCGGGCAGTGCCGCGATTCCCCAAGTGGTCTCGTTACTGCAACAGGCGGTTGGCCGGGCGGCCGGCGAAGCGCGGGACAAGATCGAGCAACTGACCGCGGCCCACCGGACAAGACTGGACAACGTGCGGTCGTTTGTGGCCGCCTATCGACAGTATTGTTGGCCGGTGAATTCGCTGAACGATTTCAAGCTGGCACCGTTTCACCTGCTGGCGACGGAGGGGCAGGTTCACACGCACCAGACGCATGTCTGGCATATGGAGACGCTCGCACGGGTTTGTTCCGCCGACCCGCAATTGCTGCTGGCGACTCCGCACCGCGAAATCGACGTCACCGATCCGGCGTCGGAACAGGCGGGGATCGCCTGGTGGCGGGAACTGGTCGATCGCGGCGGAGAGGGGATGGTTGTCAAACCGTTGGAGTTCATCGCGCGTGGACCCAAGGGGGTCGTTCAGCCGGCGGTGAAGTGCCGCGGGCCGGAGTATTTGCGAATCATCTACGGTCCCGATTACACCAACCCGGAACATCTCAGTCGGCTGCGCAGTCGGGGTGTGGGTGGGAAACGGTCTCTGGCGATGCGGGAATTCGCGTTGGGAATCGAGTCGCTGGAGCGTTTCACGCGCCGGGAGCCGTTACGGCGGGTACATGAATGTGTATTTGGCGTGCTGGCTCTGGAGAGTGAGCCGATCGATCCGAGGCTTTAGAGGAACTCATACTCCGCACGGCGTCAAATCCGACGATTCGCGTCCCCAGACCCCATCCGGCTCGCCCGGATGGTGAATGAGATCGGCAGCTAGAAAAATGCTCACCGATCCTCGATCAAGACCCCATCCACCTCGTGTGGATTGGTGAATGAGATCCTCGCTCTGTCAGACAAGATTGGCGTCATACGAAACTCGTCCGGATCGCACGTCGTTTTGTCGCCAATCGTCGCAGGCGACGCGAGGGTGCAATGTCGCGTTTTCGGCCGCGTGGAGTATTGAGTACCAGCGAGAGGCACCGACATGGCCGGAACGCGTACTGATACGCTACAACACTTTCATCGAATCCTCGTGTCTCAACCTCGTGGCGTCCACGCCATCGCATGACTTCCAAATACGCCGTCGCCGAACACAACGAGTTCCTGGCCGCCTCCGCCGAGGCGCTCGCTTCGCCCAATTTGCAGATCGCGCTCAGCCGACTGGGTGAGACGCTGGCCGCGGGGAACAAGTCGGCGTTTGAAAAACTCCCGGGATCGTCGCTGCTGCGCGACAAGGCGCGGGCGATCAAGGACGAGACGCTGGCCCATCTGGATGTGCATCTCGCGACGCTGGAAAAGTCGATCCTCGCCCGGGGCGGGCACGTGCATTTCGCCGCCGACGCCGCGGACGCCAACGAAATCGTCCAGCGGATCATCCGCGAACGTGGCGTCCAGCGCGTGGTGAAATCGAAGTCGATGGTCACCGAAGAGATCCATCTCAACAAACACCTCGAAGAAGCGGGAGTCGAAGTCACGGAAACCGACTTCGGAGAGTTCATCATTCAGGTCGCTGGTGAACGCCCTTCGCATCTCGTCGGACCCGCGTTGCATAAAACCGCAGAGGAAATGGCGGTTTGTCTCAACGACCGGTTCGATCAGACATTGACGAAAGACCCGGCGGAGATGGCGCAGTTTGCCCGGGGCCACCTCCGGCAGAAATTCGCCGAGGCCGACCTGGGAATCACCGGGGGGAACTTCCTGGTCGCGGAGACCGGGACCGTCGTGATCATCTCCAACGAGGGGAACGCGCGGCTCACCACCAGTGTCCCGAAGATCATGGTCTCGATCGTGGGGATCGAGAAAGTGATCCCCAAACTGTCGGATCTGCCGATCTTTCTCAAAATCCTCGCCCGGGCGGCGACGGGACAGAAGCTGTCGATCTACACCTCCCTGGTCACCGGCCCGCGCAAACCGGGTGAGGGAGATGGACCGGAGGAGTTCCATCTGATTCTGCTCGACAACGGTCGCAGTCGGATTCTGGGAAGTCCGATGCGCGAGAGTCTGTTCTGCATCCGTTGCGGGGCGTGCCTCAACATCTGCCCGGTCTATCGGAAGATCGGCGGACACGCGTACGGAGGTATTTACTCGGGTCCGATTGGAGCGGTGATTTCGCCGTTGTTCGATGGTCTCGCCGAGACGTACCATCAGCCTCACGCCAGCAGCCTGTGTGGCGCGTGTCAGGTGGCGTGCCCAGTGAAGATTCAGATTCCAGAACTGCTGATTCGCAACCGGGCGGCGCAACATGCGGCCCACGTCGCGCCGAAGGGAGAGGAGTTCATCTACCGGATCTGGAGCTGGGTGATGTGCCGGCCATGGCTGTATCGAATGGCGGGAAAAGTCGCGGCGAAAGTGCTGGGATGGAAGGCGAAGGGAGGATGGGTGAGCCAACTTCCCGGGCCACTCGCTGGCTGGACAGCGCACCGCGACTTTCCCACGCCGGCGGCGACGTCGTTTCGTGACCAGTGGAAAGAGCTGGAGCGCGAGGAGATTCCGCCGCGAAGTCCAAACACTCCTTGATCGCGACAGAACCAAGGCGTCGAACGGTGGCCTATAAAAACCGCTTCAAAATGCGCCGACTGACAGGATCAAGAGTCCTTTGATCCACTATGCGGTAGCGGATCCCATGTGTGTCGGTGATCGCCACGCCGTGCCGACCGTGAACCCGCACGTTCTCTTCCGTGGTGGTGGCGAACGCGACGACTCCGCGTTCGGTCTCAACCCGCCAGTCGGTTTGCGACGAACCGGCCCGGGCTTCGATCACCCGCTGGATAAGCGGTTGAAACTCCCGGCGGGCCAGTTCCTTCTCGAGGATTTCCCGGGTCGCGGAATTGAGCATTTCCAACGACTCCAACAGGAACAACTCATGTCCCTGGGAATCGCAGAACGCGATCCAGTGCAGCGGATCGGTGGTGGGAAACGCCCGGACCGGAACCACCTCGGAATGAATCGTGCCATCGGGGAGAATGAGCGCCAACCGAGCGAACGCATCGTGGCGGAGTTCGACCGACTTCCAGTCAAGCGTATCAGCGGGTGAGGTTGGCAATGCGATTCGTTCCCGAGGAGATTCCCAGCGAATGGGTGGTATCGACCGGTCTATCTTGACGGCATCAACCGGGCGGGACAACTGTGTCGGTGGCACCTGTGTGAGCGAAAGTCGCGACATCCCGTCGAAATGGTCCCGAGTCCAAGCAGTTGATCATCGCGTTCGAATCGCGCCGGGCGGGTCTGGGCGAATGACCATTCCCCCAGTTCCAAGCCACCTCGATTGGTGCCATCGCGTGACCGTGCGCGTCATGACGCTCCAGACAGAGCCGACATCCTGCATCGCCTGGGACTGGAGGGTGAAGGTGGATGAAGATGCTACCGATCCCGCCGACAGAGAACACCGCGCAGTATCCCTGCGTGCGATCGACCGATCATCACATTGGTACTGCAGGGAGTCATCGTTCCGTGGCACCCGCGCCTCACTTTGAGAGGGTGGGGATCCCTGGCGAATGCGGCCACGGGGACTCCAATTCAACTATACTTTGGGTGGCCCACTTCTTCCCAATTCTTCTGCCCGCCTGTTGTCCTGGGACCATGCCAGGTCCAACTCATTTCACGAAGGACGGCTCGCCTGGGGGGTTGCGCCAGTCCCGAGTGTGTCGAGTGACGAAGGGCGCACATCGGGCCGCGCACTCGAAACGTAGCCCTCTTTCTCCGAAAGACGGCCTCCGCTGTACCCCCGCCGGCAAGACAACGCACTGGGGGGCAGCCCCAAGGCTCACATCGAATCACACGCATCCCGCCTCCGACCGCGTCCTGCGGTTCACTCCCCCGCTCGGACCGTGCGGCGTCTGATTCATTCCGCGACGGACGGCTCACCTGTGGGGTTGCGCCAGCCCCGAGTGTGTCGAGTGACGAAGGGCGCACATCGGGCCGCGCACTCAGCGAGTGCGGGCTACGTTGTCTCACTCAGGAATGGTGTCCCCACGCCTGACAACAGTCCCCTCCCAGACCGCCTCGTCTGTCTCTGGCGAATAGGTCAGCACCCGATGCGCGCTTCCCGGAACGGGAGGCACGTCCACGCGCGGCAGCCAGCGACGGTGTTCGGCCAGGACTTGTTGATACTCTCCATCATTCGCCAGATTCGTCCACTCGTCGGGATCTGTTTGGTGATCATACAGCTCTTCTGTCCCGTCGGCGTAACGAATGAACCGCCACCGAACGCTCCGAACGGCGTGGTTGCCTTGATTGTGCGATGTGATCGCGGGACGCGAACGAACGGCGGTGGCGTCGCGGAGTTGCGGGGACAGGCTGACCCCCTCCAGATCATCGCGCGGAGGCAATCCACACAAGTCGATCAGCGTGGGATAAATATCGAGCAGCTCGGCCGGCTGTCCACAGCGTCCACCAGCGGCAATTCCCGGACCGGCGAAAATCAGCGGAACCCGTGTCGACCGTTCCCACAACGTGTTTTTCCCGGTGATTCCTTTTTCTCCCAGGTGCCACCCATGATCTCCCCAGACGACGACGATTGTGTTGTCGGCCTGACCGGTCTCGTCGAGCGCCTTGAGCAGCCTGCCGATTTGCGCATCGACGAAACTGGTACACGCCAGATACGACCGGGTGAGATTCCGCCATTGCCGGTTGTCTCGAACCCAGCGCAGTCTCGGCTCCGGAAGATTCCAGTGCAGATACCACGCGAATCGCGGGGTGTCATCACGATCGTCCTCTTTCACCCGCGGGAGAACCGTGTCGTCGTCCGGATACAGATCAAACCACGGCTCCGTGGCATAACACGGGACGTGCGGCAGGAAGAATCCGGTGGCCAGGAAGAAGGGCCTGTCGGTCGGCGCAGAGCGGATCTGCTCGATCGCCCAAGTGGCGATTTTGTGGTCCCCTTTGTCTTCGTCCCGATGGGGGAAGACCCCCCAGTCCATCAGCGGGTGATTTCCCATCGGTGTCGTGGGGATCAGTTTTTTGCCTGGCCTCACGCCAATTCCGCCGTCGGGGCCCCAAAGATCGAATTCCTTCAACCGGTCGACGGCGTTCGTCGCACCGCCGTGAAAAATCTTGCCGGTTGTCAGCGTATGATAGTCGTGTTCGCGAAAATACTGTGGCAGCGCGACGCGGTCCCGCCAGCCGTCGAGCGTTCGGAACCACGGAGCCAGTCCGTAGATGCCAGTCGTCGTGGGACGAACCCCCAGCAGCAGACTTGTGCGTGAGGGGTTGCACAATGGTGCCTGACAATGCGCGTTGAGAAAGACTGTACCCCGTCGGGCGAGCTGATCGAGATGTGGTGTCTTCGCCAGGGGATGGCCCCCCAAGGGACCGATCCAGTCGTTCTGATCATCGATCGCGATGAACAGTACGTTGGGGCGTCGCGGCTCGGCACCCAAGAGTGTTTGGGGCAACAGTTCAAGAACGACGACCAGCCATCGAAGGGGACGAAAATGGAGTCGCATTGACGCCTCGTTTTTTGCAGACAGAATGACGCCCGAAGAGCTGTGACAGCGCTGGCACCGGGAATTCTGAAATCGTTCACTCGACGGCGACGTTGACTCCCGGAATGGGGACGGGGAACAGGGCGTTCTCATCCACTTCTTCGCGAAGCAACTCTTCGACACGTTGAATCAGCTCGGACTGATCGGCGGCCAGATTGTTCTTTTCCGAACGGTCAGAGCGCAAGTCGTAAACCTCCCAGGGGCCGGGGGAATCTGTTTTCAGGTCTTGACGCACCAGTTTGTAGTCTCCCATTCGAACCGCCACCTGCCCTCCGGACTCGGGAAAGACCCAGATCATCGGTTTTCGTTTCTGAGGAACAGCCCCTTCTGTGAGAACTGTCCAAAGACTCTCTCCATCCAGGCCTTCCGGCCGATCGAGTCCGACCGCGTCGCAAAGAGTCGGAAACCAATCCGCGAAATAGCCAGGAACGTCGCTCACGCTGCCGGCTGGGATGCGGCCCGGCAGGCGCGCGATGGTCGGGACTCGGATTCCCCCTTCGTAGACACTTCCTTTGTATCCACGCAAGTCGGCAGTGCTGTCGAAGAAACGGGCGTCGACACCGCCCACATGGAGTCGCTTGTCGCCGGCGTGGGGACATGTCGTGCCATTATCGCTGGAGAAGATCACAAGCGTCCGATCGGTGACACCGGTTCGGTCCAGCGCATCAAGGATCCGTCCGACATAGCCATCGAGTCGTGAGATCATCGCCGCATATCCGGCGCGCGGGCGAGGATGGGGCAGATAGCCACATTGTCCACGGTACGGCTCTTCGTCCCAATCCGTTGGGAATTTGTCGACATCGGCCTTGGGGGGATGCATGGCGACGTGCGGTTCGACGAAGGGACAGTACAAGAAGAACGGTCGGTCGGAATTCCGATCCACAAAATCAACCGCCGCGTCGATCAGCAATTGAGGGGCGTACGTCTCCCCAAGATAATCTTCCAGTCGAACCTCACCACTGATAACGGCATCCGCGGGTAAATGACCCGAGATCGGTTTGGCATTGATGATCACCTTTTCGCGATTCCGCCAGATGTGGGGGGGGTAATAACTGTGCGCGACCGTCTGACAGTTGTAGCCCACGAACAGGTCGAACCCCTTGTCGTTCGGGTCGCCGGTACTCCCGACCGGACCCAATCCCCATTTTCCCATCGCCCCGGTGGCGTAACCCAGACGTTGAAACGCCTGCGCCAGGGTTCGCGCACCACGGGACAACGGATGCTGTCCTTCATCGAACTCGGGAAAAGTCAGTCGGACCGGTCTGTTCCCCCGAATCTCGGCATGTCCCAAATGCCTCCCGGTCATCAGGACACAGCGTGACGGCGCACAAACGGGGGCACCCGAATAGTGTTGGGTGAACCGCATGCCGCCGGCCGCCAGCCGATCGATGTTCGGTGTGGGAATCTTCTTCTGACCGTAACAGCCGGTCTCGGCCCACCCCAGATCGTCGGCCAGAATGAAGACGACGTTCAACCTGCCGGGCTGCTGTTCACGGAGTGGCGCAGAGGCCTCCTTTGCGAATACGCCACACGGCAAGCCGGCAGACAGCATCACGATCGCGAATCGAATCGACATTCCGCGAAAAAACAGTGGCGAAGCGTTTGTACGCGAAGATCTCGTCATCGATTCGACTCCAGGTGGCTCGGTAGAGCGGTTGTTCCCGTTCACTTCACAATCAGATTCACCATGCGATCCTTCACGAAGATCACTTTCACAATCTGCTTCCCGGTGAGTTGGCCAGACAGTTTCGCGTCGGCGTGAACGACCGCCAGTACCGAATCCTCGTCGGCACCGGTGGGGACTTTCACCTTGCCACGCATTTTGCCGCCGATCTGTACCGGAATCTCCACCTCGGCCAGCACCAGCAGCGCCGGGTCGAAGGTGGGCCACGGTTCGTACGCCAGCGACTCTTTGTGCCCCAACAACTCCCACAACTCCTCCGCCAGGTGCGGCGCGAGCGGTGACAGCAACAGCACAAACGGTTCGACGATTTTCCGTGGTCGGACTTCGTCGCTTGCCAGCGCGTTGTTGAACTCCATCAACCTGCTGATCGAGGTGTTGAACGACAACGACTCCAAATCGTTCGTCACCGCCTGAATCGTCTTGTGCAACAGCCGATTCTGCTCGGGGGTCGGTTCGACTTCTCGAACCGCCGGATTCAAACGGATCTCGTCGGCCACCTCGTCGGTGAGCGACCGCCAGACCCGCGCCAGAAACCGACTCACCCCTTCAACCCCCGTGGTACTCCACGGCTTCGACGCTTCCAGCGGACCCATGAACATTTCATACAGCCGCAACGAGTCGGCACCGTATTCGTCGACGACCGAGTCGGGATTCACGACGTTCCCCCGCGACTTTGACATCTTGAACGACCGGCTTTCGATGATGATCTCGGGTCGGTCGGCGAGAATGAAATCGCCCCCCTTCTTCGCGATCTGGTCGGGCTTGAGGCTGATCGCCTGGACCTCGCGACCCGTCCCTTTCTCGATCGGCGATCCGTTGTCTTCAACCCCCGTGGTCACCTCGCGGGCGGAGATCCAGGTCCCGTCGGGGCGCTGGTAACCGGTGAGATCGGCTTCTCCCAGGATCATTCCCTGGTTCACCAGCCGATGGAACGGCTCGTCACCCGAGACGTGACCATGGTCATACAACACCTTGTGCCAGAACCGCGAGTACAACAGGTGCAGTACGGCATGCTCGGCCCCGCCAATGTACAAGTCGACGGGCATCCACGCCTTTTCCTTGACCGGGTCAATGAATACCGTGTCGTTCTTCGGGTCGATGAACCGCAGGTAATACCAGCACGAACCGGCCCATTGCGGCATCGTGTTCGTTTCCCTTGCGAGCTTGACGCCGTCGGTGGCGGTTTTGAACCGCCAGTCGTCCGGTGCCTCGGCGAGCGGCGGTTCGGGACGGCCGTGCGGTTTGAAGTGCCGCATTTCGGGAAGCGTAACCGGCAATTCGTGTTCGGCGTCGGTCCGCATCAATCCTGTGGGGTTTCCCTGTGCATCGAGTTCGTGCCAGATCGGGAACGGTTCACCCCAGAAATGCTGCCGGCTGAACAGCCAGTCGCGAAGCCGATAGTTCACCGCGCCCCGTCCCAGCCCGCGGTCGGCAAGCTCCGCGGTGATCTTCTTTTTGAAGTCTCCCGTCGGCGTGCCATTGAACCGTTCGGAATTGATGGCGATTCCTTCACCGGCAAACGGACGCTGCGGCGACCCGTCGACCGTCCGTTCCACCGCGAGTTCCTCCCGGGTGTGTTCGTAGCCTTCAGGCGGTTGGACGACCGGAATGATCGGCAACTCGAACTTGACGGCGAACTCCCAGTCGCGAATGTCGTGCGCGGGGACAGCCATGATCGCGCCGGTGCCGTAACTGGCGAGGACATAGTCGGCGATCCAGATCGGTACGGGCCGCCCATTGACAGGATTGAGCGCGTAACTTCCCGTGAAAACCCCGCTCTTCTCCTTCGCCAGATCCGTGCGATCCAGGTCGCTTTTCATCGCCGCCTGGTTGCGATAGGCGTCGACGGCCGCCTTGCGATCGGCTGTGGTCAGACGCTCAACAACGGCGTGTTCGGGCGACAGCACCATATAGGTGGCACCGAACAACGTGTCCGGGCGCGTGGTGTAGACTCGAATGACGTTGTCGCCCGGCTCCGCGGGAAAGCGCGACTGGCTGCGATTGGCGATCCAAGAGGCATAGGTCGCGTCGTTGGCCACCTCGCCGGGTGCGCCGATGAAAAAGTCGACCTCGGCCCCTTCACTCCGTCCAATCCAGTTCCGCTGCAGCAGTTTGATGGATTCCGGCCAGGCGACGTGGTCGAGGTCGCCAATCAGCCGATCGGCGTACGCGGTGATTCGCAGCATCCACTGCCGAAGTGGAATGCGTACCACCGGATGACTCCCCCGCTCGCTCTTGCCGTCGATCACCTCTTCGTTGGCCAGCACAGTTCCCAGTGCGGGGCACCAGTTGACGGGAGCTTCCTGCTGGTAGGCGAGCCGATGTTTGTCCTGATATCGCCGGACCGCCTCTTCGCCCGCGTCGCGGACAGGCTGCGGAATGGGGAGCGTGGAGATCGGCCGTCCTTTGCCACGGCGGCGCGTTCCACGGTGGTCGGTCCATTCGAATTCCGGGTCGTACCACGTTTCGAACAGTTGCAGAAAGATCCACTGCGTCCAGCGGAAGTATTCGACGTCGGTCGTTGCCAGTTCCCGGCTCCAGTCGTAACTGAAGCCGAGCATTTTGAGCTGCCGGCGGAACGTGCCGATGTTGCGGTAGGTGGTTTCGCGGGGATGCGTGCCGGTCTTGATGGCGTGTTGTTCGGCAGGGAGTCCGAACGCGTCCCAGCCCATGGGATGCAGGACGGTTTTGCCGCGCATGCGGGCGAACCGACAGGTGATGTCGGTCGCGGTGTAGCCCTCGGGATGTCCGACATGCAGCCCTTCCCCGGACGGGTAGGGGAACATATCGAGAACGTAGAGTTTCTCGCCGGCGGGGAGGTCGGGAGTGCGGAAGGTCTGGTGATTTTCCCAGAACGCTTGCCACTTGGGTTCGATCCGTTTCGGGTCGTAGCGGGGCATTTGACGCGAGCTTTCGTGATGGGCTGGTGGTCGAATCGCAGGGAGTGATCCCCGTCGAACGACACGGCACTGTGGAGAGCGGTTCGGAAACGGTCGTCGCCGGCCCCAGGGAATGCGCAAGCCATCAGTTTAGTGGCGGGCGGCTGGTTTGCAATTGGAGTCGATGCCAGTCCGTTGAAGGGGGCGAATCGCAACCCTGGGTGTCGACCTCGGCGAACTATCGCGTCCCAATAGAAATTGCCACAATCTCCGCGAGTTGACCCGTCTCGAACACGGAGCGTTGTGATGATAGGACTTGGGATTCTCGTCGTGGGGGGCGTGATCGCGCTGGCGGTACTGGCCGCCATCATTGTCGGTGCGGTGTATCTGATTGGGGCCGCGACGAAGTCTACTGGCCGACAGACGAAACCGGACGATTTTCCGGATGCTGTGTGTGATTCGTGCGCCGCCTCGCTCACTCGGGGGATGAAGAACTGCCCAGCCTGTGGAAATCTGGTTCGTCCCTAGGGTTTTCCTGAGGTGTGTAATTGGCAACCCCCGCAGGCTGGAAACAAAACGCATCTCCTGCCAGACTGTGCGAGCTTGCGGGGACTGGCTTCGGGTTTCCCGCGAACCGCAGTTCCTCTCACCCGTCGATTTTGCCGAACCTCATGCCGAAATTTCCGATCAAGCGAGAAGAGCTTCCCCCGGGAGGAAACCTCTGTTCGTACTGCACAGCGCTCTGTTGCCACTATTACGCGCTGCCGATGGACGAACCGACCACGTGGAATGATTTCGACAACATCCGCTGGTTCATGCTGCACGGAACCGTGACCGTCTACGTTCAGGACGAGATCTGGTACCTGTGCACGTACCAGGTCTGTCGGCATCTCCAGCCCGATTACCGCTGTGGCATCTACGAGACCCGTCCGCAGATTTGTCGTGAATACAGCACGACCCACTGCGACTACGACGACAAGGGGCTGCACGACATGTTGTTCGAAACCCCGGAACAGATCTGGGAATACGCCGAAGCGATTCTCCCTCCCAAACGCCAGAAAAAATCCAAAACCGGGTCGTCACTCGACCTGCCGATTCTGAACTGAAGCATCCGTGACCAAACCGCTCATCACGCCCCAGACACTCAAGGGGTTTCGCGACTACCTTCCAGCGCCCGCCATGGCCCGCGAGGCGATTATGGAGATCGCCCGCAGAGTCTATCGCAGCTACGGGTTCTCACCGATCGACACGCCGGCCCTCGAATACACCGAAGTGTTGCTGGGCAAAGGGGGAGACGAAAGCGACAAGCAGCTCTTCCGCTTCACCGATCAGGGGGGGCGTGACGTCGCGATGCGGTTCGACCTCACCGTCCCCTTCGCCCGCTTCGCCGCCCAGCACCTCAACGACATCGGCGTGCCGTTCAAGCGGTATCACCTCGCCCCGGTCTGGCGCGGCGAGAATACGCAGCGCGGCCGGTATCGCGAGTTCATGCAGTGTGACTTCGACACGATCGGCACCGATTCGAACGCCGCCGACATCGAAACGCTGCTGGTGATTCACGACTTGCTCGCCGCCATCGGGTTCGAACGCTTTCGCATCCGGGTCAACAATCGACTGGTGTTGAACGGGCTGCTCGACAAACTGGGACTCGCCGACCGTTCGTCCGGGGTGTTGCGGGCGCTCGACAAACTGCACAAGATCGGTCGTGAAGGGGTGACCGCCGAGTTGTGTGAAAAGGTCGCGACCACCCCCGAGCAGGCACAACAGGTTCTGGAATTCGCACATCTGACGGGAACGCCCGCGGAGGTGCTGGCCTTGCTCGACACGATGCTGGCGGGGAATGCCGTTGGGGAACAGGGGATTGCCCGACTGCGCGAGCTGTTCACCGTCGCGCGGTCGGCTGGCATTCCCGATGACCGCGTCGATCTCGATGTGTCGATCGCACGGGGACTCGACTACTACACCGGCACTATCTATGAGACATTCCTGACCGACGATCCCAAGATCGGCAGCATTTGCTCCGGCGGTCGGTACGACAATCTCGCCGGCCTGTTCACATCGCAGAAACTCCCCGGCGTGGGGGCGAGCCTGGGGTTGGATCGGCTGCTCGCCGCGATGGAAAGCTTTGGAATGATCGCCCAGGCCTCGACACCCGCCCCTGTGCTGGTGGTCTCGTTCCAGGCCGATCGCTTGAGTGACTACGTTAAAATCGGGCGAGAACTCCGTTCCGCCGGGATCAACACCGAGGTCTTCCCCGACAGTCGGGCCGTCGGCAAGCAGTTGAAATACGCCGACAAAAAGGGCTTTCGACTCGCGGTGATCGCGGGGGAGAACGAGTTCGCGGCGGGAGTCTGGCAGGTGAAAGACCTGAAACAGGGAACGCAAACGAGTGTGGCGACTGCGGATCTCGCGCGGCACATTCAGGAAGTTCTGGCTCCGGGCATCGCCACCTGATCATTCAAGACGGGAGATGGGCAACCACGTGGTCGCCGCGACTACCGACCTGGCTGTCGCCCCGCTATTCTACTCGATTCGACGCGACGAGATTCACCGGAAGAGAAAGCGTACATGAAGATTCTGATTGTCGGTCAGGGGGGGCGTGAGCATGCCCTGGCCTGGAAATTGCGCCAGAGCCCCTTGGTGGGGGACATTTTCTGTGCGCCGGGCAACGCGGGGACCGCGATCGAAGCGGTGAACCTTGATCTGGGGGCGACGAACATTGAGGGGATCGTCAATTTCGTCAAGAAGCAGAAGATCGATTTGACAGTCATCGGTCCGGAAGGGCCACTGGTGGCGGGATTGGCCGACGTTCTCGACAAAGAGGGGCTTAAGGTCTTCGGCCCCAGTCGTCTGGCCGCCGAACTGGAGGGGAGCAAGGTTTTCGCCAAAGAGCTGATGCGCAGCGCGGCGATTCCGACCGCCGAGTCGCAGGTTTTCAGCAGTGCCGAGGCCGCCGAGGCGTATGTGGAGGGGCGAGAGGAAGCGCGTCTGGTCGTGAAGGCCGACGGTCTCGCATCGGGGAAGGGGGTATCGGTCTGCAAGAGTAAGGAAGAGGCGCTCGATGCGGTCAAGCGAATCATGCGTGGCCGCGAATTTGGAGACGCGGGCAATCGGATTGTGATCGAAGAGTGCCTGGATGGTGAGGAAGCCAGCATTCTCGCATTCACCGACGGATTCACGATCATGCCGCTCGAAACCGCGCAGGACCACAAGGCGGCGTTCGATGACGATCAGGGGCCGAATACGGGGGGCATGGGGGCGTACAGCCCGGCACCACTGATTTCGCCGTTGTTGATGGACAACATCATCGGCCAGGTTCTGGTCCCCGCGGTCCACGCGATGAAACGGCGGAATCGCCCGTTTCGCGGTGTCTTGTACGCCGGCCTGATGATCACGCATCAGGGACCGAAGGTTCTGGAATTCAACGTGCGGTTTGGAGATCCCGAAGCGCAGCCCTTGTTGATGCGGATGAAGTCGGATCTGGCACCGGTGCTGATGGCGATCGCCGAGGGGCGGCTGGACGAAGTCGACGCGCCCCAGTGGGATCCCCGTCCCGCGGTCTGCGTGGTGATGGCCGCCGAGGGGTATCCGGGCGACTATCAACGCGGGCATGTGATCCGCGGACTGGATGAGGCGGCGCAGGTGGAGGGAGTGAAAGTGTTCCACGCCGGCACGGAACAGCGCGGCAGCAACGTCGTGACGACCGGGGGACGCGTGCTGGGAGTGACGGCGGTGGGAGACCGGCTGGGTGACGCGAAGCTACGGGCGTATCAGGCGGTGAAAGCGATTCGGTGGCCCGGCGCTTGGTGCCGGCATGACATTTCCGACAAGGCCCGGCAGTACCTTCGGGAGTAGCGCCGGCGGAGTTTAGCGTGGAATAGAGAGTGTGGACCGATGAACGACGTCACGCGGATGTTGTCGCAGATCGAGGCGGGAGATCCCACCGCCGCCTCGCAGCTCTTGCCTTTGGTCTACGGCGAACTACGCGACCTGGCGGCGGCCCGGTTGCACCGCGAGCCGGGCGGGCAGACCTTGCAGGCGACGGCGCTGGTGCATGAAGTCTACTTGCGGCTGGTGGGTGAAAAAGAAGAGCAGTCGTGGCAGAATCGCGGTCATTTTTTCGCGGCGGCCGCCGAGGCGATGCGACGGATTCTGGTGGAAAACGCCCGACGCAAAGGGCGGGTGCGCCATGGGGGGAAGCGAAATCGGCTCGATCTCGATTCGGGCGCGATCGCCATCGCGGACGAGAACGACGAACTTTTGGAACTGGACGGCTTGCTCGACAAACTGGCCGTCGACGACCCCCCGGCGGCGAAACTGGTTCAACTCCGCTATTTCGCCGGCCTGACGGTCAGTGACGCGGCCCGGGTGATGGGAATCTCGTCACGCTCGGCCGACCGACTGTGGGCGTATGCGCGCGCGTGGTTGTATCAGGAGTTGTATGGGGAGTGATGCCTGGTAGATCGTAGTCGCCACTTCGCGGAACGTTTTGCCTAACGTGGACGCATTTGGTTGCTTGGCAGAAGGGACGCGGGTACGAAGACACTATGAGAAGAGGCTGGCGCGTCACGCTTGGGAATTGCGTGGAATAAACTCCACGCGATAGACACTCGCTGCCGGATCGTCTGCTACCGCGGCGCGGCCGACGATTGGTACAACGGCAGGTAGCGGTAATAGACCTCCAGGCAGAGCGTACTCATCGCGGTCGAGAAGACCCGGCCGCCGTAGTCTCCCCAGGGGCGGCGTGGATCCCAACTGCCGGCGAGTTCCCCTTCCTTTCGTTGATCATCCACCAGGGTCGCCAGCAGCGAGTCGTTCCATTCGTCGAACGGTTCGCCCCCCTGCTGATACAACGCCAGTGTCGCGTAGTACCAGTAATAGAGATCCTGGGTCGCCAGTCGGGGCGGTCGCTTGCGCATGTAATCGACCGCTTCCAGCACCGCCGGATCGGTCGGATTGACCCCCAGCAACTGCCAGCAGAAGAGCGACTCAGCCGTCATGGCTGGCTTGGCACGCTCTCCCGTTCCCGTTCGATACGACGCGAGTCCGCCATGCCGGCTTTCGCCGCGTCCTTTGATCTCGGCCCGGCGGGTGAACAGGAATTTCTGGGCCTTATCCAGCGCCTTTTCCAGCTCCTGGTCCGGAAGTCGAATGCGGGCTGTCTGCGCGCTCTTGAGCGCCATCAACTGCCAGCCGAACAAACTCATGTCTCCCGTGGGGGATTCCTGGTTGCGCCAGTCGGAATAGCGCCAGCTTCCGTCGGGATATTGCATGCGAACGATGAATCTCAAGGCCCGCACCAGCGGCTCGCGCAACGCGGGATCGCGCGTCATGCCGTACGCTTCACCCAGGGCGATCGTCGCCATGCCGTGGCAGTACATCCGAGCGAAGCGGTTCGCCTTGCCCCCCAGAAAGCCGTCGTTCAGCCGCTTGCTGTCGGGGTCTTTTGACTTCCACTGAACCTGCTGCGCGACCAACCACTTCAGCCCGCGGGCGACCGTGTCGCCGTACTCGTCATCGTCCGGCGTGTGGCCGGCTCCCAGAAAGGCAAGAATCGACAACGCGGTCAATCCACTCTCGGCGTTCATGCCCGACTGCCGACGTTCGGCCAGCATGCGAGCCTCTTCCTTGGGATCGCCGTTCGTCGTGAAACGCGGCGGTTCCGGATCCTCTCCCAGAACCGACTCCATCGTCGGCCAGGATCCGTCGGGGTTTTGTTGTTTGGCCAGCCAGGCGAGACTCGCCGAGACCGCCTGTTCGCTCTCCTTCGTCGCTCCGTATTTGCGAGCCGCCTCGACACGCAGATCTCCACCACGCAGGCGGTAGGTGTCGGGCATTTTCCCTTGCGTCCCGCCGGCACCGGGTGAACGTCCCCCCTCGCGCGAGACTTGCGGCGACAGATCCCCCGTCCCCCCGTCACTCGGTCCCCGGGAAGCGATTTCGCGTGAACCCCCGACCGTGCCAGCAATCGTCGTCCGTTCGGGGCGACCATCGGCCGGCGATTCGTCCGCGTTGGATCTTGACTTGGAATTCCCGTCGCGACTGGTCCGAGTGAACTTTCCGCCCGATTTGGACGGAGTGGTCTTGGACGCGGTTTCTTCCCCGGAATTCAGATCGGTGACATCGGTTGTGGGAGCCGCCGTTGGTGTTCGCTTGACGGTTGTCTCGCCCGAAGTGGACCTGGCTCTTGCGGGAGTGGCGTCGACATCCAACGGATTGGAGGCACCGGCGGTCACGTCGATGGACATCGCCTCGCGCCGGGAAATCTCGACCCGCTCCCGTTTGGGGGACTCCTCGGGTTCACCCCCCTTTTTGGTCGCTTTGGTCCGATTGCCACCGATGCGGACCTCGGGACGCGCGGTCGCCGTCTGTTCGGGTTCGATCGCCGAGTCAATCGCTTTCGGCGTCGGCATGCGCTCGCGTACCGGGGCGGCGGTCGGAATGTTGGGGAGCGCTTCGGCGGGGGGAATGTCCGCGGTCACCGGGAGTTCGATTCCCGTGGGAGTTTCCGCTCGCGTTCGTTCTGGTCCCTCGTCGTCGACAGACGTCGATTTTTCGAGGCGATTCACCCCGGCAGTGTTCAATGCCGACGCGGCATCCCATTTGGGACGCTGTCCCTGTCCATTCGCCAGCTTTCTGGTGGCGAGATGATCGCCTTCGACAATGACCCTGCGGATGCGGGTGCGGGTCTCTTTGGGGGGATCTTGCCCCTTCGCCAGCATCACTGTGGTCGACAGCATGCCGATCACCCCATGGACCAGAATCGACAACGCCAGCGTTTTTTCGGTGACGTTCTTATCTCCCCACCCGGTGAAGAACATCCGAATCAGGAGAAACGTCGCGACGAACGCGCAGCCCCAGATCAGCGCCCAGAAGGCATAACCGACGGGGTCCGCGCACGCTTTGTGCCAATGCTCGGCCAGGAACAGTTGAATCTGCTCCTGGTCGATCGCCGACACGACGCCGCTGAGTTGGGGGAAATGCACCGGGCTACTCCGTAGCGATTTGGGTCGCCAGCGAGAAATTCTTGATCTCGGCCTGGTGGCAGATCGCCAGAATCTCGGCGATCTGCTGGAAATTGGCCTGGCCATCGCCCCGGACCAGCACTGACTGGTCGGAGTATCGACCCCGGGCCTCGGCCAGCAGAGTCAATAGCGCCTCGCGCGACAGCTCTTCACGATTCACAATGATGTGGCCGTCGGCGAAGACGTTGACGATGATTTCATCGGGCAGGCCGGTGAGAGGCTGGGCCGCCGACACTTGGGGCAACTGCACATCAAACTGGCGTTCGAGGTCGGCGAACCGCGTACCGACCATGAAAAAGATCAGCAGGTTGAACACCACGTCGATCATCGGCGTGAGGTTCATTTGGGGCTCTTCGAGGGGCTGGACCTTCAGTGGCATGGAAAGACCTCAAGTCGCCTTGGTCGCGGGGGCGGTGTGGATGCCTTTGGGACGCGGCGGAGAACCGCGCGGCGGGCTGGCGGCCTGTTCGACCAACCCTTCCGCCGAAATCAGGTCGACCACCTTTTGCGAGACGGTGTCCATCTCCATGACCAGCGCGTCGATTCGGCCGGCGAAGTACATGTAGACCAGCATCGCCGGAATTGCCACGGTGAGTCCGAACGCGGTCGTGAGCAACGCCACACCGATCCCGCCGGCGAGCTGTTCCGATTTCCCCATCGCCGAGCTGGTGGCGATCTGATTGAAGCACATGATCATGCCGAACACGGTTCCCAACAGCCCCAGCAATGGAGTGATCGTGGAAACCCCGTTGAGTATGCGCAGGTGTTTGCGGAGGTGGCCGACCTGACGTTCGCCCCCATCAATGATCGCCTGCTCGACTTCGACGCTTGGCTTGCCCCATTTGCGGACGCCGTGCAGAAAGACGTCGGCGATCGGGCTGCCATTCTTCAAGCAAAGTTCGATCGCTTCATTCCGATCGAGCTGACCCTGTTCCAAATGTTCGATGAAGCGGTCGACGAAATCGCGGGGAATCACCCGACGGCGGCGCAGCACCACCATGCGTTCGATGGCAAAGGTGAACGCGACAATCGAACAAAGAGCGATCGGCCACATGACCCAACCGCCGGCGACGAACATTTCCGACAGCCGGGTGGGAATTGACCCCAGGTCGGCGGAGCCATCGAGGATCGCCAGTCCCGGCTTCTGCGCCGGCTTTTCGGGAGCCGCCGGTTCGCGCAGCCCATCCGTCGACGATTCCCCCGGCGGGTCGCCGTCATCCTGCCAGGCGAGTGCGGGAGCCGCCAGAGACATCGCCGCGAAGAGCAGCGTAGTACACGCCAGAGCTGTTCGCCAACGCGGTCGGAGGAACGATTCGCGACGGTCACCAGAAAGTGAATTCAGCATGGATGGGGCGGTTTCAGGCAGAGACGAAGTGATCACGGTTTCCCCGTGGCGGCGGTTTTGCGAACCGCGGTGAGGCGGTCTTTCGCTTTCGGAGCGAACTCGCTTTCCGGGAAATTCGCCAGCAGACGCGTGTAGGTCTTCCGCGCGCCGGCGGCATCCTTCAGTGATTCCTGGCAGGTGCCGGCGTGGTACAACGCCGCCGACTGCCAGTACGGGTACTCGTATCCAATTTCGACCTTCAGGTACTCGTCGAGTGCCGTGTCGAAGTTCTGCTCGAGCAGGTACGTTTCCGCCAGCAGGAACTGCGATCGGGCGGCGGTTTCGGTCTTGCGGCCCTGTTTGTCATCGATCACCTTCTGGAACCAGCGGCGGGCGTCGGCGAACCGGGCCTGATTCTTGAGCGTTTTTCCCTGAATCTCGTAAGCCTGATACAGGAGCGGGGATTGCGGATCCCATTCCTGCATCTCGGCGATCGCCGCCTGGGCTTTGTCGTACGCCTTCTCTCGCAAATGACATTCGGCGAGTCGAACAAAAACTTTACCGAACCAGGGACGATTCGCGACCGCCGTGTCGGTTTTCAGACCACGCAACCGTTCCAACCGCACCACAGCCGCCGCGTAGTCCTGCTGTTGAAAGTCGGCTTCGGCGCGAGCCAGCTCGGCTTCGTGGCGGTAGGTTCCTTCCGGAAACCGCTGCGTCGACTGGTCACAGAGCTGTTTCAACTCGGTCCAGTCCTGCAATTCCTGGGCGATGTTTTGCAGTTGATACAGAGCCCGTTCGGCGGATTTTTTGTCGGCGGTTGGCGCGTTTGCAATTTCGAGAAATTGCGTGCGGGCGACTTTCGGACGGTCGGCGATCAGTTCGCTCTCGGCCAGAATCAGCCTCGCGTTCCAAGCCAGCGGGCTGGCGGGGTATTCCGTCGCGAGTCGGCGAAACAGTTCGTCGGCCCGTTCGAATCGCTGGGCGTCGTAATGTTCAGTCGCCCATTCGTCGAGCGCCCGATCCGCCCGGGAGTTCTTGGGAAACCGCTGGAGCAGCGCGACATACGCGGCATCGGCGGCTTCCGCTTCATTCAATTCGAACAACAGCCGGGCGGCCCGCCAGCCCGACTGAAACGTATGGTCCGATTCTCCCGCCTGCTGAAAGGCAGCCGCATAGGCTTGTTGCGCTTCGCGCTTCTTGCCGAGCGCCGCCAGTGACTGCCCGACCATGAACCCCGCTTCCGGAGCGAGGGGTTGATCGGGATAGTCGGTCAGCAGCTTGCGAAACGCCGTGACCGCTTCCGCGTGCTTCTTCTGTTGCGACCGGCTCCATCCCAGTTCGGCCAGAGCCTGCGACCTGCGAACCGGATCCTG
>CAMATH010000105.1 GCA_945860955.1 Planctomicrobium piriforme
TCGATGGTCAGCAATTTCATCCGCAGCCCGGCAAAACGCTTTCTCCCCGCCGACCAGCAAAACACATTTGCCGACGTCGCCGGCATGGAGCAGGCGAAATGCGAATTGCAGGAAGTCGTGGAGTTTCTGAAAAGCCCGGCAAAGTTCCAAAAGCTCGGTGCGCAGATTCCCAAGGGCGTCCTGCTGATGGGGCCTCCCGGTACCGGAAAGACTCTGCTCGCCCGCGCCACGGCGGGTGAAGCGGGTGTTCCGTTCTATTCGATCAATGGCTCGGAATTCATTCAGATGTTCGTGGGGGTCGGTGCGAGCCGGGTCCGCGACATGTTCCGTACCGCGAAAGAAAGCTCCCCGTGCATCCTGTTCATTGATGAAATCGACGCCGTGGGCCGGATCCGCGGAGCGGGCGTCGGCGGCGGACACGATGAACGCGAACAGACGCTGAATCAGATACTCAGTGAGATGGACGGATTCACCCCCAGCGAGGCAGTGATCATTCTCGCCGCGACGAACCGTCCCGATGTTCTCGACCCCGCGTTGTTGCGTCCCGGTCGGTTTGACCGGCACGTGACCATTGACCGCCCCACCCGCGAAGGGCGGGTCGGGATTTTGAAGGTTCACACCCGGAAAGTGCCGCTCGACGACACGGTCAATCTGGAAATGATCGCTGGCGGGACCATTGGTTTCTCGGGGGCCGACCTGCGAAACCTCGTCAACGAAGCGGCCTTGATGGCCGCCCGCGAGAACAAATCCAAGGTCGGAGCGGCCGACTTCGACACCGCCAAAGACAAAGTGTTGATGGGGCCGAAGCGCGAAGAAGTCTTGAACCAGCACGAACGGGAAATGACCGCCTACCACGAGGCGGGACACGCGCTTATCGCTTGGCTGCTCCCCGAACTCGACGCCGTACACAAGGTGACCATCGTTCCCCGTGGCCGGGCATTGGGTGTCACCCAGCTCGTTCCGGAAGAAGAACGCTACCACATGGGCGAACTCCGCCTGCACTCGCATCTGGCGATGGCGATGGGGGGACGGGCCGCCGAGAAGCTGGTCTTCGATGAATTCTCGGCAGGTGCCGAGAGCGATATCAAACAGGCGACCAGCATCGCCCGGCGGATGGTGGCCCATTGGGGAATGAGCGAGATCATCGGCCCCGTGGCGTTTCATCAGAGTGAAGAACATCCGTTTCTCGGGAAAGAGATCCACGAGACACGCAACTTCAGCGAAGAGACCGCCCACACCATCGACCAGGAAGTGCAGCGATTCGTCAACGACGCGTCGGCCCGGGCGCTCAAAATTCTGGAGGCGAATCGTGGCCAGTTGAAAGCTCTCGCCGACGCTTTGCTCAAGAACGAGGAAATCTCTAAAGAGCAGGTCTCCGAAATTCTTGGCCCACGACCGCTGCTGACGCACATTTCGCCGAACTGACGCGGGGGGCGACCTGCCCGGAGAGTTCACTACGGTGTCGCGATTCCAACACCTCGCGTCGACAAGCCTGCGGATCGCGTTCGCCGCCCTGTTTGTCGGTCGGCTGCTCACCGCGACCGAAGGTGCCTCGCAAGGGAGTACGCTGGGCTGGAGCATCGCGGCGCTCCTGATTCTCAGTCTCGCCGGGATGGTGACGTTTCTCGGCGGGGCGACAATTCCCCGATGGACAGGATCAGATCTGGTTCTGTCCGCACTGTGCGTCGCGCCGTTACTGTCGGCGGCGATCCACCGGGGCTCGGGTGACGCGCGGGCGACGGTTTGTCTGGTGTTCGAATGGCTGGGACTGGCGGCGACCTGGTTTGGATTGCGAATCATCACCACATCCGCCGGCGATTCGCGGGCACAGCTTTGGCGGCTGGTCGCCTCGATCGCGGTCGCGGTCTCGTTGCTGGGGACCTGGCAACACCACAACGGCTATTCGGCCGCGCGTGCCGAGTACACGCGACTTGTTGACGAAGTGGCTGAATTGCAGGCGATCATCGCGGAGGGATCCCGGTCCGAACGAGCGACGGCCGCCCGCCGGCTGCGGGAGCTGGAGAACGAGATGCTGTCGGCGGGCATCCCCAATGACGAGCGCGGCCGCAAGCTGTGGGAGTCGCGACTCCAGGCGAGCAGCGAACCGGTCGGCCTGTTCGCACTCGCCAACTCGTTCGCCGGCTTTCTGTTGGTGGGGTTGTTCGCGTGGGGTGTTTCCCTATTCCCGCGACTGTCGGATAACCGGCAATCGATCGCCCACTGGCTGTTGCTCGGCCTCGCAATTTCGCTGATCGGTTACTGCCTGCTGCTGACCAAGAGCCGAACCGCGTGGGGAGGTTCGCTGGTGGTTGTGTTGCTGGTCGCCTGGACGTTGCGGAACCAAAAGCGAACTTCCTCCTCGCGACGGAGTTGGCTCGTCGCGGCCGGGATCACCGGCCTTATGCTGCTACTGGTCGGTGTCGCCGCGATGACGGGAGGACTCGATCGGTTCATCCTCCTGGAGGCATTTAAGTCGTTGCGTTATCGGGGCGAGTACTGGGTCGGAACCTGGCGGATGTTGTTCGATTCGAACCATCCCTGGCGGTGGGTTGTTGGCGTCGGTCCGGGCAACTTTCGGCAATCGTACTTGCCCTGGAAACTGCCGGAATCGAGCGAGGAGATCGCTGACCCGCACAACCTGTTTTTTGACCACTGGTCCAGTGGTGGCTTTTTGGGGCTGATTGCGGTGGGAGCGCTTTGGCTGGTCGCGGCAAGAGCTATTTTCAGATCAAGTGCCGACACTTCCGAGAAGACAGTGCCAATCGTCGCAATTTTCAATCGGCCGGAGCTTTGGGGAGCAGGACTGACGTTCGCGGCACTATTGGGACTCACGTCCGATCCCGATCAGCAGCTCCAGTTGTTGTGTATTCTGGGTGCGTTTCTGGTCACCTGGGTCGTGACGGGAAGACTCCGAATTCAGGAACCCAGGTCTAGATTTCGGGGGGCGATTCTCGTTGGGATTCTGGTTCACCTTCTGGCGGCGGGGGGAATCGCAATGCCCGCGATCGTGCAACTGGTGATGCTGTTGAGCCTGCCCGCGGTGTCGGCTGTCGTCGAGGAATCTACAACGACACGTAAACTCGGTTTGGCTATGGCTCTGGTCTGCGCCCTCCTCGCCGTGTTGACAACATCGTATGGCCTCTCGCCGGTCATCGCCCGCGAATATCAGGTCGCGGAAGGGGATTTCCAGATGGGGCAGGGAGCGATCAACAAAGCGGAACGAAGCTACCGCCAGGCCATGGACAGCGACTCTTTGTCACCGCTCCCCTGTGAACGACTTGCCAGTCTGACTCATGGGAAATGGTCCCGCTCCAGGGCGGACTCGGATTTCGAACGGTGCATCGAGTTCCGCAAGACGGCGATTGATCGCAATCCCGGGCATGCGGGGGGTTGGCGCTCGCTGGGGGAGACCTGGCAGTCGAAGTTCGTCGCGACGGGAGACAAACAGGACGCGACCTTTGCCGCCAACGCATTCGCCGAGGCCGCCGCGCGGCATCCCACCCATGCCGAGATTCTCGCGGAATGGGCGATCATGCTCGACGCCGCTGGAAACCACACGGCCGCTGTGGAACAAGCCGAACGCGCCCTCGCGCTGGAAGAAATCAATCTCCGATTCGGGCACATCGACAAGCAACTGCCAGCCACATTGTTGGAGAAGACGCGAAAGTTGCGGGAATTGCCGTCGCAGTGAAATGGTGATGGATGGATCCCCGGTTCGCGGGTCCACTTCAATTGTCACGGAAAACACCACGCCAGATTGAACCGAGTACGAGCACGTGGGCGATCACTTCATCGACCACGTATTCGAATAGTCCCCGTTGTTCGCTGCTACGAGTGCTTTCCCTGGACACTCTCGAACCGTAGTGTGGATTTCGATCTACACGCCCCTTACGATCACCTTATCTCCGCGACTTCTCAAATCCACAGGTCTCAGAACATGAACCGATCGTACGCGTTCGCCTTGATTTCTCTCGCCTGTCTGCTGTTGTCGCCGCATGGAGTCACGGGTCAGACCCGGCAGGAGAAAATCCTAAAGGATCGCGACAAAGTATTGGCCGACGGGTTCTGGATCTACAACGATCTTGATCGCGGGATCGAACTGGCCCGCGACAAGAATCTGCCGTTGTTGGTGACACTGCGCTGCCTCCCTTGTGAAGAGTGCGTCAAACTTGACGAAGAACTCATCGAACGGCATGCCGAGGTCCAACCGTTGCTCGAGAAATTCGTCCGCGTGCGCCTGATCACCACGAATAATCTCGATCTGAACCTCTTTCAGTTCGACACCGATCAGTCGTTTGCGGTGTTTTTTCTGAACGCCGACGGAACCATTTACGGCCGGTTCGGCACGCGGTCGGACCAGATCCAATGGGCCGACGATGTGTCCATTGAGGGACTCGCGCGGGCGATGGAAGGAGCCCTGGAACTGCATGCCGGCTATCCCGCGAACAAGCCGTCACTTGTCGCCAAACGAGGGCCTCGCCCGGAATTCGCCGTCCCGCAGGACTTCCCGCTTCACAAGGGAAAATTCGGACCGCGACTCGACTACGAAGGGAATGTCGTCAAGAGTTGTATCCATTGCCACATGATTGGCGACGCGGCCAGACAGCTCGTTCGTGACCGCGAAGGTAAACTCCCAGAGAATCTGTTGTATCCGTTCCCGCACCCCAAAACCGTCGGACTGACGCTCGATCCCAAGTCGCGTGCGACGGTTCTGGCCGTGGAACCCAATAGCCCGGCAGCGAGTGCCGGATTGGAACCGGGCGACCGAATCCTCACTCTCGAAGGCCAGCCCCCGCTGTCGATTGCCGACGTTCAGTGGGTGCTTCACCAGGCCGATTCCGACCTCGCCCTCTTAAAGTTCGTGGTGCGGCGCGGCGAAGAATCGCGAACCCTCACCATGACCCTAAACCGTGGCTGGCGTCGGCTCGACGACATCGCCTGGCGGGCGTCAAGCTGGGGTTTGCGACGGATGGGACTCGGAGGGGCCTACTTCAAGACTTTGGACGAAGATCAGCGAACCGCGTTGCGGCTCGACGCGAATCGCCAAGGACTCTACGTGGCGCATGTCGGCCTGTACTCGCCGCATGACCAGGCGCACAAAGCGGGACTCAAAAAGGGGGACGTACTACTGAAATTCGCCGGCCGCGAGTTTCAACGCGAATCCGACCTGTTGCGGCACGCGCTCAACGAGATTCGAGTCGGCGATTCGGTGACTCTTGTGGTCGAGCGACAGGGAGAACCGTTGGAAATCAAACTGCAGATGGCTCGGTGAACCCACGTACCAAACTTGGAATTGGATCTGGACAGGTTCTAAGGATCGGAGTGCAGAATGCTACCGCAAGACCGGATGAACGGGAGGAGAGTGAGCCGGGAGTCGACTCGAATGTAGCGCGGAAAAACCCGGCGGCTGACGCCGACTTGCTCGCCGATTCTGCGGGTGTGGTTGAGACCGCCGTCCGCCACATGTCGCGACGACGCTCCTGCGGCGTCGCGCCCGACGCCGCAGGCGGCGGCCAGGTCGGTCACCGTCACCCGTCGTTTGGCTTCATCGTCGCGCGAGCAGCCGTTTCCGATACGGCGTTTCAATCTGTCTCCACTCAACTCTGCCGAAGATGTCCAGACCGCGGCGTCGTAGGAACGCCGTCCGCCACAGTCGCGACGACGCTCCAGTGTCGTCAATGTCCTTCAACGATCTCACGCGGATGTCGCGCGTTCACCCAGCCGCACGCGAAAAACGCTCCCGCCGACAGTAGATACCCGAGTGCGATGTTGAACGCCCGGTACGAGTAGACCCCCTCTGGTAATTCTCCCCGTCCCATCAGTAGATCGATATTGAACAGATAGTTGATGTCGTTTCCTGACACCTGAAACGCGTGCATCAACCCCAATGCCGTCAGGCCGGCGGCGACCAGTGCCCAAATCCCCGCGCTGTAGAACTTTCGGTCGATCAAGAACACCGAGATTGCCGCGATGATCATGCAGGTGAAAATCGACCCACGTTCGACGGCGATCAAGCCATGAATCAGGAAGCCGTTCGCCTGCTCCGAGGGAAACGCGTTCAGCGTCTCTGAGAGGGTCTTTCCACCAGAGACACGAAACGCACCTTCCACCACCGTCGCCCCCCAGGCGGCAATCGCCGGGAAGAGGCCAATCGCCACCGCCGGCGCGTGCTGGCTGGGAGTCGCCTGAAACGCCTGGGCCGTGATGATGATTCCAACCCAGAAGACAATCGCCATGCCCGCTTGCACCGGAATGATCGCCCCCATCAACGGCAACGTTCCCGTAAGGCAGATCGCGGTGATCACTACGCCATTCAGTGTTGAATACCCGGCCCGCGCACCGAGCGCCTTCCAGCCGGGATGTCCGATGTAGATCGTTGTTGGGAAGCAGCTTCCAAACAGGGCTGCGGAGATCGTTCCCACGCCATTGGCGGCCAGGGACGAGGCGGTCCCGAATTCATCGCCCGACGCCTCCGCCGACTCGATGTTTTGCAGACTGCCAATGACGTTGAACAAGCCCATGGGAACGATCACCGACAGATACCCCAGCCATTCCCTGGGGGGCAACTGGAACACGGCCATCAGTTCCTGCCCACAGAAGATCGGCAGATGCCATCCGCGCGCCTGCCAGGCTTCTTGAACCGAACTGACCGACAAATTCACCCCGCTCAACGACGCGGGGAGCAGCCAGCCGCACAGGGTTCCCAGGAGCAGCGCGACCAGTCCTCCCGGCAGTCCCAACGGAAAGGGCCACCGGGCGAACAGCGCGATCAACAACACCGCGAGCGGCAACATTCCAACGAGCGGATAATGAAAGATCTGGAGCGCGAAGGTCATGGAAATGAACCCAATGGAAATCCCCGCGAGCGTCGACAAGAGGGCGGCGCGGGGGGTTTTCTTCCGGATCCAGCCGGCGATGCCAGCACCGAAGAATTCAATCAGACCGCTCCCCAGGCAGGCATACAATCCCATCTGCCAGGCGGCGCGGGGGTCTTTGGTTGTCTGGTAGACGGGTGCCATGACGAATGCGATGTACACTAGGAGCGACGGTGTGTTGATTCCGTACGGGAGGGCGCACACATCGGATTTTCCGGTTCGGGCCGCTAGCCGGTGTGCCTGCCACGCGTAGAATAGGTTCCCCACCAGAATGCTGACCGCCGCCCCGGGGATCATGTAGCTGTAGATGTACTTGGCGTCGTCCCCGGTCATGCCGCAGAGTACGCCGCACAGGAGCGGAATCAAGAGAAGCTGCACGAGGTTGTCGACGAACAACCCGAAGAAGCCATCGAGATCGCGTTTGACGAACAGCGGGTAGGATGCGGCCATGATGGTGAACCCTAATTCGTGATGGGCGGAATGGTCAAGCGGATGCTATAATTTATTCGGCCGAAAACGCGGTGGTGACGCTGAGCCGCGCCCGTCAGGAAGCGGAGCCGCCGCGAACGCCACTTGCGCGAGACGTGAGATGACTGAATGGGAAAAACCATCGGAGGATTGGATTGCCGGAACCGGTCCGATCACTCCGAGTGACGCGGTCGATCCGGAAATCCTTCCCCTCGTCAAGCGCTATGTCTCGAATCTGCCAAAGCGGGTGGATGAATTCCGCGACGCGCTGGCGGGTCCCGATAGGGAGCGGATCTCGGTTCTGGCGCACCAGACAAAAGGGGTGGGGACAACCTAAGGCTACCCCATGTTGACCGTACTGGCGGCACGAATCGAACAGGCGGCACGCGAAAACGCATCCCTGGATGAAATCACCGAACTCGTCGACGCGTTCGAATTTCTCACGATCCGCATCGCCAGCGGAATTTCACTTTGAGATCCACATCGCCGATGACGGAAACCCCTGGAGCGAAGTTCCGCGCGGCACTCGCGCAAGGCTGTCTTGCGATTCCGGGAGTGTTCAACGCGCTGACCGCGCGGCTGGCGGAGCGAGTCGGGTTTCGCGCGCTGTACCAGTCAGGGGCCGCACTGTCGGCCGGGGCGTTCGCCCTCCCCGATATCGGATTGATCTCGCACACCGAATTCGCCGACGAAGCCCGCCGGATCACCGCCGCCGTCAGCCTCCCCCTCATTTCCGACGCCGACACCGGCTTCGGCCCCCCGCTGATGGTCGAACGAACGGTTCGCCTGTTTGAGGGAGCGGGGCTCGCCGGCCTGCATCTGGAGGATCAGGAACTTCCCAAACGCTGCGGGCATCTGTCCGGAAAGTCGCTGGTGGATCGAAATGCGTTTCGGGCCAAAATCGCGGCGGCCGTCGCCGCCCGACGTGACCCGAATTTCGTGATCATCGCCCGAACCGACGCCCGTGGCACGCTGGGCATGGAAGAGGCACTCGACCGCGCGCGAATGTGCCTCGACGCGGGGGCCGACATGGTCTTTCCCGAGGCTCTTGAGACCGTCGACGAATTCCGCCGGTTCGCCCGCGAAATCCACGCTCCGCTGCTCGCCAATATGACCGAATTCGGTAAAAGCCCGCTGTTAGAGGTCGCACAACTGGCCGACCTGGGATACGCCGCCGTCCTGTTTCCCGTCACCCTGCTGCGGTCGGCAATGAAGGCGGTCGAGGAGACGTTACAGCAGCTCGCAGCCACCGGTACGCAAAAACACCTGCTTCCCCGCTTTCAGACACGTGCCGAGCTGTATGCCACGCTCGGTTACGACGGTTTTGATGAGCGCGATCGAACGTATTTCGGGACGGCAGCACCTCCCGACGGCGCGGTCGCTCCCCCAGGTGGCGAACCCCCCAGTCGTTCCTGAATTCTCCCTGGTATCGACCCCTACTGGCACCGGTCGCGCGCATCTTCTATGCTGCGGCGAATTCACGACGAATCGCTCCCCCCGCATTCCACGGCACGACTCATGCCCCTTCAGCTCGGAACGGCGAAAGCCTCTCCCGGGAAACTTGTCTACGGTACCTGGGATCTGGTCGAGCATCCGACCGGCGGATTTGATCGGTTGCCGATCGTTCTGGCCCAGGGAAATGCCAAAGGTCCAACCTTCTGGTTGACCGCTGGCATCCATGGCAACGAACACGCCGGCCTGCAGGCGCTGCACCTGCTGATTACCAAGGAGCTGGTGCGCAAGTTGCAAGGGACCATCGTCTGCATACCGGCACTCAATCCGGCGGGCTTGCGGACTCTGCGGCGGGAGGCGTATTACCACCCGGGCGACCCAAATCGATTGTTTCCCGACGACAAGCCGCGCAATCTGAGCGACCCCGACGTCGACCCTCCGTCGGTTCTCGAACAGGCGTATGGCCGGCTGTTCGCGGAAATGAAAGAGTCAGCGAACTACTGGATCGACCTCCACAACACCTGGACCGGGTCGGTCTCGATGATCTATCGTGACCGGGTGTATTTCCGTGACGATGGAACACCGGCTCAGGTGAAGGCCGCCAAGGCGGAAGCCGAGAAGCTCGACAGGCAGTTGGGCGAGATGTGCGAGGCGTACGGGCACAGCGTCCTCAACGAGATGGGGTGTTCGGCCTATTTCGATGACAAATTGAATCGTTCGACCACCGGAGCCGCCGTCAGCGTCGCCCGTATCCCGGCGATCACGATGGAACTGGGAACCGGGCATATGCCCGACCCCAACATCGTCAAAGCGTGCGTCACTGGGTTGACCAACGTCCTCAAGTGGGCGGGGATGCTGGAGGGGGAGTACGAGCCGATCACGGGAATCAAGGTGGTGAAACCCGGCTATCCCTGTCGGCGACGCGGGACGCCGCGTGTCAGCGTTCCGTGCATTGTCCGCCACCTTGTCGAACCGGGGGATCTGGTGAAAAAAGGGGATCCAATCGCCGAGGTGCGGGATATCTGGGGTCGACCGATCGCGGAGAAGATTCTGGTCAGCGATACCGATGGCTGGATCATGGGAAGAACGCATGGCATCGTCCACTACCCGGGGACCGAAGTGACGGGGATGGGGGTTCCGGATGACCTGCCGACGGTGATGCCCTACCCGAAGGGACACTTTCGGCGATAGGATTCCGATGGCGCGGTCGACTTCCGTTTGCGTTACGTTTGGAACTCCCTCAAACAGTGGTTACGATTGACGGCGAGGGAGCCTATCATGCCGCTTCGTGACCATTTTCGACCACCGGTCGAGTCGAAACACTCCTGGGATTCGCTTCATGGGGGGTGGCCGATGGTCATTGTCCAGAAGCTGTTTCCGCATTTGCCCGAGGGATTCGTCGCCGTTCCCAACGTTCATCTGGGGGCCGCATTCGAGATCGATGTTTCGACCTACGATACGGAGCCGCCGGGAGACGTCACGGGAGCTGGCGAATTGAGTGGAATCAGCGGCACGGCGACCTACGCGCCACCGCTCCCGACGCTGACACTCGAAACCGACCTGCCCGAGCAGGACGAGTACGAAGTCCACGTCTACGACGAACGGCACGGTCGGCGGCTGGTCGCGGCGGTTGAATTGATCAGCCCGTCAAACAAGGATCGGCCCGAGAGTCGACGAGCGTTTGTCGCCAAGGTCGCGGCGCTGTTGCAGCGTAACGTCTGCGTCTCGCTGGTCGACATTGTCACGGTTCGCCAGTTCAATCTCTACGCGGATCTCCTGGAGTTTTTCGGGGGGAGTGATCCCGCGGTCGAACGGGAGCCGTCCGATTTGTACGCCGTCACCATTCGCAACTGTCAAAGCCCTCGACGCCGTTCGCGGTTGGAAGGCTGGTACTGTCCCATGCAGCTTGGAACCCCGCTCCCCACATTGCCCCTCTGGTTGGATGTCGACTTGTGTGTCTCGCTGGAACTTGAGGCAAGTTACGAAGAGTCCTGTCGATACTTGCGGATCGCATAAGAACAGATTGGAAGCTCACCATGCAAAAAACCCTGGACTACCCCAGCGATCAGTCGCAGGAACAGACTGTCTCGGCCGCCGACCTGCGCCAACTGCTGGTCAAGATTTATGTGAAGGCGGGAATGTTTCAGGCCGAGGCCGAAATGGCCGCCGATCGTCAGGTGGAAGCCGACCTGCGGGGAATCCAGTCGCACGGCAGCCGGGCGACACCGCGCTATGTGCGGGCGATCGATGTTGGCGATGTCGACCCGCGCGGCCAAGCACTCACGCTGGTGAAAACGGTGGCGATGGCGGTGCTGGATGGGGGAAGAAACCTGGGGCACGTCACCGCGTCGCGCGCGATGAAGATGGCGATTGACATGGCGCGCGAGGTTGGCACGGGAACGGTCGGCGTGAAGAATAGCCACCACTTGGGGGCGGCATCGGTTTACGCCCTGATGGCCGCCCGGGAAGGGATGATTGGCTATTGCACAACCAGTACGGGGCGGGCGTCGGTCGCCGCCTATGGCAGCCCGCTGCCCGCGGTCGCGAACAACGCGTTCGCCTGGGCGGCCCCTTCCCGTTCGGGGGCTCCGTTCTGCCTCGACATGGCATGCGCGGCGGCCTCCTGGGGCAAAATCGACGCGCTCAAAATGTATGGACAGCCTCTTCCCGAACATTGGGCGCTCAATGCTCAAGGGGAACCCACGACAAATCCGGCGGAAGCGAAGATTCTGCTGCCGGCGGCCGGCGCTCGGGGATTCGGTCTGGCGTACCAGTGTTCGATTCTGGCGGGGCCGCTGGTCGGTGGAAAGATGCCGTTGCATAAGACCAAGCACCCTGAAGCCGAGGATACCGAGCATTTCTTCTACTGTCTGGATGTCGCCCGGTTTGGCGACCTCGACCGCTTCTATAATGAACTCGATCGCACCGCCGACGAGATCCGGGCGCTCCCTCCGGAAGCCAGCGTGTCACGTGTAATCCTGCCGGGTGACATGGAGTATGAACGCGCCGCCCAATGGGAACGCGACGGCATCCCGCTGCATCGCGATCACCTGAACGAACTCGCCGCGGTCGCGGCGAAATTCAAGATTCCCGTGCCATGGAAGGCCGAGTAAACGCGGCCCCGCGATACTCGATTTCGACTCCCCCTATGACTGAACCCGTCAATCCCTCCGACAAGGTCCGCACCTTTCCCACGTCGCCGGGGGTGTACCTGATGAAAGATGCCGCGGGTCGGGTGATTTACGTCGGCAAAGCGGTCAATCTGCGCAGTCGGGCGTCGAGCTATTTCACCAAGGCGGCGGCGATCGATCGACGAACCGCCGACCTTGTTCCCGCGATTCACGATATTGACTTCATCGAGACCGACAGCGAGGTCGACGCGCTCCTCATGGAGGCCCGGTTGGTCAAAGATGTCCAGCCGCAGTTCAATCAAGATCTCAAAGACGACAAGACGTTTCCGTATCTGGAGATCACAACCCGCGAGGATTTCCCCCGGGTGGAATTCACGCGGAAACCGCAGCCCCGCGGAACCAAGCTGTACGGGCCATTCACCAGTGCGAAGAAACTGCGGGCCACGATTGGCGTGTTGCAGAAGATTTTTCGGTTCCGCACCTGTGGTCTCGATATCGTCGACGGCGACGAGCGCTGGAACTGGTTTCGCCCCTGCCTGCTGGCCAGCATCAACCAATGCACCGCCCCCTGCAATCTGCGGATCAGCAAAGAGGATTATCGCAAAGACATCGAGCGGCTGAAGCTGTTTCTCGACGGCAAAAAGGGAGCGTTGCTGAAAGAGATGAAGCAAGAAATGGAGCAGGCGGCGACGGAACTGAAATTCGAAAAGGCGGCTCGGATTCGTGATGAACTGAAGTCCCTGGAGAATCTGAACCTGCGGGGGAATCTCGATGACCACGTGCAGCCCGAGGTCTTTCCCATCGATCCCAAAAAAGGGATGGCCGGTTTGCAGAAGATTCTGAAACTGGACGACCTTCCCCGGCGGATCGAAGGAGTCGACATCGCACACCTCGGCGGGGGCGAAACCGTCGCCAGTCTCGTGCAGTTCATCGACGGGCTGCCGTTCAAACATGGATACAAGCGGTACCGCATCCAGACTGTCGAGGGGGTCGATGACTTCGCGTCGATTCGCGAAGTCGTCGCCCGGCGGATTGGTCGACTGTCGCGCGAAGGGGAGTCGTTTCCCGATCTTTTGCTGATTGACGGTGGAAAAGGGCAGTTGAACGCGGCGTTGGAGGCGATGCGCACGCTGGGAATCAAGCCTCCCCCGACCATTTCCTTGGCGAAGCAGGAAGAAGAGATCTACATCCCGGGGGAAGCCGAGCCGAGACGGCTCAGTCGGCACGCCTACGCACTGCGGCTGCTTCAGTACGTGCGGGACGAAGCGCACCGGTTCGCACAGCATTACCACCACATGCTGCGAAAGAAGTCGACTTTCGACGACGAGTGAAAAGCCCTTGGAGTGCGGGGCCTTGTCCCCGCCTTCCCTTCATCCTCCCTCGACACCCGGCGGACAAAGTCGGTTTTCAGTGCGTCATCACATACGTGATCAGGTTGATTCCAAACGGATAGGAGAACTTCTCTGAGAACTCCTCGAAGTACGCCTTGTCTTCCCCTTCCCTTTCCCAGCCATCGCCGATGTCGTTGTTGTGACACAATAGCGCCATCAGTCGGCCTGAATCGTCGAACAGACCGTGAAAGTGCGGTGCCTCGTCCCCTTCCGGGTCGCCATGCCAGTATTCGAACCGGTCTCCCCGCTGCCAGGCGAGAATACTGGGAACCTGGGGCAACTGCTTCATGTCGTACACGATGTGAAAAATCTCGTGATCCAGTGTCAGTTCCCGCGTCTGCCGATCGGGGAAGACCTCACGCATCACCTGCTTCACATGCTGCCACGCCGCCGGTGCCCAGAAATCGTCGGCGAGCAGGAACCCTCCGTTAAGAAGATACCGCCGCAAACCGGCGATTTCGTCCGCCGACAGCATCATCTGCTGCACATTGGACATGAAGATGAACGGATAATCGAACAGATCGGGATCGGTCAGTCGCAACACTTTGCCGTTCGGGTCGGCCCCCAGCGCGGTCAACTGCTGCAAGCGGTACGAGAAGTTCCAGTCGCAATCGGGGAAGTCGTTGCGCCAGTGTTCGCCACCGCCCCCCCGCCCGCCGAAGGAATCGTATTGAATGCGGGCGAACATGAAGACGTCGCGGTCAAACTCTTTGGGATTTTCCCATTGGGGATAATCGCCCCGATCGGGCATCTGACCCCGGACGCCGCGCCCGCCGCCGAATCCACCTCCTCCAAATCCACCGCCACGCCGCCCCTTCGTTCCTCCACCGGGAAACTGCGCGTAAAGCACGGCACTTCCCGTGACCAGAGCAATCAGCAGGGCGAACAGCCCCCATCGAATGGTGGGGGGGCGGTGTGGATGGGATGGTTTGGCAGACATGGCGGTGAGTGTACCGTCACCAGCGACCCGCCGACTACGCCTCAATGCGATGCGATTTGACCACATCCCAGTCGACATCCACCCCCAAGCCGGGACGATCGGTGATCGTCACGATCGGGCCGGCGATCGAGATCGGGTTTTTCACGACCCGCACCTCATGATACTCCGGCCCCAGCATGTCGCCCGGAAACCTCTCAACCTGCATGTTCGGACACCCCACCACCAGGTGCGCCATGGCGGCCGTCCCGACGTCCCATTCCAGATTGGACCCGATGCTGCACGCGATGCCGTTCCTCCCCGCGAATTCGACAATCTGCTTCGATCGTCCGATTCCGCCGTTCTTCCCCGGATAGACGCTAATCACATCGCAACCCTGGTGCCGCACCAATTCCTCGGCGTCAATCAGGTCAAAACACATGTCGTCGGCCATCACCGGGGGCTTGGTGAGACTGCGCAGCCGGGCGATTCCGGAAAAGTCCCCGTCGGGCGTCGGTTGCTCGACCAGCGACAGACGCAACGGCTCCATCGCGTTGACACAGTGAATCGCGGTGTCCACGTCCCAGCCGCAATTGGCGTCGATCACAATGTCGAGATCGGGGCCAATCACCTCGCGGACAATCCCCACCCGTTCCAAGTCTTTTTCGGCCGGCCCACCCACCTTCACTTTGATCGTGGTGAACCCTTCTTCGACCAGTTCCCGGGCGCGGTTTCGGCTCCGTTCCGGGTCATACGCCCCCATCGAAAACCGGCATCTCACCGACAGCGGCCGCGCGGGGCCACCCAGAAGTTCATACACCGGCTTGCCGGCCGCCTTCCCCGCCAGATCCCAGCACGCCATTTCAATCGCCGACTTGGCGAACCAGTTGTGCCGACACGTCAGCTCCATCCGGCGGTCGACGTCGGCGATATCGGTCGGGTCGGCCCCAATGACCGCCGGCCCCAGGAGATGATCGAGCGCCGCCCGCGCGCTCCAGACCGTTTCCCCGCTCCACCTCGGCATCACCGTCGCCTCGCCGATTCCCTCCCGTCCGTCGTCGGTCCCGACCCGCACCAAAACATAGTCCGAGACAATATGCTGACCCAGCGCGGTGATCATCCGGCGGGCCGGCTTGAGGGGAATCCGCAGGGCAAACGTTTCGACGTGTGTGATGCGCATGGGGGATGCAGGGGTGGGGAATGCGGGATGTGAAGCGCCGTCGCCCCTGCTTATACTCTTCCGGTCACCCGTTCGCCAACCCGCACGAGCGCTCCCTCACTCAATGACTCGGATTTTCCTCACACTCGCCTTCCTGTGCATCGCCGCCCTGGCGCTGTCGTTCTGGCTGGGATGGTCCATCGGCGACGCCCGGATGAATGACCCGGTCGTGCAGTCGCGGGTGGCGCTGCATTTGCTGTTCGCGGTCGGCTCGCTGGTGTTCGCGGTTCTGGTACATGCCCTGGTGCTGACATATTTCATGGGAACCGGTCGCTGGCTCGAAGAAACCTGCAACGCCTATCGCCTCGGAAGCGATCCCCAGGAACGGAGCCGCCGGATGAAAATCCGCATCTATCCCGCGCTAACTATGTGCCTCGTTCTGTTAATCACCACCGGCGGTTACGGAGCGGCCTCCGACCCCGCCAGCGCCGTTGGCTTCAAAGGATATGGACCGTTCACCGCGGGACAGGTCCACCTGGGCATCGCCTTTGGAACGATCGTGATCAATGCGGTCGTGTTCGTCTTCGAGTTCCAGAGCCTGCTCAAGAACGGCCGGATTGTCGACGAAGTCCTGGCCCGCGTGCGGCAGATTCGCGTCGAACGCGGACTGCCGGTGGAGTGAGGATTTCGGCTGATGGAAGTGACGAACTATACGTTTTTTCCAACCCGGGTGGTGACCCTTCAATTCCCGGACACCGAACCGCTGAACGCGGAACTTTGCGATCTGCTTGAGCGCCGGCCGGAACTCGACGACAGGTCCAACATTCACCCCGACGCACTGAATCTGCTGCGTCTGGCCGAAACAGTCCCTGCGATCCATCAGCTCCGTTCCATGTTCATTTCCGGTGTGAAACACTGGCTGAATGCTGCGGGAATCACGGGGCAGGATGCGATCGACCTGCTGCTCTTCAGCAACCGGTCGGGTCGTGGAGAGTCTACGATTGTTCACAACCACCGCACCAACCTGATCGGCATCTATTATGCCCGTACGGCGGTTTCCAATCGGCAACCCATCCTTCCAGCCGACGGAGAAGACTACTTCGAGGCCGGCGACGGAGTGCTGGTACTCCACGATCCGCGCTTCAATGCCAACCTGACCTCCGTGTGTGATCGCGATCACGTCAGGGTCTATCCGCGCCCGGGTCTAATGCTCATCTTTCCCGCCTATGTCTGGCATTCCGTAACGCCACATCGCGGCGAGTTTCACCGACTTTCGTTCGCGATGAACTTCACACTGCGCTGGCCGGCCGACTCCGCAGAGCGGCATTCGCTGGCATGAAACGCCTGTCCCCTGTTGTCTGTCCGAAGAACTGATTCCATGTCGCACCGAGTCTTGTTGGCCGGCCTGTTTCACGAGACCCACACGTTTCTGGAAGGGGAAACCACACTCGCTGATTTCCAGTGCCGGCGCGGGGCTGAACTGCTGACCGCAGCGGGTGACGGTTCGCCACTGGCCGGGATTCTGGACATCGCGACCGAGCACGGCTGGACCGTACTGCCGGCAATCGACCTCCGGGCCAGCCCCGGCCCGATCATGGCGGACGAGGTGGTGGAAGAATATTGCCGGTCGGTTGACGAAGTGGTCAAGCGGGAACTTCCCGCAGGACTCGACGGCGTCTGCCTCGTACTGCACGGGGCCGGGGCGTCACGCGGCTTTCCCGATGTCGAGTTCGAAGTCATTCGCAGACTCCGCGCGGCGATCGGTCCCGACATTCCCATTGGGGGCGTTCTCGACCTGCATGGAAACATCTCGCGCGAATTCGCGGAGGCCACCGAGGCGTTTGTCGCCTATCGCCAGAACCCCCATGCCGACGCGTGCGAAGCGGCCCGCGACGGTGCCCGCGTGTTGGATCGACTGATGGATTCGGGGGAACGGGCGAAGACGGTCTGGGCACAACCCGCCGTCATGTGGCCACCCACCGGCACCGGAACCGCGTTTGAGCCGATGCTTACGCTGGAGCACGAAGCGCGAACCATCGAACGTACCGTCCCTGGAGTGCTGGCGGTCAACGTCTTCGCGGGCTTTTCCTTCGCCGACACGCACGAGACCGGTGTCAGCTTCACTGCGGTCGTCGTCGGAGACACCACCCCGGCGATCCAGTCGTTACGGCGTCTGTGCGACATCGCCTGGGAACTGCGGGAAGCGGGGAATGTTCGCGAAGAGTCTCTCGCGGCTGTTCTCGACCGGATTCAGGCGGGGGAATTGCCGGCTGGTTCGCGATCTGCCGGGCCGATTGTGCTGGCCGAACCTTCCGACAACATCGGAGGCGGCGCGCCAGGTGACGGTACCGTATTGCTCGGCGCGCTGGTCGATCGCGGATTTTCGAACGCCGCCGTCGCGATCGACGACCCGCTCGCGGTCCGCGCGCTCGACACCATCGCCATCGGCGGACGGACGAGACTCGTTCTCGGTGGACGGGGGAGTTCACTCTCGGGGGGCGCGATCCACCTGGAAGTGGAGTTGCTGTCGCGTGGTCCGGGGCGATTCCACTTGGAAGATCCACACAGCCACCTGGCGTCCATGTGCGGCGACAGTTTCGACATGGGACCGTGTGCCGTTGTGCGCGTTGTGGGGCGGGTTCCAGCGACAGGTGCCGCGCCTGCGACCGTCGCGGCACAACGCTCTCCGTCCGCGGGTCAGCCGGGAATTCGTGTCTTGATCACCAGTCACAAGACCCCTCCGTTCGATCTGGCGCAATGGCGCAGTCAGGGAATCGTGCCTGAAGAAGTGGACGTGATCGCGGTGAAGGCGGCGGTGGCGCACCGCAAAGTCTACGACCCGATCGCGCGGGCACACTTCACCGTCGAGACCCCCGGGCCGTGTACCAGCAATCTGGTCACCCTGCCGTGGAAGCGGGTGCGCAGGCCGGTGTTTCCGCTTGAACAGGATTGCTTTCAGCAATCGTAGGAAACCCGAATTGGGGTCAACCGTTCGGTGCTGCAAATGTCCGAAAACCATGAAGTTCAAAAGCCCTCGTAAACCTGTTTCCGGCAAAACAGATGCTTGACCGCTCAAGCAGGCTTGACCTGGAGGTGAAATTTTGCGAAAAACCTACTCAACAGCGGACTCAATTGGTGAAGTCTGGTTGACATTGCCCAAGACCGTATCGAGAATCAATCTGTGGCGACTTTTCCCGACGATCCTATTCAGCCTGAAACAGGTGTGAACCAGGAGGATGGAGGCGTTGTCAAGAACCCGGCTGCAGTTGCACTGGGGAGACTTGGCGGCTTGAAAGGTGGAAACGCACGGTCTCGGAAACTGAGTCGAGAGCGTAGGCGGGAAATTGCGGCGGTTGGTGCCGCAGCCCGATGGAAGAACCATTCCAAGACACAGAATCATGGCAAAAAAACCACCGACTAGCGGCAAGGCCGCTGCCAGCGCCGCCTCAATACCAAAAAAGAAGTTTCGTTGCAGCGTCGATCTGGGACACGCTCGGGAGATTCCACACGAGATTGCGACGGATGTTTTGGCGTTGGAGAAAACGATTGGAAAGCCGATCTGGATGTTCGTGCAGCACGGCGATGACACTCGACGTTGGGGAATGATCAACCCCCTTGTGCGGGATGCCATTTTGCATGCGGTTCGTACGACGGTCCCGAAAGGCACAAAAATCGCGCTATTGATTGATTCGCCCGGTGGAATTCCTCAGAGCGCATTTCAAATCGCGATGTCCCTACGACGCCACTGCGGCGGTTTCGATGCGATTGTACCAAAGTACGCTAAGAGTGCGGCTACGCTGCTTGCATTGGGCGCGGATGACATAATCCTCGGCGAGGATGCGGAGCTTGGCCCAATTGATATGCAGGTCTCCGACCCTGATACAGAAGATAGTCGGTCCGTTTTAGAATATGTGCAGTCACTCGAACGATTGGAAGCATATACTCTGCGGTTTTTCGATGATGCGATGACTCTACTACTTCACCGTACCCACAAGAAAGTTGGCACATTACTGCCAAGCACCGTTGAACTCGTGACAAACGTCGTTCGTCCACTTTTTGAAAACGTCGATGTCGTGCAATACACACAGATGGCACGCCTCCTGAAGGTCATGGAAGACTATGCTTCGCGGTTGATGTTCCGAAAATTCGGAGACAAAGCCGATGATATTGCAAAAGATATCACGTCGCAGTACGCCGACCACAGTTTTGTAATCGATCGCGAGGAGGCGGAGCGCCTAGGACTGAGAATTGCTGCACCAAATGCGGATCGTGACAAGTGGCTGTCCGCGTTGTCACAGCAAGTACACAACAACATTCCAAGCATGATTGGACGTGTCGAGGAGTACCATGACTAACATGAAGAAGTCCCGAAGAAAACCGAAAACCCGTGATCCGAGGAGTTCCTCTTGGCAGGTGGTTGATGCCGTTCTTGCGCAGTCTGCGAAAGAACGACGGCAAACTTGGGTGAACCGCGCTTCAGGCCTACAGGCGCAGACTGCACATGGGAGCCAGCCCGGCGAGGAATCCGTAACGTTGCCAGATACCAGCAGTAATGGGGATAATGATACATAATGAGCTTTTTTCCATCTGTATGGGAACAGGGTTTTGTGCTTCCCTGGCATGGCATGCTACCCTGAAGTGGTGCCGTTGCGGTCAAATTTGACGTCGCTGCCGTTCCGTAATGGTCGGACATACTTGCCCGGTTTTTGCATTCCGTAAGTGCCGCAACAACGGATCGACGCCCCATTCATGCTCTTGTAACAACCTTTTCCGCTCTTGACACGCAAGCGGCATCGACGAGATACGTGTGTCGCGGGGCACATCTGTGCCAAACGAAAAAGAACGTCGGCATTATTCCGTTTTGTGAGGTCGGCACTATCTGGGGCACTAAACAACTCACGCATGTCAATCTCCATCATCATCCCCACACTGAATGAATCCGCCGGCATCGCCGAGGCGGTTCAGCGCGCGCTTGCACTCGGCGGACGGGAGGTGATTGTCGTCGACGGCGGGAGTACGGATGGAACCGTTGATCTTGCGCGGGACGCGACGCGCGTACTGTCAACCGCCCCTGGCCGCGCCCGGCAGCAAAACGCCGGGGCTGCCGTCGCAACTGGAGACATCCTGCTGTTTCTCCACGCCGACTGCTGGCTGGAACCGGGAAGCTTGAGCGAGATCGCTGCTGCACTCGCCGACCCCGCGCGCGTCGGCGGTTGTTTTGGCCAACAGATCGAGGCGACCGGTCGCAAGTACCGCTGGCTGGAATGGGGCAACGCGCTCCGCGTGCGGTGGTGGACGTTGGCGTATGGCGACCAGGCGATCTTCGTCCGCAAGAGCGTGTTTGAGGAACTCGGTGGATTTCCCGATTTGAAACTGATGGAAGACCTCTTCTTCATGCGCACGCTGCGCAAGCGGGGACGGTTCGCACTACTTCCGCCGCTCCTGCACGTCTCGGCCCGCCGCTGGCAAAAACACGGCGTCATCCGCCAGACGGTCCGCAACTGGCTGTTAACCCTCGCCGCCCACTGGGGTGTCTCCCCCAACACCCTCGCCCGGTTCTACCCGCCGGCACGGTGACGGAGTTTCATTTCCACGAAAACTGTGGCGGGAGGCGCGGACGATACTTGATTCGTCCCCTCGAAATCGTGTGAACCATCTGCTAGTCTCGTTCTTGGAAGACAAAATGGATCGTCGTGGTGACTTTCCATTGAATCTCCGAACTCGGCCCGGGAGCGTATCGATTGGTACTCGCGGTCCGTTTGAAAGATTAACAATCGAGCGGGTGAAATGAATCAAATCGATGTCCAGATCGTTCGCGAACAAGTCGGCCCAATCGGTATGAAAATGGCCGACAGTTTGTGTCGGTGGCTGGCTGGGGGCAAGTACAAAAGTGTCCCGTTTGAGTTCCGGATCGCTCCTTCGATCATCACACGCAGCGAATGTGAACTGCTGGGACTCTCGGCACCGCGCTTCGCAATTCGTAAGTACGTCGACGAACCGTCGAGGAGCGGCAGACTTCCGATTTTTTTCAATCTCAGACGGTTGGTCTGGCTGGCGAACGCAATCGAGCGAACTCACGGAAACCGGCTTGGCGCTCCAGAGTTTCGCGAAGAAATTGAACAGTCACCCTATGTCATTGCCGACTCATTGTTAGATCCGTCGCGGTTTCGCGCCGCGGGGTTTCATGTCCTGACAGCCGACCTGGGTCGGCATTACGGGGAGTCGGTTGTGTGCGAACGGGGCACGCCGTTTTTACAACACCTGAAACTGGGTGGCGGAATGTGCGCTCAAGCCTGTCTATTCATGGCGATCTGCCTGCAGGAACGATATGCCAATTCGATTCTGGGGGTGGCGGAATTGACGGCGAGTACGAAAAAAGCCTTGAATGATCAGAAATTCTCGCTACGCGGCCTGACCGCCGAGCAGATGGTGGAAGTCCTGCGTTCCCACCGTGTCGGCCTCACGGGATTTCTGGAAGGCTCGGCTCTGCATTTTGCGAATCAGCAAGACCCGTTGGCGATTGTCGGAACGGTCTGGAAGGCGTATCTTCATTCCAATGTGCCGGTCATCGTACTGGTGGATCTGGGGGTCGTTTCCGGGGCGAAACTCACTGCTGCAGAGTGGACCGAGAGATGTATCTGGGGAAGAAACCACCTGACTGTCCGACCGGATTTCACGAAACCACAACCGGCACACCCTCCCGGTCAGCATGCTGTTGTACTGGTCGGTTGTTCCGGAGATAACACATTTCTATTCAACGATCCCGCGCTCTTTCCCTTTCTGAAGGCGAGCCTCTCGGAACTCAACGAAGCGAGAATTCCCGAAAAACCTGGCAAGCTGCAGTGCATGCAGTTCATTCCCGTACTCCCGGCAGCCGTACGGATGCCGCTGCTCGGTCAGCCGATGCGGTCCCCCGATCCCAAGATCGACTATTCACATCGTGTTCCTCCCCGGGGACTGCTGGAATTGAGTTTTCGATTTCAGACTCCGAATTTTCAGACAACGGGTCGACTCCCCAAGGCCCCTCCCGGTGGCTGGCCCGGAATGATCCGTTTGGTCGACAGCAACGACGACGACAGTGTTACCGCTGCCTGTCGCGCCATGTTCCTCGACAACAACCTTGATCCCGATGTCCGCGCGACTCTGGCCGGCCGATTTCAACGCTCGTTCCGGCAAAATCAATTGCACAACACCGGTCGCTGGAAATGGTTTCAGGGTCTCGGTCCAGTGGGCGTCGATGCGAATGCTCACCCGGGTCAAATTTGGGTCTGGAATGCCGAGTTCAACCAGGGCATCGCCCCGGTCTCGATCGCGAATGTGCTGAACATGTACAAAGCCGTCGATGCGGTTTACGAGCGCGGGGCCGGGTGCTTTCCGACCTTCACGGGGTCGCCATGAGCCGATTGCAATTGTCTGTTCTGACCTCGGCATGCGCGGTGGGAATTCTCGATCCCGTGGCTTCACCCCTGCTGTCTGTCTATGGCGAAATCGATCTCGAAATCGCTTCTCATCGACTGGGACCAACCGGGGTCGAATTCTATCTGGCAATGGAACCCGATCTGCCGCATTTGGCAAACCAGCCTGCAATCACCAGCGGTTCGCTCACAGGAGTCCTGCCCCCGAATTCAAACCGGCCTGTCAATGCCGTCGAAATTCTGGGGGCGATGTTGCCGCAACAACTCGAACGCTCGGCCGACCTGATCAACCGGGTCATTCGTTCTCGCGACTCCGATCGGACCATCGTCGCCGTTGCAACGTTCTTTCCAGAAATCTCGCGTAGTAACGAAATGGGTTATCCCGCGAGGCAACAGGCGGTCAACGCGTTGGCCAACTCGCTACGTCTGGCGGCGATTCTCAATCGTGATTTCAAGCATCGGATTGCCGCACTCGAAGCGGTCACCGGTAGCCGAATTCGAATTCTTGAAAAAACAGAGGATGCGGACCCTCTGAGCGAAAGCGACAAGGGAAGTCAGCACACGATCGCGCTGGATCGCCCGGAAGTCGTCCGCGAGCGGCTGATCGGCAGTCTGGCCGATGCATGGAGTCAATTGGATGGCGATCCGCTTAAGGAATTCGCGCCACCGGTCGCACTGGAGCTTGAACCGGGGCCTTGCTTCCTGCTCCAGGACGAACACTCCCTTACGGAACTTGCCGGTCTACTGGATGGCACCCCGACCTTAAATGGCCTCGTGGGATTCAACCTCGACATCGCTCACTTCCGCATCGCGAATGTCTCACTGGATGCCGTCTGCGGAGTTCACTCGATTCGCGATCGAATCTTGCACGCGCACGTTTCGGGACACCATCGCTGCGCCCATTTCGGCGACGGTGTGATCGAAGCCGACGACGAGGGGGAAATACGCCGCTGGCTCAAGTTCCTCACCGAATTGTGGTCCGCCGCTGACCGGGAACGAAGAACGTCCAAGGGCCTGGCCCAATTCTCTGGATATGTCAGTCTTGAACTCGAAGCGACACGCTGCGCCGCAGACGTTATTGAATCCGCACGCCGCATCAGTGGCTGGATTCCCTGATAACCGGTGCGTGAAGGGAGCGACTTGGAATTGAATTGAGGTCAACCGCCTGCGGTTTCCGTCGCCTCATCCGGCTCGTCGAATAGGAATGTCATGCGGGCGAATTCCAGCGGGGCGCTTCGTGATGCCGCGATCTCATCGAGTTCGGTCGCATGCACCCGGGCGAACGCCACGGCAAGCAATTCTTCGACATCAAGGCTCTTGTACCGGGGTTCGTGTCTCAGGCGGCCGCCTTCTGCAACCACTGCCGAATCGTAGTAGGTGCGAACCCAATCCTGCATTTCCCCGGAGAACTCACTTAGCCAGGATTCTTCGTTCACGACAAGTGGTTTGTTCCCTGCCAAGATCAACCTGCTGAAAAAGCGAACATTTTGTGAGCGTCTGTGTCGTGACCGAGCATTATCCCGCTGGCCAGTAGCGCATGCAAGGGATCGCCACGTGAATTTCCGACCGAAAACGAAGACTTCTTCGATTCCGGCCGATTGCTCCGAATGCGGTTGCGATCGCAGCGTTTGCCGCTGATACCGTATGTCCTGCCAGTTGTCAAGTGCCACACCCTATGAGATTTCGAAGCGTGGCGTCGACAGGAACACGGTCCAAAGGCTACGTCATCGTAGTAGGTCGGCACCGTCCATGCCTCAACTGAAGTCGTTTTCTGCGGAAATCCTGCTCGAACGGAATACTCATGGCGGCGACTGGTCACATGAGAGAATGGTTGACGATACCCGATGCGGTTCCTGCCGAGACGCGTTCAACAAAACCTACGACCCTTTCCTCCGAAACGGATAAAACCAGACACCGTAGGGAAGATAATCTACAGGTTGCGGCGAAGCGAATCGGACGGGAGATTCCAGCACCCAGGCGTACTGATTGAGAAGAAATTCGCCCGGGACGCAGGCTGCCTTCGCGTCGTCGACGGTCGCCCGCCGGGAGGCAACCAGTTGGACGGAACCGACCAGTCTGCCCAGCGGGAGCGTGCTGACGTCGACGTCGTGGTCGAGGGCGGCGCGGGGGGCTGCCGGGTGGTCGGCGAGACGCTGTGAGGCGTAGAGGTAGATGGTCCCCCGGATCTGGGTGTTCTGCGAGCGGATCTCGAGGGTCTTCTTGCCGAGCAGAATCAGCTCGACCCACGGCTGGCGGATGCCGACTGCGGGGATTAAGGGATCGAGATTGGAAGGGGGCATGATGGCGAATCGTGGCAGCGCGGGGACGGTTGATCAAGTGAACGTAGCCGGGGGGATCGATCGGATGGGGGGTGGTTGTGGGGGGTGGGAGATTGCGTGTAGTATGGGCGGGTTTCACCAGCCGGCTGACGCCGGCCGTTCGCCGCCGGCCGCTCGCCGTCGGCCGTTCGCCGCCGGCCGTTTGCCGCCGGCCGCTTGCCAGGGTCTGTTTATGTTCGGTTCCGCGAATCCCACTCCCTACGATCTGCGGTTCTCGCTGTTCCGAATTCCGATTCGGGTCCATCCCATGTTCTGGCTGGTGGGAGCGTTGATGGGCTGGAATGCGGGCGATCTGCCGGGAACGGTTCTCTTCATCGCCTGCCTGTTCGTGTCCATTCTGACACATGAAATGGGTCATGCGCTCTCCGCCCAGCATTACGGCTGGCCGGCGGAAATCGTGCTGATGGCGTTTGGCGGCCTGGCGTCGTACATTCCCACCCGCAGAATCTCGACGGCGCAGCGAATCAGTGTGATCTTCGCCGGCCCGGGAGCGGGGTTTCTGCTCTACGCTCTGGTGGTCTTTCTCGAGCGACTGCTGATCAACGGCGGCGTGATCAATCCTGGCGCTCCCACCACCGTCGGAGAATTGAGGCTGATGGACGCGTTCTTTTACCTCAAGCGAATCAATCTCTGGTGGGGACTTTTCAACCTCCTGCCGGTTTATCCTCTGGACGGAGGACAGATCGCGCGCGAGCTGTTGCGGGCCTGGCGTCCCTGGACCGGAGTGGAATTGTCGCTGAAGATCTCGCTGGTGGTAGGTGTCGTCGGGGCGGTCTGGTTGTTTCGGGAAGGCCACACGTTTCCCGCGGTCCTCTTCGCGTCATTGGCGTTTGAGAATTTTCAGACACTGCAAGGGCGGCACTTTTAACGACTGCCTGCCCGGCCGATTCACTTGAACACGTGGATTTCGAATCTCATGAAACCTGCCGCGACACGCCTGGCACTTGGAACGCTGCTCCTTCTGATTGGGGTCTCGAAATCCCACGCCGACAAGCCCGCGCTGCTCGCGGATGTCGTGCGCCGCGAGGCCGACGCGTGGACAGACGCGTTGCAGATCTGGAACTGGGCCGAGCCGGGTTACCAGGAAACCAAGTCGTCCGAACTGCTGTCACGCCGCCTGGAAGAGGCTGGCTTCCAAGTCGAACGGGGTGTCGCGGGAATCCCCACCGCGTTCGTCGCCACGTTTGGCGATCGCAAGCCGGTACTCGGGATTCTGGGGGAATTCGACGCGCTCCCCGGTCTGTCGCAAGACGCGATTCCGCAGCGGAAACCACTCCGCGACGGAGGCTACGGACACGCCTGCGGTCATCACCTGTTTGGCGTCGCGTCGGCGACGGCCGCCATCGCGATCGCCGACCAGATTCGCTCAGGAGAAATTCAAGGCACGATCCGGTTCTATGGGTGTCCCGCCGAGGAGGGGGGCGGGGCGAAAGTGTTCATGGCCCGCGATGGATTGTTCCAGGAGTGTTCGGCCGTCTTGCATTGGCATCCGGGGCATCGCAATGCGGCGGGGGACGCGTCGTCGATGGCCCGCATCTCGGCGAAGTTCCGCTTTCATGGCAAGGCGGCGCATGCGGCCGCCGCCCCGCATGAGGGGCGGTCGGCGCTCGACGCGGTCGAAATCATGAACCACGCGGCCCAACTGCTCCGCGAACACACCCCGGACGGAACCCGAATTCACCATGTGATCACCTCGGGAGGGGACGCCCCCAACATTGTCCCCGAATTCGCCGAGGTCTATTTCTATGTGCGTCACGCGAACTCCTCGATCGCCCGCGATGTGTTCCGCCGCTTGGAGCTGTGCGCCCAGGCGGGGGCGCTGGCGACGGAGACCCGGCTGGAAGTCGAACACCATGGCGGCACGATGGACCTGCTGCCGAACAGTGCGCTGGCCCAGGTGACGCTGGCCAATCTGCGGGAACTCAACGATCTCTCCTACGACCCGGCAGAAACAGAGTTCGCGCTCCGGCTGCGCGAATCGCTTTCGGAACCGCAGCCGCTCGACGCGCTACGGAATGTGATTGACCAGACGGGAACCGTGATTCGCGGCTCAACCGACGTGGGGGATGTGAGCTGGGTGGTGCCAACGACAGGATTCTCAACCGCCTGCTGGGTTCCGGGGACACCCAGCCATTCGTGGCAGGCGGTGGCGGCGGGAGGGACGACGATCGGCAAGAAAGGAATGATGCTGGCGGCGAAAGTTCTGGCCGCATCGGCCTGGGATCTCTATCACAAGCCAGCCGTTCTGGCGGCTGCCCAGGGTGAACTGGACCGTCGAGTGGGGGAACGGAGCTACGAGCCGCTTATGCCCAAGGGGTTGAAGCCGCAACTGGATTATCGGAAGAAGGCGAAGGGAGGGGAGTGAGGATCCGCGAGGAAATGGCTTGATTATGCCGAGTGGGGCACCAATTGAGGCATTTCGCGCTCTAGACCCCTGTCCCCTTGTGGGGCAGGTGAATGAGATCGGGGGCTAACAATCGGGTGCCCGCACGGGGCGCAGACCCCTTGCCGGCTCGCCCGGCAGGTGAATCAGACCTGCGCTCAGGTAGGTGTCGATGGCGTTGGTTCGCATCCCTGCCGTTCGAGTCCTGATTCGTTTTGGTGCGTTCAGCCGATAGCACCATCCGCGTCAACCGCAGTCCCTGAGCGGCGATCTGATTCACCTGCCACAGAACGTGGCAGGGGTCTGAGTTGCGATCAAGGCATCGAGTTAGCCACCGATCTCCTTCACCTGCCGGGCGAGCCGGCAAGGGGTCGCTCATTGCACGAAATCAATCAACGAAAACAAACTCATTCGTCAACAACAGCGCGTGCGCATACGTCCGCCACGCCTCTTCCGAAGCCTGAATTGCCGGGTCATCGCCGAAGAATTCCCGGGCGAATGCCTGTTCCTCCGCCGTCGCGTTGCGGGCGAACAGCAACCGGAACAGCGCCTCGACCCGGTTGCTCAACTCGGGGCGTGTCGCGATCTCGGGTCGGGCGGCGAGTTTCCTGGCACAGTCTTGCGCGAACGGGCCATTCATCAGATACAGCGCCTGCGGGGCGACCGTGGTGTTGTCCCGGCCGGGGCTCGAATTGTCCGGGCTGGGAAAATCAAACGTGCGCAACAGACCGGGGAGGGCCAGGCGGTCGATGAATCCATAGACCGTGCGGCGGGGCGAACCAGCCAGCAGATTGACCGATGGTCCCCCCACCGTGAGATCCAATGTTCCCGAAGCCCACAGTAACGAGTCGCGCAGCCCTTCAAAATCGAGCCGTCGGCGATTCATCCGCCACAACAAACGGTTTTCGGAATCGACGGTCATCGGGTTCGCCCCGCCGTCGGGCGGGGCGGGAGTGGAACTCTGCTGGTACGTGGCCGAGTTCATGATCGTGCGGTGCAACTGTTTCACCGACCAGCCCTGTTCCATAAAGCTCGCCGCCAGCCAGTCGAGCAGTTCCGGATGCGAAGGAGGTTCACTCCGAACACCAAAGTCGCTGGGAGTCCGGGCGAGTCCCGCGCCGAAATGATTCAGCCAGACTCGATTGACGAAGACCCGCGCGGTGAGGGGATTGGTGGGACTCGCAATCGCCTGCGCCAGCTCCAGCCGACCGCTCCCTTTTTGAAACGGGGTGGGTTGTTCCGACAGAACCTCGAAGAACCGGCGTGGCACCAGGTCACCCGCACGGTTGGGATTGCCCCGCAAAAAGACGCGCGGCTCATAGGGCTGCGGATCATCCTCCAGCGCCATCGCCCGTGGCGGAGCGAGCGGCGCGCGAATCATCCAGTTTTCCAGCTCCTTCAACAGCTTTTGATATTGCGCCTGTGCCGCGCGGTCGGGAAGCAGCGTCAGCACTCCCCACCCGGTCGTCAACGGCATGTTGGCCGGCGCGTCGGGACCATGAAACACCAGCCGCAATTCTTCTTCGAGTGGATCGGGGAGCGCAGTCGGAAGCGGAGCCAGTCCCGCCGACGCCTGCTTCGTCAGGTCGCGCCACCGCGTTTCCACATCCAGCAGCAACTTCCCAAACCGCTCGGCGGCTTCCTTCAAAGTCTGGGGTGGAGGCTCGGCCAGAGCTTGCAGCACCAGTGGATGCGTGGGGGGAACGCCAGCCGGCGTCACCTTGAGAGATGCCAAAATCTCGGGCGCGCGAGCTGCGAATTCCGATTCGGGAATCGCCGCCAGCGCGTGCCACACCCGCCAGACCCGGTCGTTCGTCCGTTTCGTCTTCTGCAAGTGCAACCAATAGCGCTGGACGATCGTGGGATGCAGATCTCCCTCGGGAATCAGCAGCATGAAGTCTTCGGTACTCGGCTGGTCGCGACTGGCATGTGCCAACAGAACATACTCGGCGAGCCGATTCTGTCCTGAAGCGACCAGTTCCGCGTGCTTCGCCCGCAGGAAGTCCGCGAGCCGGACTTTGCGAACCGCCAATTCCTGCTCGAAGTTCTCGTACTCTTCCG
>CAMATH010000106.1 GCA_945860955.1 Planctomicrobium piriforme
GTTCTTCGGTGCGCTCATGGCACTGGCGAAACCGCTGGGGGCCTTTATGGCCAACGTCTACGCCGGCCGTAGGGTCTGGCTGGATCACCTTCTCGGTCCGATCGAACGACTGACCTACCAGATCGCCGGCGTGCGCAGCGAGTCCGAGATGAACTGGAAACAGTACTCCGTCGCCCTGATGGCGTTCAACCTGTTGGGGATCGTCGCGCTGTACCTCTTGCAGCGACTGCAAGGGGGGTTGCCGCTCAATCCCCTGAGTCTGCCGGGCGTCCCCGACGATCTCGCATTGAACACCGCCATCAGCTTCGCCACGAACACGAACTGGCAGGCTTACAGTGGCGAATCAATGCTCAGTTACCTCACACAAATGCTGGGACTGACCGTGCAGAACTTCGTGTCGGCGGCGACGGGGATGGCCGTTCTCGTCGCGCTGATTCGCGGGTTCACTCGCAGGTCCGTCGAGACGATCGGCAACTTCTGGGTCGATCTCACGCGCAGCACTTTGTACATCCTCCTGCCGTTGTCGTTCGTATTGGCGCTCGCCCTCGCCTCCCTGGGAGTGGTGCAGTCATTCTCACCAGCGGCCGAAATCACACTGCTGGAACCGGTGGTCGATGCCGAGGGGAAGACCCACACCACCCAACAGATTCCGCTGGGACCGGCCGCCTCTCAAATCGCGATCAAGCAGCTTGGCACCAATGGAGGCGGGTTCTTTGGAGCCAACTCGGCCCACCCTCTCGAAAACCCCAATCCGCTCTCCAACTTTCTACAAGTGCTGGCGATTGTGCTGATTCCTACGGCGATCTGTTTCACCTTCGGCGATCTTGTCGGTGACCGCAGGCAGGGGTGGGCGTTGCTCGCGACGATGCTGGTGATCTTCATTCCGCTTTTGGCCGTCTGTCTGTGGGCCGAACAGTCTGGAAATCCCCGATTGGTGGAAGGGGGCGTCGATCAGTCGGCCAACATGCTACAAAGCGGCGGGAACATGGAGGGGAAGGAGACGCGGTTTGGTGTCTCCGCTTCGGTCTTGTGGGCGACCGCGACAACGGCCGCCTCGAACGGCAGTGTCAACGCGATGCACGATTCGTTCACACCGATCGGCGGTCTCGTCCCTATGTGGCTGATGCAGTTGGGCGAGGTGATTTTCGGCGGCGTTGGCAGTGGCCTGTATGGGCTCCTGGTGTTCGCGATTCTCGCGGTGTTCATCGCGGGACTGATGGTGGGGCGAACACCGGAGTATCTGGGTAAGAAGATCGAAGCGGCCGAAATGAAAATGGCGGCGATCGTGATTCTCATTCCCCCCGCGATCGTCCTTCTGGGGACAGCGCTGGCGGTCTCAATCGACGCCGGTCGGGGACCGGTTTCCAACCCCGGCCCGCATGGTTTCAGCCAGATTCTGTACGCATTCTCTTCCGCCGGCAATAACAACGGCAGCGCCTTCGCCGGCCTGGGGGTCAACACGCCGTTTTACAACCTTACGCTGGGAGTGGTGATGTTCATCGCGCGGTACGCGTTGATTGTGCCCGTGTTGGCGATCGCGGGCTCATTGGCCCGCAAGAAGGCGACCCCCGCGAGCGCGGGGACGCTGCCGACCGACACGCCGTTGTTTGTGGGAATGCTGGCTGGAATTGTCTTGCTCGTCGGGGCCTTGACGTTCGTTCCCGCTCTGGCGCTGGGACCGGTTGTCGAGCAGTTGCGGATGACGGCACAAAACGCTCCGTAGCGCGCTGTGCGAGACCATCGCGACCAGTTCCCCAGGCATTCAATCACGGCCTCCATTCAATTCATACCATGACGACCAAACAATCACGACCTCTGTTCGCCCCCCCCATTGTCAAACGGGCGATGTGGGAATCGCTGCTGAAGCTTAATCCGAGGCATCAACTCCGCAACCCGGTGATGTTCACCGTTTATGTTGGCAAGCTGTTCACGCTCGTGCTGTTCGCCCGGTCGCTCCTGGTCGAAACGGGAGAATCGCCCCTGTTCGTGCTGGCGATCGCCTTCTGGCTGGCGTTCACCGTGTTGTTCGCCAACTTCGCCGAGGCGATGGCGGAAGGACGCGGAAAAGCCCAGGCCGACACCCTCCGGTCGGCCCGCCGCGACGTCCAGGCGAAACGGCTGAAGACCCCGTCCCGCGCCGCCACTCCGGAGGTCGTGGCGGCGTCACTGCTCCGCAAGAATGACATTGTCCTGATCGAGGCGGGAGACATGATTCCCGCCGACGGCGAAGTGATCGAAGGGATCGCCTCGGTCAATGAAAGCGCGATCACGGGGGAGAGCGCCCCGGTGATTCGTGAGAGTGGCGGCGACCGCAGCAGCGTGACCGGGGGGACGACGGTCCTTTCCGACTGGTTGATCGTGCGAGTCTCGGCCAACCCGGGCGAGACGTTTCTCGATCGGATGATCGCCCTGGTGGAGGGGGCGAAGCGCCAGAAGACGCCGAACGAAATCGCGCTCGACATTCTGCTTGCCGCCATGACGATCGTCTTTCTGTTGGCGTGCGTGACGTTGGTGCCCTACTCGCGTTACGGTGTGGAACTGGCGGGACAGGGGACACCCATCACGCTGACGGTGGTGGTCGCGCTGCTGGTCTGTCTGATTCCCACGACGATTGGCGGGCTGCTGTCGGCGATTGGAATCGCCGGCATGGATCGGATGATTCAGGCGAATGTGATCGCCACGTCGGGGCGGGCGGTCGAGGCGGCCGGCGATGTGGATGTCCTGCTGCTCGACAAGACTGGAACGATCACGCTGGGAAATCGCCAGGCGGTGGAGTTTTTGCCCGCCGACGGCATCGCGGTCGAGCGTCTCGCCGACGCGGCCCAGCTCTCGTCGCTCGCCGACGAGACACCCGAGGGACGCAGCATCGTCGTTCTTGCGAAGGAGAAATATGGACTGCGCGGGAGAGATCTCGTGGCGCTCAAGGCGGAGTTCATTCCATTCACGGCTCAAACCCGCATGAGTGGCGTCGATGTGGATCATCGCCGGATCCGCAAAGGGGCCGCCGAGGCGGTCGAGGCGTACATCCAAGAGCGGGGCGGACAATTCAGCCGGGATCTGCGCGACAAGGTGGAATCGATCTCGAAGCGTGGCGGGACGCCTCTCGTCGTGTGTGAGGGAAATCTGCCTTTGGGGGTGATCTACCTGAAGGACATTGTGAAAGGGGGAATCAGCGAACGATTCGGCCATCTGCGAAAGATGGGGATCAAGACGGTGATGATCACGGGGGACAATCCGCTGACGGCGGCGGCCATCGCCGCCGAGGCGGGGGTCGACGACTTTCTCGCCCAGGCGACTCCCGAGGCGAAGTTGAAACTGATCCGTGACTACCAGGCGGGAGGTCGACTGGTGGCGATGACGGGTGATGGCACGAACGATTCGCCGGCACTCGCCCAGGCCGACGTCGCCGTCGCGATGAACAGTGGAACGCAGGCGGCCAAAGAAGCGGGGAACATGGTCGATCTGGATTCCAATCCGACGAAGCTCATTGAGATCGTCGAAATCGGTAAGCAACTGTTGATGACCCGGGGATCACTCACGACCTTCAGCATCGCCAATGACGTGTCAAAGTACTTCGCCATCATCCCCGCCGCGTTTGTCTCGACGTATCCGGAACTGGCGCGGCTCAATGTGATGGGGCTCGCCACCCCTTCCAGCGCGATCCTGTCGGCCGTCATTTTCAACGCGCTGGTCATTGTGTTTCTGATCCCGTTGGCGCTGCGTGGCGTCCGGTACCGTTCCGTCGGAGCGGCGACGCTGCTTCGTGACAACCTGCTGATCTACGGTTTGGGCGGCCTGCTCGTGCCGTTCGTTGGCATCAAGGTCATTGACGTGGTTCTTGTGGCGTTGCGTCTGGCGTAATAAATTGGGTGGCCCCTCAAGTCGCACAGGCGAACCGACCGGCGTCAGCCGTCGGGTCTTCCACAACCGGAAACCCCGACGGCCAACCCCAACCCCGTTGCCGTTTCGATACCACAAATTCACTCGCCCCCCCCTGGAGTCTCCCAACATGCTCCCCTTACTCCGCGCCGCCGCCACCATCTTACTGATCCTGTCCCTCCTGACCGGAATCGCCTATCCGTTGGCCGTCACGTTTGTCGCTCAGATCGCGTTCTCCAACCAAGCGAATGGGAGCCTCCGCGTCGAGTCGGGAACAGCGGTTGGCTCCCGGCTTCTCGGTCAGTCATACACTGCGCCGGAGTACTTCTGGGGACGTCCCTCGGCAACCGCGCCGATGCCCGCGAATGGCATGGCGAGCGGAGGTTCAAACCAGGGACCAACCAATCCCGCGCTGCTCGAAACGGTCCGCGATCGTTGCTCGCGACTGCGTGAAGCCGACCCGGACAACACTGATCCCGTACCGGTCGACCTGGTGACCGCGTCGGCGAGCGGGCTGGATCCCGAGATCAGTCCGGCCGCCGCCCTGTATCAGGCGAATCGGGTCGCGCGGGCGACCGGACTCTCCTTGAAAACAGTCCAACAACTGATCGCCCGCCACATCGAACCCCCGACACTCGGGTTTCTAGGGCAGCCGCGGGTCAATGTTCTGGAACTCAATCTCGACCTCCGGCGAACGCGGGAACAGCTCGCCGATTGACCCCCATTTGGACCGGGTCGGTCGATATGATGCGACGACTTTACGCGCGTTGCCCGTATCGCGCGCCCCGGTGACACCAGACTTTTCAACTTCTCCGTCTCCTGCCCCCCAGACTCCGCTTCATCTCATGCCCTCCGATCGTCCCGACCCCGATGCGCTGCTGGCACGCGTGAAGGCCGAAGAAGCGCGGCAGACACGCGGGCGGCTCAAGATCTTTTTCGGGATGGCCCCCGGGGTCGGCAAAACCTACGCCATGCTCGAAGCGGCCCGCAAAGTCGCGAAAGAGGGAGTCGACGTGGTAGTGGGTTATGTCGAATCACACGCCCGCTCCGAAACGCAGGCGCTGGTGATGGGCCTCGATCTGCTTCCCCGGCGGGAGGTTCGACACCATGGCAAGTCTGTCCTGGAATTCGACCTCGAAGCGGCGCTCGCGCGACGGCCGCAAATCCTGCTGGTGGACGAGCTGGCCCACAGCAACGCCGAAGGATTGACACACTCCAAACGCTGGCGGGATATCGAAGACCTGCTGGCGGCGGGGATTGATGTTTACACAACCCTCAATGTGCAACATCTCGAGAGCCTGAACGACGTGGTCGCGCAGGTGACGACGATTCCTGTGAGGGAAACCGTCCCCGACCACGTCTTCGAACAAGCCGACGAGATTGAACTGGTCGACATCCCTCCCGATGACCTGATCGAACGGTTGCGTGAGGGAAAGGTGTACATGCCCGAGCAGGCGTTCCGCGCGATCGAGAATTTCTTTCGCAAGGGGAACCTGATCGCGCTCCGCGAGTTGTCGCTGCGTAAGACCGCCGAGCGCGTTGGCGCGCAGGCGCTCGACTATCGCCAGCAGCACGACATTTCCCGGATCTGGCCAACCACGGAACGATTGCTGGTGTGCGTTGGTCCCAGCCCGATGTCGACCCGGCTGGTGCGCGCGGCGCGGCGGATGGCCTCCAGTCTGCGGGCGCATTGGACCGCGTTGCACGTCGAATCCGAAGCCGCCCCTCTGTTGCGCGCCGACGATCGCCAGCGACTTGACGACAACCTCCGGCTGGCCGAGGAACTGGGTGCGAACGTGGAGACGGTGGTTGGCAACCGGTTCGCCGACACGGTGCTGCGCTACGCACAGGAACACAACGTCACCAAGATTGTCGTCGGGAAACCGCAACAAAGCCGTTGGCGGGAGTTTTGGCACGGCGCGTTTGTCTATGAACTCATTCGCCGATGTGGCGATATCGATGTCTATGTGATTCGTGGCGATGAGGGAGAACTGACTCCGCGCTCTCCCGTGGTAGGGCGGTCTTCCCAGCGCTGGATTCCGTACGCTCAATCGATCGCGGCGGTCGGTCTCTGCACCGTGTTGTGTCTCGCGCTCGCGCCGTTTTTCGTGCCGGTCAACCTGGCGATGATCTATCTGGTGTGCATTGTCGCCGTCGCGGTGTTTTGTGGTCGGGGTCCGTCAATTCTGGCGACGCTGCTGGGTGTCGCCGCCTTCGATTTGATTTTCATCCCTCCCTATGGAACATTCGCCGTCTCCGACACGCAGTACCTGTTCACGTTCGGCGTGATGCTGGTGAACGGGCTGGTGATCAGCGAGCTGTCGGGCCGGCTGCGATTGCAGGCGCAGGCTTCACGTGCGCGCGAGCGAAGAACGGCCGCTTTGCACACGCTCAGCCGTGAACTGTCGAATCTCCCCACGCGCGAGGCGGTCGCGCAGGCGGCCCGTCGGATTGTGGCCGACGCGATCGACGCGTCTGTTTGGATTCAGGTTCCCGGTCCGAATGGAACACTGGTGAGCGCCGACCCGTCAATCGACGCGACTCCACCCGCGCGCGATGACGGCGTGGTGCGCTGGGTGTTTGAGCATCGTCGCCCCGCCGGCCGCGGGACCGACACGCTGCCCGGAACGGAAGCGACGTGGCTGCCGCTTTTGGTGACGGGAGGCATTGTCGGGGTTCTGGGCGTGCAGCGGCGCGGAATTGATATCGCGACCCTGGAATCTCAGCAGATGCAGATGTTGCAGGCGTTTGTGGGGCAGATCGCGGGGGCGGTCGAACGGTGCGATCTGGCGTCACAGGCCGAGCAGATCCGGTTGCAGATTGAAACCGAGCGGCTGCGGAATTCGCTCCTGAGCGCGGTGTCACACGATCTACGGACACCGCTGGCGACCATCACCGGTGCCGCGAGCCTGTTGGTCGAAGAGTATTCGCAGGTCGCACCCGCCGCCCGGCAGGATCTGGCGGAATCAATTTTGAACGAGGCCGAGCGGCTTCATCGGCTCGTCGCCAATCTCTTGGATCTCACCCGGCTCGAAGCGGGAGCGATCGTATTGCAGCGCGAGCTGCAACCGATTGAAGAGGTGGTCGGGGTGGTGCTGTCGCGGATGGAGCGGCAACTGGCGGAACATCCGGTCGAGACGCAGATCGCCGACGATTTGCCCCCGGTCCCCATTGATGGCTTGTTGATTCAACAGGTTCTGGTGAATCTGCTCGACAACGCAATCAAGTTCGCGCCGCCGAATGTGCCGATTGAACTGCGGTCGTACCAGACCGGATCCGATCTGGTGGTGGAAGTTGCCGATCGTGGGCCGGGGCTCCCCCCGGGCGAAGAAATTCGCGTGTTCGACAAATTCTACCGGGTCAACGGTCAGTCGCAATCCGGCAGCGGGATCGGGCTGGCGATCTGTCGCGGGATTGTCGAACTTCATGGAGGACGTATTGTTGTGGAGAATCGCTCCGAAGGAGGAGCCGTTTTTCGATTCACGCTTCCGATTGCCCCCACTTCCACGCGTTGATTCATGACACAAGACGCCGCTCGCATCCTGGTGATTGAAGACGACTTGGCGATCCGCCGATTCCTGCGGATTTCTTTGGAGTCTCACGACTACCGGGTGATCGAGGCCGACTCGGGCGAACAGGGCCTGAAGCTCGCTTTGCGGGAACTTCCTGAGGCGGTGATTCTCGATTTGGGGCTGCCGGACATCGACGGGTTGCAGGTGATCGAACGGCTGCGGGAATGGTCAGCCGCTCCGATCATCGTACTGTCGGCGCGGGGGCGTGAAGCCGACAAGGTGACGGCTCTCGACCTGGGTGCGGATGACTATCTGACCAAGCCGTTCAGCGTGGGGGAGTTGCTGGCGCGAATTCGGGTCGCGCTGCGTCACACCGCATCAGCGACCGCGCAATCCCCCGACCCGGTGTTTCGGGTTGGGGAACTGGTTGTCGATCTCGGGAGAAGGCAGGTGACGGTCGATGGCGAAGAGCCACATCTGACGCCGACGGAGTACCGGCTGCTGGTGGTGTTGATCAAACACGCTGGCAAGGTCGTGACGCACCGGCAACTGCTTAAAGACGTGTGGGGGCCCGACAGCGTCTATGAGAAGCAGTATTTGCGGGTCTACATGGGGCAGTTGCGCCGGAAGATCGAAAAGGATCCCGCCCGCCCGCGATACCTCCGCACCGAACCGGGTGTGGGGTATCGCCTGGTTGATGAATGACCTCCGCGGTCACTTCACCCGGGTTGGCAGAATCATCATGGGAACGCCATCCCATTGCAGCCGGCGTTGCAGCGAGAACGAGGTCTGGTTGTGGAACAGTCGCTGGTACAGGGCGTCGCGACTGAAGGTCAACTGACCGGCAAAGATGATCGAGCGGGGAAATTTGCGGTGCACATGCACGCAGAGATGTTCGAGTTCTTCGACCGGGTCGGTCCCGATCGCCATGAAAGAAGTCGCGGCGAATCCGAATCGGTTGGCGAGATCAACGTACTTGGCCAGCGTGTCTTTCGTGTGCTGGGTCAATTCCAAAAGCGCCTCCTCCCCCTTGAAATTCCCCGAGTCAATCACACCGACGGAAACGAACACAAGGTTTTTGAAGTATCCGGGAGTGAAGCGGATCGTGCTGAGCATCGTATGGATCCCCAGCCCGCTGTATCCACCGACCAGGACGATCGCGGTCGGATCTTCAGTCTTTGGTTCCGCCAGGTTCGGGGGGGAATCGGGTGTGGGAACCGCCATCAGAACTTTGTTCAACGCCTGAATCTTGCGTCCGACCTGATCGTAGTACCGCCGGGTCAACAGACACGCCGCGACGCAGGCCCCCGTCACGGCCAGGGTGATGTATCCCCCTTCGGAGAACTTCTCGTAAACAGTGACACCCAGAATTCCCAGACAAAGGACCGCGCCGAACAGGAATTCCATGATCCGCCACATCGCCTTGGGATTCGTGGCACGCATCTGCCAAAAGTGTCGCAGCATCCCCACCATGGAGAGTGAAAACGTGAGAAACACGTTGATGGAGTACATCACCACCAGCGCCCCCACCGCTCCGCCAGTGTAGAACAGCGCCGCGAGAGCCGACAGCCCCATCAGCAGCACGCCGTTGTGCGTCGCGAGTCGTTCGGAGAGGTTTCCGAACCAGTGGGGCATGTAGGAGTCTTGCGACATATTCGCGAGGACGCGCGGGCCATCGATGAAGCCGGCCTGGGCGGCGACGAAAAGCAGCGCCCCTTCGGAGAGAATCGTGATCCAGAGAAACGCCGGCCCCAGTCCCAGGCCGGCCAGACCCGATTCCTGAACGAACGACTCCGTCAACACCTGGTTCATCGTCTTGTCTTCGGAGGGATCGGGATGAATTCCCATCAGCAGATAGGCGATCATCAAGCCACCCGCCATGAACGAGAGGGAGGCGGCCATATAGAGCATCGTCCGCTTGGCGGTGGCGACGCGCGGCTCGCGCATCACCGGCATGCTGTTTGAAACCGCTTCAATCCCCGTGTAGGTGCCGGCACCCAGCGAGTAGGCGTGCAGAAAGATCCCCATCAATGTGAACAGCCCGATGGCGGGGTCGTTGATCGAGGTCTTCACCGAAGTCGTCACTTCGCTGGCGACTTCCGCCGCCGACCCCACGTGCATCGACAGCACGCCGGTGATGAGAATCGCGTGCGTGACAAGGAACACCAAAAAGATCGGCAACAGGAATTTCACCGACTCCTTGACCCCCCGCAGATTCAGTGTGATCAACAGCAGAATCGCGGCCGCCTCGCACGGCAACTTCCAACCCTGCCATTCGGGAGGGATCAGGCCGAACATGGCATCGCCGCCCGCGGCGATGGAAACCGTGATCGTGAGGACATAATCCACAACCAGTGCCGACCCCGAGAGTACGCCCGCGGGGGCACCCAGGAGCTTCGAAGCGACGAGGTAGCCACCACCGCCGCTGGGAAATTCTTCGATGATGTGGCTGTAGCATTTGGAAATGATCAGCACGGTGAAGATCGTCGCCAGCGACAGCCCGATCGCCAGGTACGAATGGACACCGAGATGATGGAACGCTTCGGGAGGGCCATAGCACGACGACGACAGCCCGTCGGCCCCCAGCCCCACCCAGGCGAGAAAGGCGATCAGTGACACGTGTTGAAAGACGTTTTTGTCGGTCAGATCGCGCGGCCGGCCGATCAGGAGTGTTTTGACCCGCTGGTGCAGACCCGGTTCCTCTTCATCCGGATCGGTGACTTTTTCGACAATTGTCGCCGGTCGGTGCGATTCGTTCTGGACGGGCGTCCCTCCTGGAGGGGAGAGATTGGCGGGATCGGTGGAGTGCGGGGTCGGGACGATCGGATCGTCGGCTGGCGAGGACATGCGGAAACCCAGTGTGCCATTCGCATCGCGGCACTCATCGGAAACGAGTCAGAGCCAGCAAGAATTCGCCCGGGGAATGAACCGGCCTGGCCGCCGCGCGAGGCTGTCCGGGAACTCCCCGTGTCGCCTCACCAGCCGGAATTTTACCGGAAGTTGCGTAAGGAACTGATATGGGCCAACGTCGATCCCTATAAAAAAAGCATAAAGATTCGAGACGACGCTCAAAAACAACAAGGCACCGGAAAACTCCGGTGCCTTGTTGCAAGCCTCGATGAAATGTCGAGTCGAAACGGGGGTCAATTCTTCGGCTTTCGTCCACCCGCGGCACCGCCAGGAGCACCCATCATCCCACCGGGACCGCCCATCATGCCGCCCGGGCCTCCCATCATCCCCCCTGGGCCACCCATCATTCCGCCGGGCCCGCCCATCATTCCCCCCATGCCTCCCTTGAGGGAATTCCGGCCACGTTTCTTCTTGCCATCTTTGGAGTCCTCACCGCCATTCAGGGACCCGAAGGGGTCCGCTGAAGACGAGGTGGAATCCTTCGCCTTCAAGTCCTTGAATTTCTCGTTCTGGTCCTTCAGCTTTTTGCGGGCGTCGTCCAGTTCTTCGGTCGAACCTCCCTCCATCGCCTGAAGTTCACCAAACCGGTTGATGGTGACCGCTTGGTCCATCTGTGATTGCAGGGCGACCAGTTGCTTTTGGTCAATCCCCAGATCCGACATCAACGACGATGCCAGCTTCGGAGCGGGAACCGCGTCGAGGAACAGATCCTGACTGGCGAAATTCACTTTGTCTTTCTTGAAGGTCTGCTGGCCGAGATTCGGGAATTCGACTTCTTTTTCGCCACTGATGTACTGGCCGTACTTGAGAGCCAGAATCGATTCCACCATCGCCCCCACATCGGTATCGAACTGCACAACATCCAGTTCCGCGACCCGGTTGGGAGTCGGGGGATTCGCCACCTTATGGACGGCGTATTCAATTTCCTTGGGAGCGATCGATGGGGTCGAAGGATTGCTCCACTCCGATTCCCGGGTCTCTCCCTCCGCCACCGAGGCCTGCCGAACGAAATCGGAACCGTGGCTCGGGTTGTCGATCACCAGTTTCACACGGTAGATGTAGCACTCGTTCGGTTCGACATCAAAGTCGAAGAATCGCAACATCAGCAGTGGCGCACCACTCATCCCTCCGCCGGCCCCGCCACCCATCATCCCGGGCATTCCCGGCATTCCGGACATCGCCCCCCCCGTCATACCGGGCATCCCCTGCATTCCGGGCATTCCTGACATCGCTCCCCGCATTCCACCGGCACCAGCCATCGCACCCGGCGCGGCACCTGGCATTGTGCTGCCCGCCATTCCGGGCATGCCAGGCATTCCCGTCATCCCCGGCATCCCCGCTCCCGCCATTCCGGGGCGGCCCGACATCGTCGGCCGATTCGAGGCACCAGCCCCGCCCCCAGCGCCGCCGGGAATTCCTCCAGGCGGTCGCGAACCAGCCATCCCGCCTCCCGCCGTCATGCCGGGGGGCATCACCGAAAGTCCCGCGCCACCACCACCCATGAAATCGGAGACCGCCCCCGCGAATCCTTCACCCGCACGACTTTGTGCTTCACGCCGCATCCGCTTCGCGTCCCGCTGACCGCGCAACAGTCCCTTTCGTTTTCGGCCACCTTCTTCGTCTTCGCCCGCCAGAACTTCGGCGGCGGCGGCATTCTTGGCTTCCTCTTCTTCGCGCGCTTGCGCGTCGAGGGTCGGAATTCGCGGGTGGACCACGTAACGCGGATCCCAGTCTCCATCCGGACGCTTGGGCAAAGCGGCGGTGAAGACACCCTCAATGTATTCAGCCCGCACCAGATCGGCCTCATCAAATTCCACATTCTTCAGATGTTCCAGTGAACCCTCGACTGAAACCTCTTTCCATTCTCCCGCCCAGGGATCGGGGCCAGGAATGGCACGCTTGCGCTCCAGCTTGAAATCGCTGTAGGTGAGGGCGGAATCGGCCTTCGCCAGTGTTTCCAGGTGCAGCGCCTTCCGAAATTTCTCGAGCTGCGCTTTTCGGTCGACAATCCCCGTGATCACAATCGCCCGCTTGCCCCGCGATTTGAAGGTTCCCATGGCCGCGGTCAGCCCCGCCCCTCCACCCGCCTCATCCGCGGCCGCCGCGATCTTGTCGAGGTCGCCGCTCTTGGGCTTGTTGCGATCTTTCGGCTTTTTGTCCGCCGCGCGTGAGGAGCCTGCCGCCGGCTTCGTGGTCGGTTCCTCCACCGACTCGGGGGCAACCTCTTCAATCACCGGAAACTCAATCGGACGGGGGATCAATTCCAGTGCGGCGACCACTTCGACTTCGTCGGCCGGCAACTGGTAGGTGTTGATCTTGGGCGAAAGCGGAATCTGGTAGTCGTAGGCTCCCAATTCGAGCGCCGACAGGTGCCGGGCGGTCTCTTTTTCCGCCGTCGCGACCACGTACTTTTCGCGCTCCTCACCTGGCCAGCGGTTCGCCTGCAGTTGATCCTGAACTTTCTTCGCCTCGGTTTCCATGTCGAACGGGGTTTTGGAATACCCCCCCCAACTGGTCATCGCGAGACAGAGCAAAGCGATCGCACTCGCGACACCCATTCCCACCTTCTCGCCATGTGTCAGAAAGAAGGCTTTGTAATCGAATGTCTTGAACTTCGACAGAAATTTGTTCATGGTCTGGTCCTCTGCGACCTCTCTCAGAAATCACTGGGAGAGGAAAAACTGCGAGTGTCGATTCTGGCTTGATTGAATCGGATCAGGCACGGGAACTGGAAATGATTCGGCGGGCAGCGACAGGGCGGACGATGCGGGTCGGCCTGCTATTTGGGAGCCGCGGAATCGGTCGGGGCCGGTGTCGTCGCCGCTGCTGGAGTTTCGCCCGCAGTGTCTCCGGCCGGCTCCGGGGGAGCCGCGCCCGCCGCCGGCGTTGAACCGTCCGAGGGCGTTGCTCCGTCAGAGGGTGTTACCAGTGTCGCGTCGGCCGCTGGCGGAGTTTCCGTTGGACTGCTATTCGATCCGTCGGCAACCGTTTCAGTCGGTGTGTCTGCGGGTTGTGTCGCGGAGTCTGCCGGATTGGAGCCGGCACCACCCGTCGCTGTTCCCGCAGGGGTCTGCGAGTTGCCGCTGGCACCCGCACCGTTTTGAGCGGCCACACCGGTATCGGCCGGTGCGGTCGATCCGGGATTCGCGGGGGCCGGATAGACCCGGGCCAGCACTTCGGGTTTCGGCTTCTTGTAGATCGTGAACCAGCCGTCGACGGCGAGACTGACGAGATTCGGGTTCGCCAGGGGATCGACCTTACTCCCCCCTTCGGTCGCCCCCCCCGACAGATCGGCACCGGGCAATCCGCCCGTCGCTCCCCCCAACGGGGTCGATTTCGCCGTCGCTCCACCACCGGCCGCTTTTCCGGGTGTGATCCCACCAACCGAAGGGGCACCCATCATCGCGCCAACAGCCGCCTGTTTCTTGGCCATGTCGTTCATATTGGCCATTCCACCCCCGGGCATCCCACCCGTCATTCCAGGCATCCCGGGCATGCCCGGCATTCCGGTTCCGCCGCCGGTCGAGATCGCACCGCCGTCGGCGGCGATCAACTCTTCCTCGCGCACGTCGGCGATATGCACCCGGGTGATGCGGATCGGCCAGGCACAGTTCGAGAGTTCCACCAGCAGTTCGGGAACCCGCGACTGGTTGATCTTCATTTCCAGGTAAAATCCCCGGGTCTTCCATTCGTCTTTGTTATCGATGTAGCGCTGTTTGGGGTTTTCTCCCTGATCGCCGAATTCATCGTTCGGATTGAACGCGACCGTTGGAATCACTCCGATAGTGGTCCCTTCGCCACCCCCCGCGAGGGCATTTCCCCCGCCATTGGGTCCCATTTTGCCAATCCCCAGAGCCTTCTGCTGGTCCTTCGCCATGTTCATCATCGCATCGGGAGACATTCCAATCATCCCCTGCGACGCTCCCGTCGTCGCCGCAGCCGCCTTCTTGGGAGCAGACGCCCCTCCCTTGGCACCGCCGCGAAGTTCAAACACCGAAATCTCCGGGATGATCGCGTCGAGCTGACTGCTGGAATCCCGATTGAGCACGTTGACGGCCTGAATCAGCGCGGCACAAAGCCACAGATCCTCATGCGCGTCTTCGATTTCCTGCGACGTCGGATTGTCGACACGCGGCCCGCCCAAGGCTTCCGAAATGGGGAACGTATCGAGCGAGATCGCGACTCTCCCTTTTCGCTTACCATCGTCTTCGTCCTCAACCACCGGTTGAATTTGCTTGAAGACCGCTTCACGCAGGGCGAGATAATTCTTGCGGTAGTACCCCTTGTCGGCCGAAGTGAAATTCTCGGGATCGGTCGTCGACAGCTTTTCGGGCCAGACCTTCAGCTCCTGCTGCGGTTCCCACAGGCTGACCCACGCCTTCGCAAGCTCCAGTTGCTGGCTGTCGTTCAGCTTTTTGAGATTGCTTTCCCAGTCCCCGTTGGCGTCGGCGGGCGACGCTTTCAGTTCGGTGAACCGCGCGTTGAGCTTCTTTTCCCGGTCTTCATAGCCTTTCGCCAATCCCGAACTGGCGAGAAACCACCCGACCAGCGGAAAAATCACCGCCAAACCGAGCAGAATCCAAAACTGGTACTTCAGCACCTGTTTCAACTTGTCCATGACTCACTCTCCGGTCGTACTCTGCGTCGCTGAACGGGTTTGGAAAACTCAGGCTGCGGTTTGATCGTGACGGTTTCGGTGGCGTGACTACTTGCCCGGTGTAGAAGTACCTGGCGTGGTATTGGACGCGGGCGCTGCGGTATTCGTTCCCGCATTTCCTGCCGCTCCGGTCGCATTGGTGGCCGCCCCGGAATTGGTTGCGGGATCCACCTTCGGTGCGTCGGGATCCGCCGGCAACCGTTTATCGAACTCCGTCTCCTGCCACACGAACTGAATCGTGAACGCAGTCCGCTCGATCTTCACACCGGTCGACGCATCCCCCTCGTCCTTGAGCTTTTTGCCCGCCTTCATATTGGGCTTCTTCGCCAATCCCTTGACCTTTTTCACCTCTTCCGCCGCCTTCGTCGCCTCCGCCTCCTGGGCGGCCCCCATCCCCTCCGGGAAATAGAGCAGCGACGCGTTCGGGAGCGAAGCCGAGATCGTCGGCCACTTGATTCCCAACTGCCGAACGGGAACCACCGCCACCGTCTGCGTCCCGGTGTTCATGTCCCTCAACTCAACCCCCCACGACTTCAAATTCTTCAGCAGTGTCGCGTCGACGTACTGTACGTCAGATAATTCGGTGTCCTCTTCATTGTGGAAGTGGACCCCCTGCAATGTGAAGACATAGCCCGCGCCGGTGGGGCCGGTTTTCGAGTCAGGCTCGCGCATTCGCTTTTTGGCGTCTTCGCTCAATCCCTTGTACCAGTCTCCGAGATTGTCGAACTTTTCGCTCGTCACCCCGACCAACCGGATCCGGTTTCGCTTCGCCGGGTCGCTTTGCTCCTGGTCGATCCCGTAATCGCGGGGCAGACATGCCTCGATCGCCTTGTACACTTCGAGCCAGTGGTTGCGGCCGGTCGCCGAAGCCAACAACGCGTCCAGATCCTTCTTCAGTTTTTGGTTCTGCGAGACCGCGCCATCGTACGACGACTTGAAACCATTCTTCTGTCCGACCGCCCCTTCCGCTGTCTTCTCCGCTTTGCCGAACGTATCGGAACTGACCGTATTCGCCCGCAACCCGTAGCCGAGCGTCGATAGCGACAACCCCGCCAGCAGCACGGCGGCGGCCGCGACCGCCCACGGCTTTTTCGTTCGAACCAGCCGGGCGGTGGTGATTTCGGGAGGCAACAGCGAGGTATGCACCCGCGTGATCTGGAGTCCCTGCAACGCCAACCCATACGGCACCGCGAACGCCAGCACGTTCTCCTGAAACAACGGGGCGTTCAGCACACTGTCCCCCGCGAGCCCCGGGAAGTTCTCAACCCGCTCGACTTCCATCTGCAGGTTTTGCTGCAGGAACTTCTGCAGCCCCGCCAGCTTGAAGCCGTTCCCCACCCCAATGATCTTGGCGATCTTCGCTTCCCGATTGACGCTGGCGAAGTAGCCGATCGACCGCTGGATTTCCGAGACGTAGTCGTTGAACACCGGCCGCAACGCCTGGAACACCGCCTTGGGATCGGGAGCTTTCGTCGCGTTGCACTTCAAATGCTCGGCTTTCGCGAACGTCAGCTTCATTTCCTTCGTGAGGGCCCGCGTAAAGTGGTTCCCCCCGACCGGCACGTTGCGAATCCAGATCTTCTTGCCGTTCGACACCAGCAAAGTCGTATTGTCTGACCCCATATCCAGAACCAGATGGTACGGCCCCTCTTCGGTGCCGTCCCCCCCCGGCGCGAATCCCATCTGGTCGTGACAGAGATAGTTGTATAGTGCCAGCGGAGCGATCTGGATCAGATCGACCTCGACCTTGCGGGCGGTGAACGGGTTGAGCTGCGCCATCACCTGATCGCGTTTCATCGCGAACAGCCCCACCTCGGCGTCGAGCATGAAGCCCCCTTCCGCCGCCGCCCCGCCCAACGGCTGGTAGTCCCAGATCACCTCTTCCAGGGCGAACGGAATCTGCTGCCGGGCCTCGTATTTCACAATCTCAATGACTTTACTCGGCTCAACCGGGGGCAACTGGATGAACCGCGCCAGGGCCGACTGACCCGGAACACTGATCGCGATCCGGTCTCCCTTGGTCTGATTCCGCGCCAGAAACGTGTCGAGCGCCTGCCCGATCAGCTCTTCAGGGTTCGCGTCAGGCTGACTGAGGATTTTCGGGTGCGGAATGTAGTCGAAATGCGTCGCCAGTACCTGCTTGGCCGCTTCGGCGTACACCAGCCGAATGGCCTTGAGGCCAGCCAGTCCAATGTCGATCCCCCACACACCTCGTACGTCGGCCATTCCTCACACTCCAACTTCCCGCAGAACGCGGGAACGCAAGATGGGCAATTCTAGAAACCCCAAACTAACAGAGCGTTTCAGTTACCGTCAACCGGAAACAGGTCGCCGTCGGTCGGATTCCCCGGGTTCTCCAGAAATCAGACGATTCATTCCCTATAAAAGTTCCCCGGTAAGCAGAAGAGTTCGGGGTTTCGGCCGACTTGTCAAGGGGCGGGGGGACAATTGGGGCAATTCGTGGGTTTTACAATCAGCGATGACGGCCAGCGACTCCGAATTCTTCCAGGCAGAGTCCAATCGGCCACCGGCAGGCAGGAGGACTTGTGTGCCTGCTGAGAGGTGGTGGGAGCATGAAGGAAAGGCGGGATCGAGATCCCGCACTCCAAGTGGGATAGGCAGATGTCGCGTGGTTCCTTGCGGGGAGTGTATATTTGTGTTTCGATTCGTCTGCGGTTTCCCCCTCATTTCATTGCGACCGTTTTCGCATGCCCCCATCGACTTCCGTCCTGCGTCCCCCCGCCGAGATCCGGTACGCCGATGAACTCGCGGCTCTCGCCCAGGGAGACAAGGCCCCCCGTCCGCCGGGCTGGAAGCTCTCTCCCCGCGCCGTTCGAGCCTTTATCTGTGGTTCGAAGACCCCCAAAATCGACCGTAAGTTTTTTGGCGATGACGTGCTGGTCGAACGGGCGATTGTGGGATTGGCGGGAAACCGAGGGTTGCTCCTGGTCGGCGAACCGGGAACTGCGAAGTCGATGCTCTCGGAATTGCTGGCCGCCGCGATTTCCGGCTGTTCCACCAACACCATTCAAGGGAGTTCGGGCACGACCGAAGACCAGATCAAGTATTCGTGGAATTACGCGCTGCTGCTCGCCGAGGGACCGACCCGACGGGCATTGGTCGCCGGGCCGTTGTATTTGGGGATGACCCAGGGACTGATCGTGCGGTTCGAGGAACTGACCCGTTGCGCTCCGGAAATTCAAGACGCGCTGATCAGCGTGATTTCGGAAAAGCTGATGATGGTTCCCGAACTGGAGGGGGACGACCGCGTCCTGCTGTCGCAGCCCGGCTTTAACATCATCGCGACCGCGAACATTCGTGATCGCGGAGTCCACGAGATGTCGAGTGCGCTCAAACGGCGGTTCAATTTTGAAACGGTTCACCCGATTGGCGAACTCGCCCAGGAGATTTCGCTGGTCATCGAACAGTGCGAGTCACTGTTATTGACCTCGGAAGCCAAGGTCAAGGTCGAGCGGGATGTGATCGAAGTCCTGGTGACGGCGTTTCATGATCTGCGTGAAGGAGTCACCGCGGACGGCGTTCAGGTTGAAAAGCCGACCACGGTGATGTCGACCGCCGAGGCGGTTTCCGTCGCACTGCAAGCCTCGCTCGACGCGTACCACTTCGGATCGGGAACACTTTCCCCCGAGCACATCGGCCGGCATCTGGTCGGCGCGGTGATCAAAGACAACCCCGACGACTTAAAAAAACTCAAGCACTACTTCGACGTGGTCGTTCGGCAACGCGGAAAGGACAAAGGTGGGGTGTGGGCCGAGCTGCAGAAAGCGCGGAAATGGCTGCGGTGAGAACCGAATCTCGCATTTCCCGCCCCCCGGCCGATATACTTCGCGCGATACCGTTCGCCCGCGTTCTCACGGCGACCCCTCACCGAGATTCCCATGATCACTTCGCACCGTCTCTTGTCGCCTGCCCAGTTTGTCACCGCGCTGCTGGTCACTTTGGTGGCGATGTCTCGATCCGGTTTCGCAGACGATGCGCCCAAGTCCAAACCGGCACGAGCGACGTCAAACCGGATTGAATCTTCGACATCGGATCCCGTCACGATGATCGCCACGTTTTCCATCGTCGCGGTCGATCCGAAGACCGGAGTCGTCGGGGCGGCGGTCGCCAGCAAATACCCCGCGGTTGGCAAAGTGGTGCCGTACGTGAAAGCGGGAGTTGGGGCCTTTTGCACACAGCATTACCACAACCCGAAATTCGGTCCGATCGCCCTCGACCTGTTGGAACAGGGGAAGCCGCCGGAGGAGGTGTTGAGAACGCTGCTGGAGGATGACAAACAGCGCGACTTTCGACAGCTCGCGGTGGTCGACGCGCAGGGACGGGCGGCGAACATCAACCCGAGCCGCGCGCCGGGGGACAGTCACTACTGGGGTGGGATGACCGGCAAGTACTACGCCTGCCAGGGCAACACACTCGCCGGTCGCGATGTGGTGACAGAAATGGGACGGGCGTACGAGGAGACCGAAGGCTCGCTCGCCGATAAGCTGATCGCCGCTCTCCAGGCCGCGGACCGCGTGGGGGGGGACCACCGGGGCCGACTGGCAGCGGGAATCCGGGTCGCCAAGCCGGGGGTCGAGGGGAACTGGCTGGAACTCGACGTCGATCACAGCGACGACGCGGTGGAAGAACTGGTGGTCCGGTACACCGCGCTGAAACACGAAGCGAAGGGAGTAGCCTTCGCCCCGAAACAGGACGAGGCACGTCGCGCGGCGGTCCCGCTGATCTTCGACACCGACATGGGGAACGACATTGATGATGCGCTGGCGCTGGGGGTGATTCACGCGTTGCAGTCCCGTGGCGAATGCAAGCTGCTCGCGGTCACGATCAGTAAGGACAACGAATTCGCCGCCCCATATGTGGAACTGGTGAATACGTTTTACGGTCGGGCGAAAACGCCGATTGGCATGGTGCGTGACGGTAAGACACCCGAAGACAGCCCGTACATTCGCGTGCCGGCGCAGGCGACAGACGACGGCCGGCAGCGCTACCCACACGAGTTGCGCTCCGGAAAGGACGCACCAGAGGCGGTCGCCGTCCTCAGGCAGACTTTGTCGCGCTCCGCCGACGCGTCGGTGGTGGTGGTGGTCGTGGGATTCTCGACCAACCTCGCCCGACTGCTCGACAGCCCGGCTGACAATGTTTCGCCGCTCAATGGTCGCGAGCTGGTCAAACAGAAGTGCAAGCAGCTTGTGATGATGGCGGGAATGTTCACTGCGGAGGGGCGGCACAAAGAGTACAACGTCTTCATCGATCTGCCGGCGGCGCGCAAGGTGTATGCCGACTGGCCGACCCCCATTGTGACCAGCGGATTCGAGATTGGCCGGGCGATCAAGTATCCCGCAGTCAGCATTCTGCAAGACTATTCTTACGTGAAACACCACCCGCTGAGCGAAGCGTACGGCTTGTACCAGAAGATGCCCTACGACCGGGAAACGTGGGATTTAACGGCGGTGTTGTACGCGGTCCGTCCCGAGCGCGGCTATTTTGGCCTGTCGCCGACGGGAACGATCACGGTGGATGAGGCCGAGGTGACTCAGTTCGCGCCAGGCGAAAACGGCCCGCACCGCTACCTGACCGTGACTGCCGAGCAAATCGCACAGGTGCGCGAAGCGCTGGTTCAACTGGCGAGTCAGCCACCTGTGGGCTCGCGCTGACGGGCGCGGATCTGTAAATCGCTTATAATCCAGATCGTACGCCCATTGACCCAGGAGTTGACTTCCCATGTCGGCGAATTCGCCAGCGGCGAATGAATACACAGCGGCCGATCTGGTCCGTCGGTTCGGCGCGATCCCGCTGTGGCGCATTCGGCGTGATCCTCCCGCAGGGGAGGCGACCGAGGACGATGTGCTACGGATCGAGGCGACAGAGGAACGGTTGTGCGAGCTGGTTGATGGCGTATTGGTGGAGAAGCCGATGGGGTACGAAGAATCGGTCGTGGCACTCACCCTTGCGGCGCTGTTGATTCCGTTTGTGCGTCAGCACCGGCTGGGTTTGGTGGCGGGGGAGGCGGGGATGATGCGGCTGGCACCCGGCCTCATCCGCATCCCAGACGTCTCATTCGTCTCGCGTCGCAGGTTTCCCGACGGCAAGCCGCCGCATGGGACGATCGCAGGGCTGGCTCCCGACCTCGCGATTGAAATCTTAAGCGCCAGTAACACCCGCCGCGAAATGGCGGGAAAACGAGCCGAGTATTTCGCGGCGGGGGTGGTCGAAGTCTGGTTGATTGATCTGAAGAAGCGATCACTCTCCGTCTACAAATCGCCGGAAATTCACCAGACGTATTCGTGCGAAGAGACAATCGACGGTGGTGACCTGCTACCGGGATTCCGACTACGTGTGGGGGAGCTGTTCGTCGACCTGGACGGCGCGTGACCGCCGATTCATTGCCGCTTAACCCCTTTCGTCGGCGGGAAAGGACCGCAAGGCTGCCGGCTCCGATCCCCAGCAGCGTCACTCTGGCGGAATCCGGCGCGGTCTGGCTGATGCAAACGGTGTATGCCATACCCGGCTGAACGTTGTTGCGGTTGAAAGTGGTGAATTTCTCGACCTGCTCACCATTCCCCCGATCCCGTCCGATCGAGGTTGATTCTTCCCGCTCTCTTCGACGATGATTCATACCGCTCGCGAGTCCGTGCCGTCCTGTCCCACTTCAGACGCCCCATGTTTCGCTTCCTCGGTCATCCCAAACAGCTCTGCACGGGACTCTCCCGCAGAGATCTGCTGCACTTGGGGGGACTCGGTGCGTTTGGAGCCACCTTGGGGGACATGCTGGCGCTTCCCGAGAGCGCGATGGCGGCCGCCGAGCGTCCTCCCGGCTTCGGCAAGGCGAAGTCGTGCCTGCTGATCTACAAGTACGGTGCCCCGCCGCAGCACGAGACGTTTGATCCCAAGCCCGAGGCCCCGGTCGAAATCCAGGGGGAGATGAAGGCGATCCCCACCAGCATTCCCGGCGTGATCATCGGTGACCACCTGCCGCGAATCGCCCGGATCATGGATCGCCTCACCGTCGTCCGGTCGCTGACACACCCTTACCCGTTGCATGGGACTGTCTACGCCACCACCGGAATTCCCGACGTCGACACCAAGATTGAAGCGATGCCCCGCCACAAACGGCAATGGCCGTTCATCGGCTCGGTGGTCGACTATCTTGATGAACGCCGGCTGGGTGCCGACCCTCCCACGATCCCGCGCAATATCGCGCTGCCGTTCGTCATGGGGTCGAAAAACGAATATCCACCACTGGCGGGCCCCTATGGCGCGATGCTCGGCCAGCGGTACGACCCGGTCTATACCGACTTTCGCCCCGAGGGAACGCAGCTCGCCCCGGAGATCGGTCCGGGGAAGGCGTTTCGGGATCCGTTGCTGGGAATCCGTCCGACCGACCGGTTGGAACTCGCCGTCGCGACGCCGGCGGAGATGACCCCGGGACGGTTCGATCTCCGCCGGTCGCTCCTGGAACAATTTGACAGCGCCCGCCGGCAGCTTGATCGGCATGAACGGGTCGCGACATTCACCGCGCAACAGCAGCAGGCGTTTTCGCTGTTGTCCACGGGAAAGATGCAGTCGGCGATTGACTTCGCACAAGAACCGCTGGCGGTTCGCGAGGCCTATGGAATGACACTGTTCGGGCAATCGTGTCTGGCGGCACGGCGGTTGATCGAAGCGGGGGGGCGATTTGTCACCGTGATCTGGGATGCATACGGCCTGAACGCCGGATCATGGGACACGCACCACAATCACTACGGTCGGCTGCGGGAGTTTCTGCTTCCGGTCTTCGACCAGACGTTCAGCGCGCTGATCCTCGACCTCGAAGAACGAGGCTTGCTCGACGAAACGCTGGTGCTGGTGATCAGCGAACACGGACGTACGCCGCAAATCGACTCGAAACCAAAAGGGGCCGGACGTCACCACTGGTCACGGGCGTATTCGCAGGTTTACGCGGGGGGCGGGATGGGACGGGGTCTGGTGGTCGGGCGGACCGATCGGCATGCGGGGGACGTCGAGGCGACGCCAATTTCGCCCAAAGACGTTTTGGCGACGGCGTTTCACCTGCTGGGGTTCGATCCCGAAACAACGGTCCCCGATCCCGAGGGGAGGCCGATGCCGATCACGGGGACCGGGCGACTGCGGCCAGAGCTGCTGTCGTAGATTCGGCGAAGGTCACCCCTGCGACTTCAGACCAGCGGTTTCCAGCAATCGAGCGATCTTCCGCCCTGTCACTGGTAACGGCATCTCCGCGAGTTCGTTCAAATTCGCCCAACGGAACGCCCGATCTTTCTCGACAGGTTCCCCCGCAATCCAGGTCGCCCGCACGCAGCGCAACGTGATCCGGTAACGCGTGACACTGTGCTTCATCTCGTGAAACTCCATTCCGAGTTTCGAATTCAGGCCAAAGCGGTCGCGCAGATGCCGCTCCAATCCCCCGACCGCGTCGTGTTCTCCGAATCGCAGAAAGTCCCACAAGCCGGCCCAGCGTTCACCTGGGTTTCGCCGCATCAACAGGTACTGGTCACCCCGCGCCAACACCACCGCCACTTCCGCCAGCTCGGTGATCTCCGGACGCTTTGCGGGGAGCGGGATTTCCGCGACCGTTCCCTGTTCCTTCGCCGCGCAAAACGTGGCCAGCGGACAGTCATCGCACGCGGGGTTCACCGGGGTGCAGACCGTCGCCCCCAGTTCCATCAGCGCCTGGTTGATCTCCCCGGGCTGATCACTCGGAACCAGTTCCTCGGCGAATCTCCACAAGACGCGCTGTCCTTCGGCCGACCGGGGATCTGCGCCGTAACCCAGCAACCGGCAATACAGCCGCAATGTGTTGGCTTCGACGATGGGGGCCGGCTTGTCGAATGCGAACGACAGGATCGCCCCCGCCGTGTAGCGGCCAATTCCCGGCAATTCCTGTAACCGCGCGACATCGTTGGGAAACACCCCCGCGTGATGTTCGACAATCGACTGTGCCGCCCGGCGCAGATTGCGGGCCCGGCTGTAATAGCCGAGACCTTCCCACAATTGCAGGACGTCGTGTTCGTCGGCGGCGGCAAGGTCGGCGACGCTTGGAAACCGGGCGACAAACCGCTCAAAGTACGGCACGACGGCGGCGACCGTCGTCTGCTGGAGCATGATCTCGCTGATCCAGACGGAATACGGATCACGAGACGATCGCCAAGGCAACGGCCGGGCCACACGGCGGTACCATGCGCGCAGTCGTCGGCGCAATGCCACCACCCTGGCGACCGGGGCGGCGTCAGCCCCCTGCCGCGTCCTGCGATCGCTCACTCCACTTTCGCCGACAGCATCACCAGTTTCTGATTCGCGCCCAATTCGACACGGACCGGAATCTTCCACGCCAGCGTTTTCAATTTGCAGAGTCCACCCGTCCCCCCCCGGCAATAGCCCAAGGTGACGGTCACCTGAATCTCACCTTGGGTGGCGTCCTTTGCCAGCGGGAGCTTCAGCAGAACGCGGTTCTCACCGGGGACCGCTTCCGCTTCCTGTTTTCCACTGAGCGCTTCGGCTGCGATCAGCGTGGATTCCCCCACCGCTTTCACCCGATACGTTGGCGTGAGTTCCGGATTCAGCTTGTACCCTTCGGGCAACTCGAGATTGAGTTCCAACTCCAGGTCGCCGGCGGCGTCCACCGTCTGGGGTTCGACTTCCGTCGCCTTGACCTCGTCGGGTTTCACCGCCGATTTTGGGGGTTTGGGTGGGGTGAGACCCGTGATTTCCAGGGTGGCACTTTTCCCGCTCGTCAGGTCAATCTTGCGAATCTTGTGGTTGTTCGTGTCGGCGACGTACAACGTGTCGCCTGCGATCGCCAAACCGGCCGGCTCCGAAAATTGCAGCGGCTTGTCCCCCGCGCCCGGTTTGCCGTCGCCATACAGCGTCTCGGTCTCTCCCGACTTGGGATCGATCACCTTGATTTTGTGATTGTAGCTGTCGGCGACATACAGTTTGCCGGCGCTGTAAGCGATACCCAACGGATGCTGGAACCGGACCGCGTCTCCCGTGCCATCTTTGTCACCAAACGCGAACAGGCTCTGTCCCCCGGGCAGATCCGACGTCCCAGCGACCGTTGTCACCTTCCCTTCGCCCGACATCGGAACGCGTCGAATCGAAGACCCTTCGCTGTCGACCACGTACAGCGATTTGCCGTCGCTGGCCAAGCCGGAGGGCTGCGCGAACGCGCTGATCCGGGGCATATCGCCCGGGTCGAGATCGACTCCTCCCTCACCGCCGGGCACACGCAACGCGCCGTTTGTCACATCCTCGCGTCCCGAGCCGGCGTAGGGTTGAACCGTTTCCTTTTCGAGATCGTAGGTCCACAACTGATGCGGGCCCGCCATCGCGATGAACAGCTTGTCCCCTTGAAGGTGCAGATCCCACGGACTGTTCAAGGCGATTTTCAGTCCCGGGCCGCCCTTAAATCGTTCGTGCCCCTGGGTTCCGGTTCCCGCCAGCGTTGTCACCAACTTTTCTTTGAGGTCGACTTTGCGAATCGAGTGATTCTCGGTGTCGGCGACATACAGTGTTTCGCCATTCAATGCCATCCCCTGCGGATGATCGAACGTCGCCTTGTCAAACGCGCCGTCTTCCCGGCCGATCGCGCCGGTTCCTATGGTTGACAGCAGTTTGCCGTCGAGCGACGCGACCACGATGCGGTTGTGATTGCTGTCCGAAATGAACAACCGCTTTCCGGCCGCGTCGGCCAGGACCTTGCCCGGGAACTTGAGTGGCCCACTCGCCAGCTTGGACCGTTCGAGCGAGAAGTTGACTGGCGTTTCATCGAGTGTTCCTTTCGCGCGATGGTAGGCGACCAGTTTTTCGATCACGGTGTCGAGCAGTTCGCGCTGTCCTTCGCCCGAGATGTAGCCGCAGTAGAATCCTTCGGGATCGATCAGCACCAGTGTGGGCCAACTGCGGACACCGAACTTCCGCCAGACCGTCATTTCGTTGTCATTGATCACCGGGTGTTCGATCTCGTAGCGGACAATCGCCCGGCGGATGTTCTCCGTTTCTTTCTCGTTTTCGAACTTCGCCGAGTGAACCCCCACGACCACCAGTTCTTTCGGGTACTTCTGTTCGAGGAACTTGAGGTCGGGTAGAATGTGCATGCAGTTGATGCAGCAGAACGTCCAGAAGTCGAGCAGCACGACTTTGCCCTTGAGATCCTTCATGCTGATCTCGCCGGCGCAGTTCAACCACCCAGCTCCCCCATCGAGATCGGGGGCTTTGAAGCGGTTGGGAAACGGATTCTCGGGGATTCTGGGATTCTTCTTCGCGGGATCCTTATCGTCGGCGTCGTCTGTGTCAGCGGCCTTGTCGGCGTCGTTCTTGTCGTCCTCCGCCTGCGCGGCCGGGTCCGTCTGGTCCGCGTCTTTGTCGGCGCCTTGCGCGTGAATCGGGGTGAAGCCCGCGAGGCTGACCGCGATCGCGGCCATCAGCAGGCAGGCGACCGCTCGTAGACCGCGCCAAGAACCGCACGCGCGCCCTTCGAGAATGTGACGGTGAGCGGGGGGAGAAACGTCAGGTTGCAGACTCATCGAAGATCACTCCGTGACGGTGGGCCAATCGTGAAATCCTGAGGATCAGCCAAGGCTGATCCGAAGATACCAGACCGGTCTGGGAGTCGAAAGGGGGCAGGGACAGGGGGCTTACGCCGCCCCGCTCGCCTCGGAGCCGCGCAACACGTCGGGGATCCGCTGGACGGTCCCGGTGCGGTCGACGCAGGCGAGTGTGCTTTGGGCTTCGGTCAGCAGTTCGTGGCCGCGATACAACCGATAGGTGTGGACAATTTTCGCGGGAGTGATCTTGTCCACCCGGGTCTGCAACCGCAACAGGTCGTCATAGCGGGCCGACTTGCGGTATTTGCATTCCAGATTGACCACCACCATGAAGAGTCCCCCCTCCTCCATCGCGCGATAGTTCCCTCCCTGCGCACGTAACAGCTCCGTCCGTCCCAATTCGAAATAGACGAAGTAGTTCGCGTGATGCAGGAAACCCATCGCGTCGGTTTCGCTGTAGCGGACTCGGATTTCAATCTCGTGTTCGGTCATGATCTGAACCGGTGTGATCAAACCAACGCGCCGGTTTCCAGGCGAGTGCTGCCCTCTTGGGATGGGGCGTCGACCGCGTCAGTCGGCAGCGCCTCGTCCGCTTCGAGTTCCGCAATCTCTTCCACTGGCCGACAGCCGGCGGCACGCTCGTTCACGTCGTACGTGCGATCCCCCGGTTCGCCACCGCCAGCCAGTTGCTGGTCATTATCAAGCGCGAGTTGATACAGCCGACGCCCCGCCGACGTCGGATAATGTCCGTCAACACACGCCTGACACAGCGACGACGCCGGCTTTCCGACGCATTCCGCCAGGTCCGCGACCGGAAGGTATTTCAGACTGTCCGCCCCCAGCTCCAGCGCCATCTGGGCTTCAATCTCGGGGGTGAGCGGTCCGCCGTTCAAGAACTTCGGGGCGAACAGCTCCTTGATTGTCGACATGTCGATGCCGTAAAAGCACGGCGCGACGATCGGCGGGCAGGCGACCCGCACATGCACCTCTTTCGCGCCACCCCGCGTCTTGAGCTGCTTGATCAGCGCCCGCATCGTGGTCGACCGCACAATCGTGTCTTCGACCAGAATCACCTTCTTACCCCGCAACACTTCGGGGACCGGCGTGTACTTCGTCCGCGCTTTGTCGGCCCGATTCTTCCGCCCTTCAATGAACGTGCGGCCCACGTAGCGGTTCCGCATCAGACCCTCCAGACACGGAACCTTCAGTTCAAACGCCATCGCGTCCGCCGACGCTTTCGCGGTGTCGGGAACCGGGACGACGATTGTGTCGGCGTCCAATTCCACCGTCTCCCGGGCGGCGAGTTTCTGACCGAGCGCCTTTCGCGCCAGATAGACGTTGCGATCGTCCAACGTACTTGCCACGTTGGCGAAATAGATCCATTCGAAGAAACAATGAGCGGTCTGCGGAGTGGGGGCGAATCGCGAAATCTCGAACTTGCCGTTCGTGATTGTGATCGCGTGCCCTGGGGCCAGACTGTGGATGCTCTCGGCTTCAAAACCCAGATTCGACAGCGCGACGCTCTCGCTGGCGGCGGCGAATAACGGCCCCTCCATCGCCCAGCACATCGGGCGGATCCCCAGCGGATCCCGCGCCACGAACATGTCCCCCACCGCGTTCAGATAGACGATGTTGTACGCGCCGTCGAACTTTCGGCTCAGTACCGTCAACATATCGACCATGGAGGGCCGGCGATCACCAGATAATTCCAGGCAGATCGAATGCATGAGAATCTCGGTGTCGTTCTCCCGCGCCAGATGAAACTCGTTGCGCGACAGAATCTCTTCGCGCAATTCCGGGAAATTCGCCAACTGCCCGTTGAAACCGAAACTGAACCACTTCCCCTTTTCGATGTGGTGCCGTTCGAACGGCTGGGCGTAGCTGCGGTCGTCTTTGCCGCAGGTGGCGTAGCGTACATGCCCGATCGCCGCGAAGCCGGCATATTCGTTCATCAGCCGGCTGAACTCGTCCGGCCGATTCATGTGGAACACCTCCGCGACCGTCCCGACTTCCTTGTAGGTGTCGATCAACTGGTTGCGGGCGGGGTTGTAGGTGGTGATTCCCGCTGCCAACTGTCCCCGATTCTGAATGTCGATCAACATCCGGGGGACGAGGCGACTGGCGGAATTCGGGTTGTCGTCGGGCAGCAGGGGGCTGACGTCGCGGTTCGGCCAATGGTAGACCGCAACAACCCCGCACTCATGATTCAACTCGGACATTCGCGCGCACCCTGGGCGACTTTTCACATGGTCGACGGACAAACTTCATCATAGCGACCGGCGGACGGGGAACCAACCGCGCATTCGCCTCAATCGCGAGTTCGGAGAAACTGTCGTCCGTGGTCGATTCGGAAGTAACTGCTCAATAACCCCGCGGTCGGCGCGCGGTCCGGCGGCGCTCGTCGCAGGCGTCGATTGAGTGCGCGAGTTTACGGAGGTGGAGAAGTTGCCTCAGGCCGCTGCCATTATCCGGTCTCGGGTGCGGGGGTCGCAGTCGCTT
>CAMATH010000107.1 GCA_945860955.1 Planctomicrobium piriforme
GGAAACGACAAAGACAGTGATTTCCGTCAAACCCCATCGGAGCGGCGCGATGTCGTTGCCCGAAGATGCGCTCTGGCTGCTCAAGGAACTGGGGAATTCTGATTGGCTGGGAATGGTCTACGACTACAGCCATTACGCTGACCGCCAGCTCCCGCTGGAAGAATCGATTGCAGCGGCGGCCCCCGCCACGGCGCTGATCGCGGTGAAGGACATTCAGCACAATGGCAAAGAGTATGAATTCGTCCTTCCCGGCGAGGCAGGGACCGTGAACTACACCCGGCTGCTCAAGCGCTTCATCGCGGCGGGCTACACGGGGGATGTCTGTTGCGAGGTGAGTTCCCAGGTGTTTCGCAAACCGGGGTACGATCCGGTCGAGGCGGCTCGAAAGTGCTATCGCAACATGGCGAAGGCATTCACGCAGGCAGGAATGCCCCGCAAGGTTCCCCGGGCACCATGAATCGCCAACGGTGGCTGCTGGTGGTGTTCACGGGATGCGTGGTGGGGGTAATCGTCGCCGCCGACATCGGATGGGCCAGCGCGATCCTGCGACTAGTACATTCCATTCCCTTGGGAGACAAAGTTTGCCACGCGGTCTTCATGGGAGGGATCTGCTGGCTGGCGAATCGCGCATTTCCTTCGCGCGGGATCGTTCCGGGATTCAAGTTCCCGACTCGGGTCACTGGAATCGTGACCGCGCTGGTGTTGCTCGAAGAACTTTCACAGAAGTGGATTCCCGGTCGAACCTTCAGTTACGGTGATATTGCCGCCGATCTGCTGGGAATCGGTACGGCGGTAATCGCAGAGTGGATTTGGCCAAAAAGTTCGGGAGTTCCCGGGAACCCCGGCTGACCAGGGCGCGTCCTAGTCGAATGATTTGAACGCGAGGCACCACGACCGCCGCGTTCTCTCGCCTACCTGTCACATTCGTTGTCCCCATCGGATCTCCCATCGTGAACAATAGGATGATTGAGTTTCTGGTTAGTGCACCCGACACCCGCAAGTCGCGAGCGGCGCATCGCGTAGCGGCCGTCGTGATGGCGTGGTTCCTGCTGGAGGGAGTGGTCCGGGCGGAAACCCCGAAACCCAAGGGATCTCCATCGAATTACACCCAGGAGATCGACAGGGCACGGGCCGATGCGGACGCCGGCACGATCGCGGAAGCGAAACGGCGACTCGATGCGACGCAGGAGACTGACCGAAGTTTTGAATTCGACTATCTGTTGACCCGTGTGAAAGAGGCCCCCGCCGATGGTGGTCCCGCACCCAGTCTGTTGAGAAAAATCGCTCGTCCCAAAGTGGAATCGCGGTTTGGAGTATTGAATGGAACCAACCGGGAGGTTGTGTTCATTTGCCGGGATGGCGGATTGCGGATCCACGATCTGAGGTCGCCCGAGACTCCTGAAAAGACTGTCGCGCATCCCGGGGCGGCCCCCACCTGGACCGGCTCTTTCAGTCAGGATGGAAAGCGGTTTTTCTCAGGACACCAGAACGGCGAAGTGCTGGTTTGGGACGTGGCGACCTGGGAGATTCGACAGACGATCTCGCTCGGTGCCGACTGGCCGGTGCGGGAACTGGCGGTCGCCCCGGACGGGTCGGCGTTCGTCGCGGAAAGCAAGTCGGCTTTGGAACTCTGGTCACTCTCTGGCGACGAGCCGAAAAAAGTGAACCGGGTCGGAGACCGTTTGAATTTTGGCGAGGGAGTTGCCTACAGCCCCCAGGGAGACTTGCTGGCGACGGGGGGGATGTTTGATATCCAGATCCTGGATGCCAAGACCGGTTGTTCGGTGCGATCCATGCGGCATGCGTCCTACACGATGGGGCTGGAGTTCAGTCCGGATGGAAAACGGATCGCCAGTGCCCCGCGCGGGAATGTCAACAAGTTTCTGGCAGTGTTTGATGTCACCGGGGAGAATCCGCTGTTCAACGTCGGGCCATTCGGAAACTACATTGCGGGAATGGCATTCACACCGGATGGCAAGCGAATCGCGGCCACCGGGTGCGAAAAGATGCTGCGACTGTTTCACGCGGAGACGGGTGAAGTCGTACTCACATTTCAACGCCCGGAATGCGGTGCCAAGCCGGCGTTTACCCACGATGGCAGATTGCTGGGTTGGTCTGAGCCGGATGGATACTGGTATATCGACCTGGGAAAACTCCCGGAATAGCCGGCGTACTTTCAATTGATCTCCACACAATGGCAGCCTCCCGCCACAATGGTGATGTCAAGCGCATTGGATTGTGAAACGTGCCGTGATGACCGCTGTTACGCAAACAGCTCGCTCACCACATGCCCCTCGACGTCCGTCAGCCGAAAGTCGCGCCCCGCGTAGCGGTACGTCAGCCGTTCGTGGTCCAGTCCCATCAGGTGCAGCATCGTCGCGTGCAGGTCGTGGATGTGGACTTTGTTCTCGGCGGCGTAGTAGCCATAGTCGTCAGTACTTCCGTAACGGAATCCGCCCTTGACGCCTCCACCGGCCAGCCACATGGTGAACCCCTCCTGATTGTGGTCGCGGCCGTTGGCGCTTTCGGCGGTTGGGGTCCGGCCGAATTCACCACCCCACCAGATGAGCGTGTCTTCGAGCAGGCCGCGCATCTTCAGGTCGTACAGCAGCCCCGCAATCGGCAGATCGACTTCACGCGCGTTCTTTTCATGTCCGTTTTTCAAGTCGGAATGCTGGTCCCACTGAACCAGGTGGTCGTTGTGAGTCACCTGAATGAATCTCACTCCCGATTCGACGAAACGACGGGCCATCAGACACATGCGGCCAAAGTTCGCGGTCGTGGGATTGTCCATGCCGTATAACTTTTGAGTCGCTTCGGATTCCCCCGAGAGATCTTCGACTTGGGGAATCGCCGACTGCATGCGAAAGGCCAGTTCAAAGGAACTGATCCGCGCGTCGAGCGAAGCCTCGGCCCCCGCCTGCGCCTGATGTTCCCGATTCTGGCGACTGAGCCGTTCGAGCTGAATCCGCTGCACGTCGCGGGGCAACCGCGAGTTGTTGATGTAGCGGACCTTCGCCTTGTCGGAAGCGATGCTCGCGTTGCCAAACGCGGTCCCCTGATAGACCGCCGGCAGGAAGGCCGAACTCCAGTTGTTGATGCCTCCAAACGCCAGCGTGGGACAGATGGTGACAAACGCCGGCAGGTTGGCGTTTTCGGTTCCCAGTCCGTACGAGACCCACGAACCAATACTGGGACGAACGAAATTGTCGGTGCCGGTGTGGACTTTCATCACCGCCCCGCCATGAGCTGGGTTCGTGCCATGAATCGAGTGAATCATGCACAAGTCGTCGACCCGTTTCGCCAGATGGGGAAACAGGTCCGAGACCCACAACCCGCTTTCTCCGTACTGTTTGAACTCCCAGGGAGACTTCAACAGGTTGGCGGTGGAATTGAACTGCACCCGTGGTTTCGCGAAGGGGAGCGGTTTCCCGTCGTCACGGGTCAGCAGCGGCTTGTGGTCGAATGTGTCGACCTGCGAGGGACCGCCGCTCATGAACAGGAAGATCATCCGCTTGGCGCGGGGCGGCAGGTGTGGCGGCTTGGGGGCCAGCGGATTCACCGCGCCCGACTCGGTGGCGGATACGGGGTCGGCGCACAGCGACGCCATCGCCAGCGATCCAAACCCGACGGCGGACCGCGCGACCATCTGACGACGGTTGATCGGAGCGGGGAACATGGCGTGAACTCCTGGAGGGCGTAAACTTCGCCGTCGATCTTCTACTCGGCACGGCGGAAAATACGACGTTGAATCCGAGCCGCGCCCGTCAGGAAGCGGTCAACGGCGATCGCTTTCCGAAGAGCGCGGCTCCGTGTGAACTCCTCATTTTCGACTGAGTCAAGTATACCGCCCCGTTTGTTCCGGGCACAACGCGGCGATAGAATCCGCAACTCGATGTCGAGTCAGACTTTCCCCCACCGCCATTCCCGCGACGAACGCAAATCCCCATGAATTCCCTGTTGGTCTGCATCCCCGCACTCGTGTTCGGTTTCGCCGACGTGGATCCCGCGGTCGATGCCCGCTTCGAAGCGATCGGCAAGCGGTACATCGAACAGTTCCCCGCCCTCTCGCCAGCGGGAGCGACGGTCCTGGGCGATCATCGGTACGACGGGCAGTTGGACGATGTCTCGGCTCAATCGCGTGACAAGGCGGTGAAATTCTATTCTGGCGTCCTCGCCGACCTGCGGGGCATTGACCGCGCCAAGTTGTCGCGGGCGAACCAGGTGGATTTCGAGATCCTCGAACTGAGCCTGCGGGGAGATGTGTGGCGACTGGAAACGCTGCAGGACTGGGCCTGGAATCCGCTGGTCTACACCGAGCTGGCGGGGGGTTCGATCTATGGACTGATGGCGCGGGAATTCGCTCCCCTTTCGAAGCGGTTGGAACATGTCGCCAGTCGACTGGAACAATTCCCCCGGATGCTGGAGCAGGTTCGGAGGACGCTGGTTCCCAAACGGGTTCCTCCCATCCATGCGACGACCGCCGTCCAGCAAAACAAGGGTGTGTTGAGCATTCTGGCCAATATGGTTGAACCGAATGTCGGTCAACTGGCTCCCGCCGAGCAGCAGCGGCTGCGGCAGGCGCTGATCACCGCGCGGAAGGCGGTCGACGATCACCAGAAGTGGCTGGAAACGGAGCTGGCTCCCAACGCCGGGGGAGATTTTCGATTGGGGGCGAAATTGTTCGACCAGAAGCTTCCGTTCACATTGCAGACGCCGCTGTCGCGACAACAGATTCGCGACCGGGCCGAGAGTGAACTGCGACGTGTCCGAGCCGAGATGTACGGGATCGCGAAGGAGGTCTACCGGAAGAAGAATCCCTACACCGAATTCCCCGCCGAGCCGTCGAAGGAGTTTCAGCAGGCGATCATCCGGGCGGGGCTGGAACTGGCGTGCAAAGATGTGCCACCGGCTGACCTGTTGGTTGAACGTGCAAAGGAGTCGCTGGTGGAGACCGCCGACTTCATTAGGGAAAAGGACCTGATGACGCTGCCGAGCGATCCGTTGGATATCATCATCATGCCGGAATTCCAGCGGGGGGTGTCGACGGCGTATTGCGACGCGCCCGGGGCGCTGGATAAGGGGCAAAAGACGTTTTACGCGGTCGCGCCGTTGCCGACCGACTGGAACGCCGGTCAGATCGAGTCGTATCTGCGGGAATACAACACGCGATCGCTGCACAATCTGACGGTTCACGAGGCGATGCCCGGGCACTACGTGCAGCTTGTGATCTCGAATCGGTATCCCAGCACTCTGCGGGCGGTGTTGTCGTCCGGGACCTTCACCGAAGGGTGGGGCTGTTACGCCGAGCAGATGATGGCCAACGAGGGGTATTTCCACGGCGATCCGCTGATGCTCTTGGTGCAGCGGAAGTGGTACTTGAGGGCGATCGCGAATTCGATTCTCGACCAGGCGATTCACGTCGACGGCATGAACCGGGACGAGGCGAATAAGCTGATGATCGAAGAGACGTTTCAGGAAGAGCGCGAGGCGGCAGGCAAGTGGGTGCGGGCACAGCTCACGTCGACGCAGCTCTCAACGTACTTTGTCGGCGTGCAGGAACATCTGGACCTCCGGCGCGACGCGGAGGGACGCTGGGGGAAGGAGTTTACGAAGCGTCGCTATCACGACCAGGTCGTCTCGTTTGGCTCACCGCCGGTGCGATTCGTCCGGGCGCTGATGTTTGATCTGGAGATTCCGCGAATCGGGGAATAGGTGGCCGATTTGGGCCGGAGTTGTTGGCGGAGGAAAAAATTCACTGGCCCCTCCGCCAATCGCAACCGCGCGATCAGTTCACTTCGTGGGTGTCAAAGCGAACGTGATTTTGTCGATCGTTCCGGTGAACGGGAACTCTCCCTTGTCCTTGTACGCCGGGTCAACCGGTGTGATCGAGTCCCGTCCCACTTCGAACGGTTCCAGACCATGCCGGGACAACGTCCGTTTCAAATGCGTTTCCCCCACGAGCTGGTCGTTGAGGAACAGCTTCAATGTCCCGGATCCCTCGCGCGTTCCCTCGGGATGGAACTCGGTCTTCAATTTCACTTTTCCAACCTGGACCGATTCGGAACCAGTGATGGTCGCGTCGGCGATGTCGAAACAGGTGTAACGAAAGACCGGTTTTGAATCCTTGACGTACAACGCCCAGCCCGCCGAGAAGGCTCCGCAACAGGTCACAACCCCTTCCGCGCCCCCCTCGGGAATTGTCACCTCGGCGGTGATGCTGTGTGCCCGGGGGAACACCAGCGGACCAACCGGCTCAGGCAACCAGACACGATTTCCGAAATAGGTCCAGGCCGTTCTCGGTTCGCCCGCGATCCGGTTCCGAGGATCGAGCCGTTCGGAAAGTCGCGGATCGAGCGGAAAGACATCGTACTTTCTCGCTTCTTCTAGAAACTTCGCCTGGAGTTCTTTCAGCTTTGCCGGGTTCTTCGCAGCGAGATCGTCCGCTTCGGAGAAGTCGACGGCGACGTTGTAGAGTTCCCAGGGGGCTTCGTTGAAATCCCCGCTCCGACCGGCGGTGTCCCAGGGAACGCCAAAGCGACTGCAAGCCACCCACCCGTCGTGGTAGATCGCGCGGTTCGTGAACATCTCGAAGTATTGCGTGGTCCGACGCTCTTTGGCCTCGGGGGCGTCGAAACTGTAGGCCATCGACACGCCCTCAATCGGCTTTTGCGCGATCCCGTTGACCGTTTTGGGCTCGGGGATTTTCGCGACTTCAAGAATCGTCGGAACGATATCGATCACGTGATGAAACTGCGTGCGGGTTTCCCCCTTGGCCTTGATCCCCTGGGGCCAATGCACAATCAGCGGATTTCGGGTGCCGCCAAAGTGACTGGCGACCTGCTTGGTCCACTGGAACGGGCTGCACATCGCCCAGGCCCAACCGACCGGAACATGCGGCTCACTGCTGGGACCGCCGATCTCGTCGATGTGGTCGAGTGTGCTGGCGAGTCCAAGCTGAATCCCCAACAGGCTGGCGAGTTCGCTGAATGTTCCTTCCAGTCCCCCCTCGGCACTCGCACCGTTGTCACCGATAATCGTCAGCACCAGAGTGTTGTCGAGTTCACCCGACGCTTCGAGGCTGTCGATCAGCCGGCCGATGTGGTGGTCGGTGTGCGCCATGAAGGCGGCGTAGTTCTCCATCAACCGGAGGTAGACCTTTTGGTTCTCCGCAGGGAGTGTGTCCCACGCCGGGATTTCTTTCGGGCGCGGCGTCAGTTTCGTCCCTTTGGGAATGATCCCCAGTTCGAGCTGCCGGGCATGGGTCAGTTCGCGCTGTTTATCCCATCCGTAGTCGAACTTGCCTTCGTATTTCTTGCGCCATTCGACCGGCGCGTGGTGCGGAGCGTGAACCGCTCCCGTGCTGAAATACGTGAACCACGGTTTGTCCCGATCGGCGGCCCGAACGTTGTGCGTCCAGGCGATCGCCTCGTCGGTGATGTCGTCGGTGAAGTGGTAGCCCTGTTCGGGAGTCTTGGGGGCGGGGACGGGGACGGTATTGCGGTACAAAGTCGGGTAGTACTGATGAGTCTCCCCCTGATTGAACCCGTAGAAGTATTCGAAACCGAGGCCGGTGGGCCAGCGGTCGAACGGACCGGCAGGGCTGATGTCCATTTCGGGGGTGTTGTGCCATTTCCCGAACATCGACGTGGCGTATCCATTGTCACGCAGCATCTGCGACACGAGCGCGGTACTCTTCGGGATGATCCCGGTGTAACCAGGGTACCCCGTGCCACACTCGGTAATGACCCCCGTCCCGATGCTGTGGTGATTTCGACCGGCCAACAACGCGCCGCGGGTCGGGCTGCACAGGGCGGTCGTGTGAAACCGGGTGTACTTGATGCCGTTTTTCGCGAGCCGGTCGATGTGCGGGGTGGGCACTGGTCCGCCGAATGTCGAGGTCATTCCAAACCCGACGTCATCCAGCAGAATCAAAAGAACGTTCGGACTCCCCGGGCGGGCTTTGACAGGGGCGGGATAGCTCGGCGTCGAATCTTTATAACTCGTGTCGATTTTGCCCCGAAATGCCGGATCGGGTTGCGGAATCTGCTTTCCGGTTTCCACCACCGGCCCCACAGACTTCTTCTCCTGTCCATAGGCGGGAGTCGAAGTCCGCTGAGTCGATGCGGCCCAAATCATCAACGCGGCGGCCAACAGCGGCACCGACCAGAGAAACTGTCGTCTCATTGTGGGGATCCGTTCTGAAACTGAGGGTGAAGAAAACATCTTCCACACTGCGGCCACACGCGGCCGGCAGAGTCTCCCCGAGCCGATTCCGAGGCGTTGGGATTATTGGCTGTGATTCGTAGACTGTCCAGTTTGTCGCGCCCGCTGCCGATCGCAGTCAACGGACAGCGGCATCCGCAATTGGACATCCCGCAGGTGTTTTGCGAAGATGCCGGCCACCTCCATCTTCTCACCGCGACGACCATTCCATGAACGGCAACTCTCCCCCAGACGAAATCGGCTTCATGAACATCGATCGGACCGATTTCGCGTCGATGAGCCGACCCGAGCAGATTCGCTATTTCGAAGTCGAGGGTTACGTCGTTCTCCCCGCGATTCTTAAGCCCGACTTTATCGCGCGGATCAAGTCGGAATTGGCGGCCGCCGAGATGGGGCATACGAGCTACAGCACGGCACAAACCCGTTCCACCACACAGCCTCAGTGGCTCAGCCGAGGGGTCGCCGAGCTGATCGGTTATCCCCCCATGATCGAGTTTCTGACCGATCTCTTGGGGCCGGAAATTGTATTTACCCGGGGCTTTTTCCAGCGCACGCTTCCCGGTTCACCCGGAATTTCGCTGCATACCGACGGTCAGCCGCATGGTTCGAATTTGTTTGGCTTCGAAGGAAGTTGCCCGCGACTGTTGCGGGTGTTGTACTACCTTGATGAATTGACGCCGACCCGCGCGCCATTTCGGCTGCTCCCCCGTTCGCACCTGTCATTTCATACCGAGGCCAGCCCATACGTGCGGTACAAGTCGCATCCCGAGGAAATCACACTGACGGTTCCCGCGGGCTCCGCGGTGGTGATCCCTTCGCTCGTCCTGCATGGCAGTCATACGAACAAAGACTCTCTGCCGCGTGAGTTGGTGCAACTGGGGTATCGCCCGGCTTGGGCAGGCCCGATCCAGCCGGTTGAAGAATGGGATCCTGCCCTGGTCGCGAATGCCCCGGAAATCGCGAAGCCGTTTTTGAAAAACCTGAACACCACGGGGTTCCAGTGGAATCAGGAACACAAGCCCGCAGGAATGCGAACCGAAGCGCCGGGCATCAATCCCAGTCGCTGGGGACGGTGATCGAGTTCTGAACGGAACAGAGGACGGGAATCACTCGCCTCCGGGCCAGCCATCCTGGGGCCCACTCGAGGCGAATGATCACGGCTATTTCTGGAGCCGCTACCCTCCGTGGCTTGCCTTCCATGGCTCACCGAATCCGCAACCCGGTTCAGTGGGGCGGCAGACGGTGTTCGAGGCGACCTGATCGGGGCAATCGAATCCGGACGAATTGATCAGGGGGGGACGCCTCGGTTCCTGACAAAGACCGCCGCTGGGAGCCATCCGTGGACCAGCGCCGGACTCACTCAAACGCCATCGTCGCCAACTCGTCGAAACTCTGGCTGTTTTTGGCAACGAAGTCACCCCAAGTGGTCGCATCCCAGACTTCCACGTGGTCGTGCACTCCCAAAATCACCACTTCTCGCGTGATCCCCGCGAACGATACCAGCCGCTCTGGAATCCGGATCCGTCCCTGGGCATCCAGTTCGACTCGTTCGGCGTTCGCGTAGAAAAACCGCTTGTACGCCCGGACTTCCGGACGGTTCGACATTCGACTCACGCGTCGCGACAGCCTCTCGAATCCTTTCGGAGAGTACAGCAGCAACGACTTCTCGGTTCCGGGCGCGAAGTGAAACTGTGTGAGCTCGGCCTCACCAAAGTCCTCGATGAGGCGCTTTGGAATCGCCAGACGCAGCTTGTCGTCAAGCGACCTGGGGTAGGTCCCCGTCAGGGCCATAACTCACCACTTTCTCCCACTTCGTCCCACAACGGCCCCACTTTACCATCGGCGGGAAAACAGTCAAGAACGAAACCATCGAAATCTTCCTTTTTGGAGAAATTCACGAAATTGCCGGAAAATCCCGCAGAAAAACACACACGGATGGATCCATACACGGGCGAAAGAAAGGCACTTCCCCACGTTCCCGGACACCACGGTCGGTCCACCGCATCCGAGTGCCGTCCGCATGACGCGGTGTCCACTGATTGGCCATTTTCTGGAATTGTTGTGGTCGGATTCGGACCACCTCCGTCCCGCCCGTTATACTCGCGGTGGTTGAGTACGAGACGGCTTCGGCGAGCCACACTCGATCAATATCGCTCGCCAAAGGCTCGCCCGGCTCAGTGCCGCGATCAGGTCGCGCGCGTCGCAACGTGAAGTCACCGGAACGAACAACTCCTCTTCAAACCGTACGGGTTTCATCATGACGAATCGCCTCCGCAGTGGCGGTGGCTGGAAAGCCATCGCGTACACCCTGCGTCTCGCCAACCGGGTCGGCTGGTGGAAGCTGTGGCGGGCCATGCGCTCCAAAAACACCTGCAAGACCTGCGCTCTCGGCATGGGGGGGCAACTCGGGGGCATGGTCAACGAGGCGGGCTATTTTCCCGAAGTCTGCAAGAAATCGTTTCAAGCGATGGTTTCCGACATGCAGGCGGGAATCACTCCGGAGTTTTTCCAACGGTACGGGTTCGCCGAGTTGCGGGCGCTGTCTCCCCAGCAGCTCGAAACCAGTGGCCGACTGGTCTTCCCCATCTACGCTGGCCCTGGGGACACCCATTACCGTGCGATTTCCTGGGACGAGGCGTTCGACCACCTGGCGAAAAAGCTGATCGCCGCCGGCCCGGATCGCAGCTTCTTCTACGCCAGTGGCCGCAGTTCCAACGAGGCGGGGTTCCTGCTGCAACTGTTCGCCCGCGTCTTCGGAACGAATTACGTCAACAACTGCTCGTACTACTGTCATCAGGCCAGTGGCGTGGGGTTGGGAGCCGCCATCGGCGCGGGGACCGGCACAGTGCAGCTTGATGATCTCCATCATGCCGACCTGTACCTGCTGATTGGTGCCAATCCCTCGTCGAACCATCCCCGCCTCATGCGCAGCCTGATGGAACTGCGCCGTCGGGGGGGAGATGTGGTTGTCATCAACCCCGCGAAAGAACTGGGCCTGGTCAACTTTCGCGTTCCCAGTGATGTGCGGAGCCTGTTGTTCGGAACCGACATCGCCAGTCTGTATGTGCAACCGCATATTGGCGGGGATATCGCGCTGCTGACGGGGGTCGCGAAGGAGGTTCTGGCACGTCAGTCTCACGACGTCGCGTTCATCGAGCGGTCGACCGAGGGCTTCAGCGATTTCGTCCGGCAGGTGGAGTCGACCGAATGGGACGAAATCGAGCGGATCTCGGGCGTCGATCGGACGCAGATCGCCGCGATCGCCGAACGGTACATTCGGGCCAAACATGTCGTCTTTGGCTGGACGATGGGAATCACGCACCATCTGCACGGAACAGACAATGTGCGGATGATCGCGAACCTCGCGCTGTTGCGGGGCATGGTGGGGAAACCCGGCGCGGGGCTGATGCCGATCCGTGGTCACAGCAACGTGCAGGGGATGGGCTCAGTCGGCGTGACGCCACAACTCAAAAAGGCAATCCTGGAGCGGTTTGAACAAAAGCTCGGAATCGAAGTCCCCAAATCCCCCGGGCTGGATACCATGGCCTGCATGGACGCCGCAGAACGGGGGGATATGGATGCCGCGCTCTGCCTTGGGGGGAATCTGTTCGGGAGCAACCCCGACGCCACGTACGCGGAACGGGCATTGAACAAACTCGGGTTCGTCGCCTATCTCACAACCACCCTCAACACCGGGCACGCCTGGGGCAGGGGAGGAGAAACGCTGGTCCTGCCGGTGCTGCCCCGAGACGAGGAGCCACAGACGACGACCCAGGAATCGATGTTCAGCTTCGTGCGGCTGTCGAACGGAGGCCCGCCGCGCTATGCCGGACCCCGAAGTGAGGTCTCGGTCCTGGCCGAATTGGGCAAGCGTGTACTGGGAGACAAATACAAACTCGACTGGAAGCACCTCGAAAGCCACGAGGCGGTGCGACAGTTGATCGCCGAGACGGTTCCTGGATTGGAGTCGATCTCTCAGATTGGAACCACCAAGAAGGAATTCTTCATTCCGGGCCGGAAGCTCGATCCTGGGCAGTTTCCCACGCCGAGCGGCAAGGCGAAATTCCATGCGGTGGCACTTCCCAAGCCTCAGCCACTGGGGCCGCGGGAATTGCGGATGATGACAATTCGATCGGAGGGGCAATTCAACACCGTGGTTTATGAAAACGACGATTTGTATCGCGGTCAGGAGCGGCGGGACGTCATTCTGATGAACGCTGCGGACATCGCGCGTCTCGGGCTGGTCGCCGATCAGACCGTTCGCATTGTGAGCAGCGTGGGGGAGATGCGGTACCAGCGGGTTCGCCCGTTTGACGTGCGGCTCGGCAACGCGATGATGTACTGCCCCGAATCGAATGTGCTGATTCCGCGCGGTGTGGATCCGGAATCGAAAACGCCGGCCTTTAAGCACATTGTGGTGCGGGTCGATCCGGAGGTGTGAGTTGAACAGTCTCTCCCCGCCACACGCTGTCCTACCGCTGACGACGCGTCATGTGCCCTGCACGGCGTGTGGGTGCGTATGCGACGATCTGGCGATCACGGTCGTAGAGAATCGCGTCACGGGAATCGAGAACTCCTGTCCGATCGCGGAGGAGTGGTTCGCCTCCCAGTCCGTCACCGAGCCGCCGATCGCGCAAATCGAGGGGCGGGAGGTCTCGCTGGATGAGGCGGTTCTCAAGGCGGCGGAGATACTTTCACGGTCGGATGGTCCGCTCATTTACGGATTGTCGCGGAGCAATACCGCGGGGCAGAAGATTGCGGTGCGACTGGCGGCTGATTTGCGCGCGACGATCGACACGACCGCGTCGCAGTGCCATGGACCGTCGATCATGGCGATCCAGGAAATGGGGGAATCGACCTGCACGCTGGGGGAGGTTCGGAACCGCGCCGATCTGGTGATCTATTGGGGTTGCAATCCCGCCGAGACGCATCCCCGGCACGCCGAGCGCTACGCGGTGTTTCCCCGGGGTCGTCACGTGCCCGGGGGGCGCGCCGACCGGACGGTGGTGATGATTGGCACGCGTGGTGAAGTCGAAGAGTGGCGACTCGACCGGTCGGGATCCCAACCCGATTTCGTGATTCCCATTGAGTCGGGGCGGGACTTTGAAGCGCTGACGACGTTGCTCGCGCTCGTACGCGGTTGGCCGGATCTGTCTTGTATTCCGCCAGTGATTGATGGAAAGGGAGGTTCGCGGCGGGAATCGATCGCGAACTGCCAGGCTGACCTTCGATCTTCGTCGCTGCCGAGCGTTCCACCGGGAGCTGACCTGGAGTTGCTGAGCGACTTGGCGCGGCGGATGAAGTCGTGCCGCTACGGCGTCGTGTTTTTTGGCCTGGGACTGACCGGGATGGTGCGCGATCGGGATTTTGGCAATCCGATGCCGGGGCAGCATACAGTGCATCTGTTGTTGAAACTGGTCGCCGAACTCAACGCGCACACCCGGTTTTTCGCCCGGCGGATGCGAATCTATGGCGACGTGACGGGGGCCGACAATGTCCTGTGTTGGCAGACGGGCTATCCGTTCGGTGTCGATCTGGGACGCGGCTATCCACGGTACAATCCCGGTGAATTCACCGCCGACGATCTCTTATCGCGTCACGAAGTAGACGCGTGCCTCCTGGTGGGGAGTGAGACGTATGAGCTGATGCGAACGGAGTCGCAGCAGACACTGCGCGAGATCCCGACGATCGCGATCGAAAACCCGGGGACATCGCTGCCGTTCACGCCGGCTGTTCGCATCACGACCGCACCGTGCGGACTCTCCACGGGGGGCACGATCTACCGGATGGATGGCGTCCCCCTGTCGATGCGCTCGGTGTTGTTGTCGGAGTATCCGACGGACGCTGAGGTTCTGGAGCGAATTCGCGTAGCGGTCGCCAGTCATACGGAACGCGGAGAGTATGCCCCACTCAATTGAAGACGAGACGTCGGCCCGGCAGGATGTGGCGGGAGTGGCGAAAACTCGGTCTTGACGCTCTGGCTTTTCACTGGGGGACGGATAGCGCCCCCTGGCAACTGGAACCACTTCCCGCGGTACAGCCGTAGCAATGTTGGCCTGTGGTGATGGGAGTCCCCTCGAATGCCCCGGCAACCGCCTCCCCGATTGTCGCCGGACGGCGTGGATGCGGATCCAGATTGAGCATCTGGTTGAAGTCGCAATCGAACAGCCGTCCCTGCCAGTCGACCGACAGCGTCGAGCGACACATCAGGTTCGCGACGGTCGACCGGTTGAAGGCGATCGCCAGCGTCTGCAGATAATCATCCAGCTTTCCCGCTTCTACCAAATCGACCAGAAAGCGGCTGATTGGCAGATTGGTGATCGTGAACAGCCGATTGAAGACAATACCGTAGCGCGAAGCGAGTTCCCGGCGATAGTCCTCCTCGAGTTGCTCTTGGGCCGGCGGCAGGGACGGCCCGAGGGGATTGTAAACCAGGTTCAGCACGAGTCCCGACCCTGGATCGCCATACCCCAGCTCATTCAGTCGCTTGAGGGCTTCCAGTGACGCTTCGAAGACTCCGTCGCCCCGCTGTCGATCGACGTTTTTCTCAAGATAGCAGGGGAGTGACGCGACGATCTCCACCTGGTTCGACGCCAGGAATCCGGGCAGATCATCGAATCCCGGCGCGAGCAGAATGGTGAGATTGCTGCGGTCGATGATGCGACGATCGAGCGCTCTCAATTCCCGCACGAACCAGCGAAAGTCAGGGTGCATCTCCGGGGCACCGCCCGTGATGTCGACCGTCGGCACATCACCGTCACGCGTGAATTTCAGGCACTGTTCCAGAGTCTCCCGCGACATGCTCTCCCGGCGGTCCGGCCCGGCGTCAACGTGACAGTGCCGACAAGTCTGATTGCAGACGCGCCCCAGGTTGACCTGTAAAACCTCGAGTTTCGATCGGGAAAGAGGGGGTAAACCGTTCTTTCGCAGATTGCCCGCGAATGGTGGAACCCCCTGGACGTTGTCCAGCATTGCGATCTGAAACACGGGATTCGCCAGCGGATGCTGTTGTCGCAGTAAAGTCAGATCGGGCATGAAAGGGGTCACCGGGTGATTTCGCTGAGTGGACGCGGTCAGGATTATAAGCCATCCGGGTAAGGAGTTAAAAATCATTTCCGTCCATTGCCCGATCGGATCGTTGCTGGTCGCGAGTCGATGGACTTGGAAACGGTGGTTGGCTAAACACAAGACGTGTCGAACGCGTTTTTGTCCGTTCGCCAGTTCTCTCGTTTGTCCTTCCCGGCAGGCATTCGGCCCGTCATCCACTGAGAATTCCCCATGCGACGCAATTTCACCCTCTTGGTCTTCCTCTGTGCGTGTTATCTGTTGACCGGAGCGACGCTTTCGGCACAGACCGCCGAAGTGATCTACCACGGTGGCGACGTCGTCACCGTCGATGACAAAAACCCCACGGCCGAGGCTTTGGCCGTTCAGGGGGGGAAGATCCTGGCCGTTGGCAAACAAGAGGACATTCTGAAACTCAAAGGTGCCGCCACGAAGCTGGTGGACCTGAAGGGGAAGACTCTCGTTCCGGGGTTCCTTGATGGTCACAGCCACTTCATCAACTGCCTGCAGGTCTCGCGACAAGCCAACTGCTTCTCCCCCCCGGCCGGTCCGGGGAAATCGATCGCCGACATCATCGCCGCGCTGAAACAGACCCAGCGGAAGTACTCGATACCGAAAGGGGAATTCGTCGTCGGTTACGGCTACGACGGAAACGCCCTCTCCGATGGCCGGGAAATGACGGCGGATGATCTCGATCGGGCGTTTCCCGACCAGCCAGTGTTTGTCCAACATGTCTCATTGCACGGCGCGGTCTGCAATTCTGCCGCTCTGAAGAGATTCAAGGTCACCAAAGATACCCCGACTCCAGCGGGAGGAGTCATTCTCCGCAAGCCCGGCTCAATGGAACCGGCCGGTCTGCTGATGGAGGCGGCCTGGATCCCCATCTTCAGTACTCTTCCGAAACCCAGTGAAGCGGAACTGCTCAAACGGTTCGAGGCAGGCCAGGAGATCTACGCCGCCGCTGGAGTGACGACAGCGCAGGAAGGTGCGACAATGGCGGCTGATGTCGCTCTGTTGCAAAAGGCGGCCGCGCAGGGGCTGCTGTCCATCGACGTGACTGCCTACCCATTCATCACCGAAGCCAAAGCGGTTTTCGAGAAGAATCCTCCCGCCTCGTTTGGAAAATACACCAACCGACTGAAACTCGGAGGGATCAAAATCACCGCCGACGGCTCGCCTCAGGGTCGGACCGCGTTCTTCTCGAAGCCGTACCTCACGGGGGGGCCTGGCGGAGAACCCGACTGGCGCGGTGAACCGCTGTTCCCGCAGGCTCAGATCGATGAGTTCGTCAAATTCGTCTACGACAGTGGCGTGCAGTTGATCATTCACTGCAATGGGGACGCGGCAATCGACATGTTTCTCGAAGCACACGAGAAAGTCGCCAAAGATCGCTTCGCCGACAAACGCACCACCGTGATCCATTCCCAATTCGTCCGGAAGGACCAGCTCGCGAAATATGTGGAATACAAGATCATTCCGTCGTTCTTCACCGAACACTGCTTTTACTTCGGCGAGACGCACCTGAAGAACCGCGGAAAAGAGCAGACGTACTTTCTCAGTCCGATGAAGACCGCGATCGAGATGGGAATCACGTGTGCCAACCACACCGATTTCAACGTTTCGCCGATCGACCAGATGTTTGTGTTGTGGTCGGCGGTCAATCGCGTCTCGCGCGGCGGTGAAGTGATCGGTCCCGAAGAACGGATCACGCCACTGCAATCACTCAAAGCGCTGACCATCGACGCCGCCCACATGTATCAGGAGGAACGAACGAAAGGTTCGCTCGAAGTCGGCAAGCTCGCCGATCTCGTGATCCTCGACAAGAATCCACTTAAGGTCGAGCCGCTGGCGATCAAAGAGATCCAGGTTCTTGAGACGATCAAGGAAGGCAAGACGATCTACCGCAAAGGGGCGGTCCGCTCCTCCGCAGGGAATTAACGCAACGAGCGGCGTCAAACCAGAAGACTCGCGTCCTATGCACCGGCCGGTTCGATGGTGAAGAAGTAAGATCCGGACATCGCCTCTCATTGCGCCACGGTCTCCAGACCCCATCCACTCAATTTGGGTGGGGTCTGGACCGCGCCATGGGGTTTGGGGCTAGCCATCGATCTTTCTCCCCATCCCACCGGATTTCCACGGAATTCATCAGACGCTGGTGATCGCCACCACACGCCGCTGCAATTCCCCACCCGTTACATGGACCTCTCCCGTGGCGTCGACAAACACGTTGATTTCGCTCCGCACCCCGAACTCCGGCAGATAGATCCCCGGCTCGATCGAAAAGCAGGTCCGACGGAGGATCAGGCGTTCCTCGTGCGTCTCGAGATTGTCGATATTCGCACCGTTGCCATGCGTTTCCTGACCGATGCTGTGCCCGGTCCGATGGACGAATTGCGGACCATATCCAGCGGTCTCAATCACATCGCGGGCGGCTTGATCGACTTTCCAGCCCGGCAACCGTTCGCCTGTGGCAAATCCCTGGCGAACGCGTTCAATCGCCGCGTCGCGGGCCGCCGCCACAATTCGAAACACCTCGTCGTAGCGGGCGGGGACGGTATCGCCCACAAATCCAACGCGCGTGAGGTCGCTGTAGACCGCACGGGGCCGCGCCATTTTGGCCCACAGATCAATCAGCACAAAATCACCGGCACGAATAGGGGCGTTCCCCGTTTCGTAATGCGGGTCGCCACTATGGGCGTTGACTCCCACAATGGGGTGATGGTCGGCGAACAGGCCCCGCTCGTCGAAGTGCCGCAAGATCTCCTGCAGAACCTCCCCTTCGGTCGTCATGCCGTTCTCACGCACGCGGTCGGCGATGAACTTCCAGGCCCGGGGATAGGCCGCATCGGTATGCACGGCCGCCTCGCGGTGCATCCGCCACTGGTCGTCATCCCACGCCGCCTCAAACGTCGAAATCAAATCCCCCGACGACGCCACCTCCGCCCCGCATGACCGCGCCAGCTCGACGAATCCCGCGTCAACCCGCGCCACATACGGATTCGCATTGCGGGGAGAATACTCCATCGCCACGCGGCGGGCACTGCCAATCAAGTTGGCGACCCCCGCTTCAAACTCCTGCCAGCGCAAATAGACCAGCCTCTCGCCCGGCAAGTGGTCCAGCGCGCCCGGCTCGATCCGATGGACCAGCTTCCGCGGTTCACCCGTGGCGGGGATCACGTACGCCCACCTCCGCGATCCCGGTTGCCGATCTCCGAGATCCAGGATGCGTCGCCCCGGAAGATTGCTTCCGCGGAAATCGTAGATCAACCAGGCGTCAAATTGGAATTCACGCAGCGCGGACTGAATGTCGGTCAAGGAGAACATGAGACAGGATGAAAGGGATGAAGAGGATCAGGGGGGACGGACGCGGTCGGGCCAGCGGACGAGAGTCCCGACTCAATCGACAAACACAAACTCATTCAAATTGAACAGCGCGCGGCAGAGGTTGTCCAACCCCTGTTCCTTCGCGAATTTGACCAGTTCTGCCAAATCCACCTCGGACGGTGTCCGTCCGGCGCATTCCGTGAACGCGACCCGCACCTGATCCTCGAGTTGCGGGTACTTTCCTTGCAATTTTTCCGCATGGTGTTCCGCCATCGTCAGCATGAAACCGTTGTTGAGAAGGGCCAGCGCCTGCAGCGCCGACAGACTCTCGTTCCGGCGGTCGACCTGCATCGACGGGTCGGCACAGTCCAGTGTCGTCATGAACGGCTGCTGCTGCGATCGAACGATGAACCTGTACACACTCCGGCGGTGAATTTTCGGATCGTTCGGGTCGGCGAGTTCATATTCATAGTGGGGCGAATGGTCGGGCTTTTCAACCACGAAGTCCTGAAAACTGGGGCCACCCATTTTTAAATCGAGCTTGCCCGAGACCGCCAGCACGCTGTCGCGGATCGCCTCGGCTTCCAGCCGCCGCCGGCTCATGCGCGACAGAAACCGGTTGTCGGCGTCGATCGCCGCGGCGCGCGGCGTCTCAGCCGAACTCTGGCGATACGTGGCGCTCTCGACCATCCGCTTATGCAACCGCTTCAGCGACTGTCCTCCGTCCCGAAAATCGGCGGCCAGCCAGTCGAGCAGTTCCGGATGCGTCGGAAGTCGTCCATTGCGGCCGAAATCATTGGGGGTTTCCACCAGCCCCTTGCCGAAATGGTAATGCCAGACTCGATTGACGATCGAACGCCAGGTGAGCGGATTCTTGGAATTGGACAGCCACTGCGCCAGAGCGGCCCGCCGGGCGCTTTCGGATGCCCCGACGGGCAATTCAAATCGCGCGGGGAGTACGGAAATCGCGGACAGCGCTCCCGGACTGACTTCTCGCACTGGTTTCTCGACGTTGCCTCGTTCCAGCAGCGCGATCATTCGCGGCTTGCCGCCGTCGTGACCGGTCCCGCGAAACGCTCCTTCGCCTTTGTGAACCGCACCAATGTACGCGACATTCTGTGCGGGGAAGGTGGACAGTTCTTCCCCGATCCGCGTGAGCTTCGCCCCGATCGCGCCCAGCGCATCGCGCTCCTCCGGACGAATCGTGGCGTTCCACAGCGTGTCACGCTCGGCGACAACGTCGGCCAGTTCCCCCGTTGGAGCAGACTTGTCGACCGGAAATAGTCCGTCGGTCAGGTTGGACATCCGCCAGCGGGGCGCGGCTTCGATGGAATCGAGCGCGGTGACTTTCGCCTCCTGCGCCAGGTTCTTCCCCCCCGCGTCGCGCACTTCCAGTTCCGAAATCGCCAGAATGAAATCGCCGCTGCGTGGTGCCAGGCGCGTCGCGGTCAGCCGAACGAACTGCACCCGTCGTGTCCCCTGAGGGGCCAGCGGATATCGTAGAGGCATCAGCTTGGGATTCTTGACATCGTTCGCCGTGAGATCGACCACTGCCGTCACGTTCTGGGTGAACTCCGCGTCGTCGGCGGTCTCCACGCGGTATCGCACCGGAAAGCCGAAACCGTCGCCGATGCCGCCGAAGTCGTCATGGCACGGACGCAAGATGATTTCCCGCGCTTCGACGGGATCCTTGAGATTCACCTGCACCCATTTCGGCGTGTCGGCCTTGGGTTCTATTTGACTGTGATAGCCGAATTCGACCCCCTGCAACGCCGTTCCCGCCGCGGCCTTTTTCAAATCGGCGATCTTCTGATCGAGAGTTTTCAGTCGCTCCCCAGCCCGCGTGGCGATTCGCGTGGTGTGGTCGTTGCGGTCTTTTTCGAGCGCCGCGCGCTCTGCGTTCAACTCCTGCCGTCTCGCTCCGATTTTGGGATCGACGTCGTACGGTCGATCGGTCCGGTCAATCGCCGCGAACACCGCCTGCAGGCTGTAGTAGTCCTCCTGCGAAATCGGATCGAACTTATGATTGTGGCATTGGGCACACTGCACGGTCAGGCTGGCGAACGTCTGCATGGTGTTCGTGACCATGTCGTCGCGATCGAGATGCCGGGCGACTTTGCCGTCGATCTTCGATTCCGGAACTTCGGCGTGCCCGATGAAATCCCAGGGACCGGCCGAGAGAAACCCGAGCGCCTCCATGCCGTCGCGCGTCCCGGGGAACAATACGTCTCCCGCGATCTGTTGCTCCAAGAACCGGCCAAAGGGAAGATCCTCGTTGAGCGCTCGGATGACGTAGTCGCGATAGGGCCAGGCGTTGGGGCGCGGCTTGTCTTTGTCGTACCCGTGAGTTTCGCCGAAATGGACCACGTCGAGCCAATGTCGCGCCCAGCGTTCGCCGTAACGGGGAGAGTCGAGCAATCGATCGACGAGGTTTTCATACGCGCGCGGATCGTTGTCTTTCAGAAACCGCTCGATCTCGTTTGGTGTGGGAGGGAGTCCCACAAGATCGAAAAACAACCGCCGGACGAGTGTCCTGCGATCCGCTTCGGGTGCCGGCGATAGTCCCTGCGCCTCAACCCCCTTCAGTATGAACGCGTCGATTGGATTACGAACCCGTTGGGCGTGCGCCGCGTCGACCGCGGGGACAGCCGGCTTCGTCAACGGCTGGAGAGACCACCAGGTGGAACCTTCAAATTGCCGATTGCGGAGCTTCGCGTCGGCGGGCCATTTCGCCCCACCCGCGATCCACTGCCGTATGGCGGCGACCTCTTTCGGGCCGAGCGGGCTGGTCCCTTTGGGCATCGACGGCTTGTCACCCGAAATCATCTCCAGCAGAAGACTCTCGTCGGGTTTGCCGGGTTCGAACGCCGGCCCGGAATCGCCCCCTTGCGCCGCCGACTTCGCGTCGACCAGAGAGAGTCCCCCCTTGATTTCGTCACCATGGCAGCGAACGCAATGGCGTTCGAAAATGGTCGCCACGCGTTCCCGAAAAATCGCCTCGTCGGCAAAGGTGGTGGCGGTGAACCCAACCAGCGCGACCACACTCCAGCCAATCTTACGCAGGCGCAATCCGCCGCGCGAATCGTCTGAGAGGCGACGCAAAGTCTGGTTCAACATCGGGGGCATCCTGGCGGTCTGAGCGCGAAACGACGTCTGGAAAACCGAACGACAGGCACGCCCGTGGGCGGCTTGCAACTGGTCTGACCAATCTCTACGATCGTCAGCGAAGTGTACGATGTCAAGCGGTGCCGACAGGAAGCGCGCCGCACTGTTCCGTGCGCGTGAGGCATGTCTCCACAATCTGCTGTCGACCGTGTTTCTGAGATCAGCCTGCAATTGGAGCGGGCGATCGTTTCCGGCGAAATCTCGGCGGGGGAATTGCTTCCCGCGGAACGCTCGCTCAGTACCCGGTTCCAGGTCAGCCGTTCCGTGATCCGTGAGGCACTGGGCAGACTCACCAGTCTCGGGCTGATCGAAAGCCGCCAAGGATCCGGTTCCCGCGTGACTCCACCCAGTGGCCGGCAAGTCTCTTTGGGGTACGAGCGGTTGTTGCGGGAGATACCCAACCGGTTGGCCGATTTGGCCGAAGTGCGGCAGGTTCTCGAAACGTCGATCGCGGCCAACGCCGCCTTGAATCGCAAAGCGAAACATCTGAAAGAGCTGGCGAAACTACAGGACATTTTGCGGAGTCCCCGGCGGTCTTTGGCAACGCATGTTCGCGCTGACGGAGAGTTTCACACACAACTGGCCGAGGCGACGGGGAATCCGTTTTTTCCGCTGGTTCTGGCACCGATCCACGACCTGCTGACCGAAAGCCGGCTACAGACATTGCGGATCTACGGAGCATCGATCGCCTACCAGCACCACGAGCGGATACTGGAAGCGGTTCGCGCGGGAGACGCCGACGAGGCGGCACAAGCGATGCGGGAACACCTCACGGTGAATAGCCGGCACCTGCAGGAATTAGAAGAGCAGGCGAGCGACGCGGTCGAAGCCGCCGCCGCTCCACCACGTCCCCGACCTCGCAGCAAGCGTGTTCCACGATAGCGTTGCCGAACGGGCCAAGAAAACGCATGGATTTGTCGTGTCGTTGTCAATGTCCCCGTACCGCCGAATCCATTCCCACTCGGGACTGTTCACCGGACTGTTGGAGCCAAATCGACGTCACACGACCCGCTGGACCACCAGCGCGACTCGCTGTTCACCGACCAGCACTTCGCGGGCGTCGACGTCGGGTTCGGTTGTTGAAGTGATCGCGTCGGCGAGCGTTTCCTGCTGGATGTAGTCGCTCCAATGACTGATCGCGAAGGCGACATCACCGTTCGTCGCTGACCAACCGATGCGAATGCGATCCTCAATCTCCAGGTCGGCGTCTTTGCGCAACTGCTGCACATGGCGCACAAAGTCGCGGGCCATCCCTTCGTGCAACAACTCGGGAGTCAGCGTCGTCGACATCGCGATCTGAACTCCTTCGACATCACCCGCCACCCAGTCGGCGGCCTGCTCGGTTCCAATCAGCACATCTTCGGGGGCCAATAGATAGTCCACTCCACCGACCTGGATGGTCACCGATTCGCCGCGACGCAACGGGGACAAAACCCCCGGCTCAAGTTTTGGGAGCGTCTGACCGATCGCAGCCAGACCTTTGCCGAACTTCGGTCCCAATGTCTTCAAATTCGGTTTGTAGACGTAGTGGACCAAGTCGTCGAGGTTCTCACACGCGGTGACCCGTTTGACATTCAACTCCTCCTGAATCACCTCCGCCAGAGACTCGAACGCCGCCCGGTCAGCCGCGCTGACGCAGGCGAAACGCAACTCCGCCAAAGGTTGCCGAACGCGTTGTCTGGCTTCCTCCCGCAATCCATGTCCCAGATTCACCACCCGCTGCGCCAACGCCATCCGTTCGCTCAACAACGGGTCGGCGAGCGCCGGGTCGACCTCGGGAAACGAACAGAGATGCACGCTTTCCGGCACGGTCGTGTCACCGGCACCCCGGCCGAGATTGGCATACATCCGTTCGGACAAGAATGGCACGACCGGCGCCAACAGTTTTGTCAGCGTCACCAGCACGGTGTACAGCGTCTGGTAGGCGGCCTGCTTGTCGCGATCGTCTCCGCCCCGCGAACGCCAGAACCGCCGACGATTCCTGCGAATGTACCAGTTCGACAAATCGTCAATGAACCGGGTCGCCTCTTTGAGAAAGCCGGGCGCGTTGAACGCTTCCATTTCCGTCCTTGCCGATTGAATCAACGCCTGCAGGTTTGAGAGAACCCAGCGATCGATTTCAGGGCGCTCCGCGACGGGAATCTGCGCCGCGTTCGGGTCAAACTCATCCAGGCGCGCGTAATTCACGAAGAACGCGTACGTGTTCCACAGCGGAATCAGAACCTGCCGACGCACATCGTCGGCGGGAGTACTCGTCACCAGGCACGTCTGAACCCCTTCGGCGGTCTGGGTGATGGGGCCATCCACAGTCGAGAGCGTGACAGGCTGCGTTTTGTCCCGGCGGCCGAATTTCAAGTCGGCGGCGGGGTTATGTGCCAGATACAACCAGCGCAGCGTATCGACCCCCAACTGCTCGGCAGCCTCTTCAAACCAGATGGCTGTCCCGTCGGACTTGTGCATCGGCTTGCCATCTTCGTTCATCACCAGCCGATGCCCCAGCAGCGACTTGAAGGGAGGGGTGTTGTCCATCATGGTCGCCATCGACAGCATGGCGTAGAACCAGTTGCGGAACTGTCCCGGGAAGCACTCCGTCACCAGATTCGCGGGGTACCACTTCTGCCATTCTTCGCGGTTCGTGTTGTAGTGCATCGTCGAAAAGGGAACGATGCCGGCGTCGAGCCAGGGATTGCCCACATCGGGAATGCGGGTCATCAGATTGCCTGTTTTGGGATTGCGGATTTTCACCTTGTCGATCCATGGCCGGTGCGGCGTGTTGCCGGCGAATTCGTCCCACCCCTCGACCGCGCGTTCCTTCAGCTCGGCAAGCGACCCGATGACGTCAAAGTCCCCGGTCACGTCATCAACCCAAATCGGCAGCGCCAATCCCCAGAAGCGTTTTTTCGAAATCATCCAGTCGCGCATGTTGGTGAGCCACTCCAACTCGCGGGCCAGTCCATCAACGCTCGCCGGGAGCCAGTTGATCTGCCGCGCGACGTTCATGATCTCTTCGCGCCAGTCCATGTTGATGAACCACTCGTCCACCAGCCGGAAGACCAGCTCCTCCCCCGTGCGCCAACAGTGCGGATAAATGTGGGGGTACTCTTCCACCGCGACCAGCAGGTTTTTCTTGCGGAGTTCTTCGAATACGAGTTCAGCGGTCTGTTTATCGATCGCCTCGCGACCGGTGAAGATTCCGAAGCCATCGACGTAGCGACCGTCGTCTCCAAGCGGAGCGATCGCCACAATTCCCAACTGTTTACCCAGCACATGGTCGACATCGCCACATCCAGGGGCGATGTGAACGATTCCCGTTCCCTCACCCGCCAGCACCATCGGTTTCCCTTCGGAATCGCGACCGCCATCGACGACGATGTGGCACGAGACGCCGGTTTTTCCGGCGACATTCTCGTCGACCGGGCAACCTCCCGATTGATTCTGCGCGGGGAGCTCATCGAAGGGGCCGGTGTATTTCCAGCCCACCATTTCGGCACCGGAAATCGTTCCGAGGATCTCGTATCCGCCATTTTCCTTGAAGATCTGCGCGATCGACTTGAGTTTGGGTGTCCCCTTCGGCCAGCCCCATTCAGGTCGGCCAAACCCCTCTTTGAACTCTTTGGCGAGTCGCGCGAATTCGAGGTTCTCCTTCGCGAAATAGTAGACCGCCCCGTCCCGCTTCGCTTTCAGTCGAACGTATTCCAACTGCGGGTTCACCGCCGCCGCCACATTGCTGGTCAACGTCCACGGAGTCGTCGTCCAGACGAGCAGAAACTCGTTGTCGCGACCGATCAACGGCAGCCGAAAAAAGACCGATTTGTGCGTCGTCAGTTTTCGCCCCTCGGCGACCTCCATCTGACTGTAGGCGCTGCCACCACGACCCGACCAGGGCATCACGTCGTGACCACGGTACAGTTTGCCGCGCTCGTGGCACTTTTTCAGAAACGTCCAGATCGTCTCGTTGTTTTCCGTGCTGAACGTGAAATAGCTCCCGCCCCATTCGGGGTTTCCCAGCCGGGAGACCAGTTGTTCGGCGGTGCCCGACTCGGTCTTTCCGCTCGGCGTGCGGATTGTGATTGGATCCGGCTGGCCAACATTTCGCGCGAGCTGACGCAACGTTTCCGGTTCGTCCCAGTCCATCCAGTAACCCAGCCGGACCGACTGTTCGGTCTGCCGAGCGGCGAACGTCAACACCCGTTTCTTGCACGCCCGTGTGAATTGGTCGATGCCAAATTCGCCAATCGAATTCTTGGTTCCCAGGCTCAGCTCTTTTTCAACCTCGACTTCCACCCAGAGGCCCTGGCAATCGAAGCCATTCTGGTACCGCTGCTCGTGCCCCGTCATTGCGAAATAGCGCTGGTAGGCATCTTTGTAGGTGCGTCCCCAGGCGTGGTGTACCCCCATCGGATTGTTCGCGGTGATGGGGCCGTCGAGAAAACTCCATTTCGGCTTGCCGCGATTCTGCTGTCGCAATCGAGCGAAAATCCCCCGTTCACGCCAGAATCGGAGGATGTCGTGTTCGCCGCGGATGAACTCGGCGTCGGTGGAGACTTTGTCGAACATGAATCAGAGGGAATGGAGAATGCGACACAACGGGTGGCGGCTTTGAAGACGATGATGCCGGCCCGGAAGGGAAGCCCTAATGATAGTCGATTATTGGGTGAATCGCGACGATCACATTGACGTCAGACTCGAAGAACCCGTCCAAAAAATAGATTTCGTGGTTCCATTTGTCCGTCAAACCACGAGCAAACTACGGGCTCGGTCATCGCAGATGCGAAATCGTCCGGCACAGCGTCAAATCGCGCGCTCACGATGTGAGCAGAGATTGGGAACCACGAAAGGCACCGAAACACACGAAAAAAGCCAAAAATCCGAAAAAAGGAAAGGGATCCCTGACAGGTTCGAACGCGCTCTCTCCCGCCCCGGTCACTCCCCTTGGATTCGCGACCTCCGGGCGTGGGGATGCGATTGTTCGTACGTCTCCCGCAACCGCTCGGTCGAAACGTGCGTATAGATTTGAGTTGTGGTCAGACTCTTATGCCCCAGCAGCTCCTGGACGCTGCGCAGATCTGCTCCGTTGTCGAGCAGGTGAGTCGCGAAACTGTGTCGCAGCGTGTGCGGCGTGGTCAGTTGATCGAGGCCTGTCTGGGCGATGTATTTCTCCAGCATTCGGGCGACACTGCGGGTTGTCAACCGCCGTCCGGTTTTATTCAGAAACATCGCCCCCTGGTGCGCCAAAGTCGCGTTCGGAGCCGGCTTGCGAACTGACAGCCAACGATCGAGAGCGACACCCGCATGGCGACCAATCAGCGCGACCCGTTCTTTTCGCCCTTTACCCAACACGCGGACAATTCCCGCGTCGCGATCCCAGTTCGCGACATTCAGCCCAGCCAGTTCCGCGACGCGCAGGCCGGCGGAATAGAGCGTTTCCAGAATCGCACGATCGCGCAGGCCGGCGGGTGTGTTCGCGGGCGGAGCCTCCAGCAGCTTGATCACCTGATCGGTCGACAGAAAGTGCGGCAGCCGACGCCCGGCGCGCGGAGTGCGCAGAGCCTTCGCAGGATTCGTCGCGGTGAGTCCTTCACGGCAGCAAAAGCGAAACAGACTCCGCAGGCAGGCGAGTCGCCGTGCCATGGTGCTTTTGGCGTAATTGCACTCATGCAGGTAGGCCACGTAGCCCCGCAGGGAAGCAACGTCGATCGCGTCGACGGCGGGAACCCCCCCCGCATAATCGCCAAAATACTCCAGCAGGCTGTTGAGATCCTCGCTATAAGATTTGATCGTCAGGTCGGAACAATTCCGCTCAATTTTTAGCGATCGCAGGAATCCGTCGATCGCGCCGTGCAGCGAATGTTGACCGACCTGCGTCACAAGGCGTCTCCGGTTTCGGCTGGAAATTCAGCGAGTTGCCACTTGATCTCGTGGGAGAGTCACTACCGGGGCACACGCGGCGGCCGAAAACTCTCGGCCGGGGTTTTCACCTCGGCGACGGAGGTCTCTTCAGCGATTCGTCGAACTTTTTGACTCAGGACGGCGGCGTCGTACCAAGTGAAACTCAACTCCGAGTCGCTGGCGAATCGCCCCAGGGTGCGGAGCATGGATTCCTCACTCTCGTTATCGAACAAAAAGATATACCGTTCGTTTCCTTTAACGAGCGCCACCACGTTCACGCCATGGGCCATGGCATTGGATCCTGACTCGAGTTCACCAGAGGACGAAGAGACTCCTTCCTCGGTTATCGGCGGGATCGTGGCTCGACATGAAAAACGTCAATCGAGCCGCCAATCGACTTCACTGGTTTCATTTGCCGAAAATACCCAAACTCCTGAAAGCCCGCTCCCCGAATGGAATTGTCGGGATTACGAATGGTGTGCGGACGGCCGAGCGAAAAGTTGACACTGATCGCATACCAACCGGCTGGCGGACGGCCGAAACCCGCGACCACTGCGGCGGACGGGGGCAATTCGTAATCGAAACCGAGTGCCGACGGGGGCAACATTCCAAAATAGGCCAGCCCCACATGGTCGACCTCCTGTGACTTGAGAAAATCCCTCAACTCCAGTAGATCTTGACCCCAATCGAGGTTGGAGTCGGCCAAATGGCTGCGTCCCCCGGCGAATCCCCCGGACAGTTCGTTGAAATAGGCCAAATGATGCGGGTGATCACGCAGCCCTAGTGGCACAGCGAGGGCGAACGCCGCCACCGCGACGCGGCCCCACGCGGATCGCGACTCCCAGCACCTCTGCGCCGCCTGCCCCGCGAACAGGTACAGCAAGGGAAACGCCGGCAGGATATACCGGAACCCCAATTGCATGCCGATTCC
>CAMATH010000108.1 GCA_945860955.1 Planctomicrobium piriforme
CCTCTGTCGCCGCGCGCGCGACACTCCCCCGGCCCGCGCCAACAATGGCACCGGCCAATACGAACACCGCGAGCGCGCAACGGAGTCGATTGGCGTTCATCTCTGGCAACCTGATTCAATTCGACGGATTTTGCCGGCGAGTGCGGCGACGCGGACGTGCGAACGGGTGAGATGCACCGTGTTTCAGGATGCTACGGCTGGGGGACTCGACTGTCAAGGAGTGGCGCGACGGTCAGTAAGGCAGTAGATCTGTTGTTAACTTCGCAAAATTGTCGCGTCGTCAATCCACACATCGCACCGTTGTCAGCCACGATCCGGTTCGCGGCGCGCCGCAGTACATCAATGCTTCGATTCCGATTCGGGAGACGCCCGGGCGGCTTGCAACAACCGTTTTCGCTCCTGCCGGGAGGCCCGTTTCCATTCGGGTGATTGCCGCAGGTCGGCTTCTGTTTTTTGAGCGGGAGGGGAACGGTCGATCATTGGCTCGGGAGGACCAGTTTCCTGTGCCCGAACTGCGGATTTCCGAGACTCCCGGGTTTCGGACCAAGGTGCGGGTTCGCGGTGAGGTGAAGCGATGCCCTGTCCGGAATGGGGGGTGTCACGCGAAGCCTCGCTCGGCGCGAAGTGGGAGTCGTTGACCGCTTCCTGACGGGCGCGGCTCGGATACGGAGTCGGAGTCGGGGTCTCGTCCGGACTTAGCACCGCGGGTGCGAAAACCGGCATCACAAAAGCCCGGTCCGGCTGACCTGGAAAGAGGTTGAGCGGGCGGGGATCGTCCCAACCGGGGATCATCCACGAGATGCCGTTCTCTCCGATAGAGAAGCCGATGGTGGGTGGTTTTCGGCAGACTTTATGGGAAATGAGATCGTAGCGACCGGGGTGCGACGCGTTCTTTTCGATGTGCCAAATGGCGGCCGCCGACTCGACCAGCATCGAACTGCCATACGCTTTCGCCAGCGTGACGTGTTTTGCCGAGACTTTGGCCGTCGGCACCTTGAGCGGTGTCACCAACAGGATCGCCATGTGGCGCTCGAATGCGAGGCGGTTGAGCTGATCCAGCAGCGTGCGCATTTCCGGCTCCCGCCACTTCGCGACCTGCTGGGGAAGCGCTTCGATCACCAGTAAAGCAATTGGATCGTCTGTCGGCGACAGCGGCGACCCCGGTTCGGCGGCGGGACCGGCTCCATGAAGAACCCATTGGCGTAACAGGGGGAAGTCGGCGGGCAGATTCAGTGACCGTTCGACCGGGTCGCCGTCCGGGCCGGCGGGTTCGATGATGCCGCTGGAAAACTGCACCCGCTCCAATTTGCCGCCGGCGTGCAAGACCAGTCGCCCGAAGCCGCGACGGGGATCGCCAACACCGGTCACGACGGCCACCCGTGGTCCTGGTTGGGAATTCACACAATCCCAGGGCTGAGTCCGACAGGGAAAGGCGATGCCCAAGGTGACCCGAGCGACAATGTCGGCGACCAACCCGGAGAAATCACTCCCCGAGGGGGTTCCCAGGACCGTGACCTTCCCCCGAGGGAGCCACCCGTACCAAATCCAGTCGGGTTCCAAGAGAGACTCGTGGTCGAGATTCCAGTTTCGGATGTACGGTTGTTGATTCGATGGAGGTACTGACCCGGAAGTCGGACTGCACCGTTCTTCGGGGCCAGTCGGATCCTGAAGTGGTGGGGGAATCGACGGGGATTTCATGGGACACCTCGCTCAAAGTCGGGTTGAGTTGCGCTGTGTGTGCCTGTATGTTCCAGTATACGCGTGTGTTTTTAAGGATTCAAGAGAACAGTGGACGTTTTTTCATTTTTTGGCGGGGTGCGGGGGTTGAGGTGGTACAAAGCGGCGAAGAGGGCAAGCCCGGCGGGGGCCTATTCTCGTTGTCGCGACGACGCTCCTGCGGCGTCGCGCCCGACGCCGACAGGTGGCGGCCAGGTCGGTAAACGTGACCCGTCTTTTGACTTCAGCGCCGCGCGACCAGCCGTTTCCGATACGACGTTTCAATCTGTCTCCACTGAACTCTGCCGAAGGCGTCCAGACCGCGGCGTCGTAGGAACGCCGTCCGCCACATGCCGCGACGACGCTCGCGGGTGATGGGATATTGGGTGGCCCCCTCACCCCCGGCCCCTCTCCCCGCAGTGGAGTTCAGTTTGCCTTGCACTGTCGTGCGCGGGGAGAGGGGGGGGGGCGGCGCCGCGGGTTGTTTCAGCGGCATTCACCGACGTGTAAACCCACAGCCTTGGTTCCTCAAGATCTTCAAACCTGGGGAACCATGGATCGCGGAAGTTTCGGAACGGAACCCCCTTTACAGTCGCGGGGGTTGGGCCGGGGGTGTCGAGTACGAAGACGCCGGTCGAGAACGGGCGGAACGCCATGTTGTAATTCATGGGGTTTTTCACCACGAGGAATTTCACCGCGCGGGGATCGAGTCCGACCGCTTCCAACTGCTCGCCGTTCCAGTCGTAGGTCCCGTGAGTCGTGATCAGAATGTCGATCTCTCCGACTCGCACCACCGCGGTGCCCCCCATGTCTCCCTGCTGGCCATCGAAGATTCCGCCCCGGTAACGGAACTTTCCCTCGGACAGATACTTCACCGTCCCCTGAACCCGGACCGGCGTTCCCCACCGCGGATCGACCTGATGCCCCAATTCGAATTCGACCGTTCCCCCCACTCCCGCGCGATGACAAAGGTCGGCGGCCCGGGGGTCGACGACTGGTACGATCGCCCGGTCAGTCCCTCCCGCGTCGAGTAACGCTTTCAACGTCGCGACGCTGTCGCCAGCGGCCCCGCCGCCGCAGCAATCCGCCGTCTCCACCAGCAACACCGGTCCCCCCGCGATCCGCCGGCCCCGCTCAATCGCGTCGGCGGGGGATGCGACTTCCGGTTCCAGATCCCGACGCCTGGCCCAATACAGATTTGCGATCCGCGTCGCGAGATCGACCGCTCCCGGGAGATCATTGTCGGTGACGACCAGCGCGCCACTCCCCATTTCCGGCAGATCGAGATACGGATGCACCAGAAACACATTCGTCGACAAGACCGTCCCCCGACCTTCAAACCACTTGGCGAACCGCATCACGTCGGCGAATGGGCTGGGGCCGTCGGTTCCGCCATGAATCGCCGCCGTCACCACCGGCACCTTCACCATCGCCATGGTTGGGTGGCATTTTCCGCGAACGGTGTCGAGCAGCAGCCGAGCGCCGCGCGCTCCGGTCGTGAACGCGTCCCGATGCGGGTACGTCTCCCACGCGACCAGTGCCGTCGCCTGCTCGACCATCGTCCGCGTCACATGCGCATGCAGGTCGAGCGTCGCCACAATGGGAACCGCGGGGCCGACCTCGCTCCGCACCGCAGTCAGCAAATCCCCTTCCAGATCCCCCGCGTTCTCGGCGGCCGCCGACCCGTGCAGCGCCAGCAAGACCCCCTCCACCGGCAGCGACGCTCGCAATCGCTCCAACAACTCGGTTTTCAACGTTGTGTAGCAGTCTGCCGTCACCTCGCTCCCGGGACAGGAGCTCGCCACCAGCAAAGGGACCGGCGTCGCCCCCCCGGCCCGCAACGCGTCGAGCATTCCCCCCACCGTGCCGGCGGTCGCTCTCAATACCTCATCGCCCCGCGACAATTCCCCTCGTTCAAACTCCGCCAGCTTCAGTGGCGCTCCGCCGAGCTGATTGCATTCGGTGAAAATCGACCCAACGGCGATTCGGGGCATGACGACTCACTCTCCAAATCCGGGACGTGCGTCTAACGCGAGTTCGACTCGAGACTTCTGTGGGACAACGCGAACTCAATCGGCCTGGTACGGTCCCGCCGGCTTGTTCCACGCCGCCCCAAACACCATGTCGGAATACCATCCGTCGGGAATGTGGTACGGGTCCGCCAGACGCAGTCGTTCGACAACCTGCGGATTCAGTTCGATTCCCAATCCCGGCCGTTCGCTCAGTTGCAGTCGGCCATCCACAACCTTCAACGGCTCACTGAGCAGCTCATCCACAAACGGATTGCCGGTCTGGTCGACTTCGACGGTCAGCGCGTGGGGCGTGGCGGCGACCACCTGCGCGTTGGCGAAAATCGCGATCGCGTCGCTCCACGAATGCGGGGCGAGCTTGAGGGCCGCCCTGTCGGCGAGTTCCGCCACACGCAACACTTCCGTGATCCCGCCGCACCGGCTGGCGTCGGCCTGCACGATATCGACCGCCTGCCGATGCACGAGTTCCGTAAACCCCTGGAGACCAAATTCATTCTCGCCAGCAGCCAGTGGAACTCCCACCGTCCCGCGCAACGTCGCAAACGCGTCGAGATTCTCGGGAGCGAACGGCTCCTCGAACCAGAAGACCCCAATCTGCGCCAGCTCCGATCCCACCCGTTTGGCCACGTCGACCGTGTACCGCATCGAAGCGTCGCACATCAGATCGCAGCGGGGACCGATTTCACGCTTGACGGCTCGCGGCGCGTTCACGTCGTAATCGAGATCGCGACCGAGCCGCATTTTCATCCGACGAAAACCCTTCGACAAATGCCGCTGCGCCTCGGCTCGCAGTCCGTCCATCGAATTCCAAAGCAGAGAACTGGCATACGCCGGGCACGACGGGGTCTGTCCCCCCAAGAGCTTCCAGACCGGTTTGTCGGCGGCCTGACCGCGGAGATCCCACAGAGCGACGTCGATTCCCCCCAGGGCCGACATGGCGGCTCCTTTGCGACCGTACCAGCGGGTGAAACCGTACATCGCCTCCCAGAGCGTCTCGACTTCCCGAGGATCGCTCCCGCGCAACAGCGGGTCGAGTTGTCGAACGACAATGTCGACCAGCGCCGGGTGGGAATACGCCGACCCCAATCCGACCTTGCCGTCATCGGTATGCACCAGGACCAAGCTGGTCAGCCGGGCGCTGGTGATGCCCCCCGAGCTTTCGAATCCGTGCTGATTCGGATATTCGTAACGGAGATGGATGGCCTCGATGTGGTCGATTTTCATGAGCGCTGACTGAGGAGTGAAGGAATGTCGCGATTATGGGTCAAACGCCCGCCGGTCAGCAACTGTGAGAGCGAATCCCAGGTGAATCTCATGCGACACAGACTCTTCACGCACTGTTCGTTGATGTGCTTGTCCCTGTTGGGAGGAGTGGGTTGGCTGTTGGCGCTGCACGGTTCCCGCGCGACGGCCGCCGACCTGCCGGCGTTACCCCTGGTCAACGCCGTAGTGGAGATTCCCGCGCAGGAATGGCCGCTGCGGCCTGGTCCGCGTTCGATTCGCGTGCGGATCTGTTATCCGGGGGGCGAGCGGAAGAACGTCTCGGCGAACACCGGACTGTTCCTGACGTTGCACAACTGGGGCGGGTCCGACTGCATCGGAACGGCCGACCCGCAACAGCTCGCGAATCGCTGCGACTGCGTCGCGCTCTGTGTGGATTATCTGCAAAGTGGTCCGAAGGACTCGATTGAAGGCCCAGAGCCGTACGATTTTGGGTGGCTGCAGGCGCTCGACGCGCTGCGGGCGCTGCACTTTGTGTGGGACGGTTTGCGGAGCGAGCGAATCGCTTTCCACGATGGCCGAATCTACGCGACGGGAGGGTCGGGCGGGGGCAATGTGACGCTGATGGCGAACAAGCTTGCCCCGCGCACGTTCGCCGCCGTCGTGGACATGTGCGGGATGCCGAAACTCAGTGACGACATCGCGTTCAACCTTCCCGGGGGGAGTGAACTCAACGCCCGTTACAGTCGCGAGCCGGCGAGTCCCAATCACCTTTCACGTGACGCGCAGGAAGTGCGGTTCATTGGCCATCCGGACCATCTGGCGAAGATGCGCGAACTCCAATCGTCGGCGAAGGTGTACATTGTGCATGGCGCCACCGATGGGGTTTGTCCGATCGGCGATGCCCGCGAAATGATCGCGAACTTTCAGAAGTCCGGTTTGGATGTCATTCCGAAGATCGTGGAGCAAGCCGACATTGATGGCAAGGTGTTCGCATCCACCGGACACTCCTTGGGGAACCGGACGGAGATTGTGTTCGCGGTCGCGGGCGAGGCGATTGATCCCCAAGGCGCGCAGCGAGCGGTTCGAACCGGCCCGACCGATTTTGAACGCAGGGATCAGCTCGTTCGCTATCGTACGTCCCGGGGTGAGTGGGTTGTTTCGTACCAGAAGGGGTTTCCCGTCGGACAATTCGAACCCGATCCCCCCGCGCCGCACTACGGCGAGCATCTGGATCTGACTTATCGACTCGATGCTGAGAATCGGAAACAGCCCCTGAAGTCCGTGGACGAATGGAAATCTCGGCGAAGGGAGATCGTGGAACAGTTTGAGTCGGCGGCAGGGGAGTATCCCGGGCCGGCGGCGAAGGTTCCCCTGGAGCTTGAGGTGCTGGAGGAATCGCAGGATGGCGGTCTGATCCGCCGCAAAGTGCGGTTTCGCAGCGACCATTTCGATCGCGTGTCGGCGTGGCTGTTTCTACCGGGAGCGCCGAAGGGTGAGCGCCGGCCGGCGATCTTGTGCCTGCAACAAACCACCGCCGTCGGAAAAGACGAGCCAGCCGGCCTGGCGGGGGATCCTGGTCTGCATTACGCGCTCGAACTGGCGAAACGGGGGTTTGTGACACTCGCCCCCGACTATCCTTCGTTTGGTGAACACGCCTACGACTTCGACCAGCACCCCGAATACGCCAGCGGCACCATGAAGGCGATCTGGGACAACGTCCGCGCGGTCGACCTGTTGCAGACGCTTCCAGAAGTCGATGGCGACCGAATCGGTTGTCTCGGTCATTCGCTGGGTGGGCACAACGCGATCTTCACTTCGCTGTTTGAGCCACGGATCAAGGCGGTCGTCTCGAGCTGCGGGTTCTGTACCTTCACGAAAGACGACATCCCCAGTTGGACCGGGCCGCGTTATATGCCCCGGATCGCGACGCGGTTCGAAAATGACATCGCCAAAGTTCCATTCGACTTCACCGAACTGATCGCGGCGATCGCCCCGCGGCCGTTTCTGGCCTGCGCGGCGACGCGTGACAACGACTTTGATGTGGCGGGGGTGAAACTGGTGATGCAGTCGGCACGCACCGTGTACGAACTGCACGGCGCTGGAGCCAGCCTGCAAGCCGACTATCCGGAAGCCGAACACAGCTTCCCGGTGGAAGCACGGGAGAAGGCGTATCGGTTTCTGGAGGCGAGCCTACGACTTGCTCCCGGCGACAGTCGATAGATCCTTTACCCTCTGGCACCCCCGTTTTAGCTCCGAAAGATGGATTGTCACATGGCGGCTGATCCATTTCCGTCCGGCCCCGTCCAGGACGAGAATCGACAAACAGCCAGGATGCGCGGCATGGTGACATCGAATTGCCCGCTGGTCGTTTATAAACTCGGAGGAAGTCTTCTCGACTGGTCGGGGTTACCTGGAGCGCTCGACTGGTTGCGCCGTCGACGTCCCGAGGCGGCCGCCCTGCTTGTGGTGGGGGGAGGCGAAACCGCCAACGTGGTGCGTCGCTGGGACGAGATCTTTGAATTGGGAGAAGAACGGGCGCATTGGCTGGCGCTGGAGTCGCTCGCGCTGAACGAGCAACTGCTGCAAACCCTCTGGCCGGCACTGCGCCCCGTACGCAGTCTCTCGCAAGTCGTTTCCGCCGCCAACGAAGGAGTGCCAGCAATTGTGTGCGCCAGTTGCTTCGTTCGGTGGGGAGAAAAGACAGGGGCGCCGGAACTGCCGCACAATTGGCGGGTCACTACTGACTCCATCGCGGCGTGGGTCGCGGATGTGGTCGCGGCCGACGAGTTCGTGTTGTTGAAATCGACGGAACTCCCGCCGGAGACGACTCTCCAGAACGCGTCGGAAGCGGGGCTGGTCGACGGCTATTTTTCGCAAGCCGTCGTTCGCGTTCCGCGTGTGACCTGGGTCAATTTGCGAGCGAGTCCCCTGGGAGCAGGAGAGGTCACCTGGTTGGAATCCGGCCTGTCGGACGTGTCGTGATCTATACTCCGCACGGCGTCAGAACAGACGATTCGCGTCCCCAGACCCCATCCACCCGCTCCAAACGCCATCCCCGTGCGGGTTCAATGTCGCGTTATCGGACGCGCGGAGTCTATACAAAGGCACATTGTCGGTTCGTTTGATCACCACCCCTCCCATTGATGCGCAATGCTTCGTTGATGTATAGTCTTCCCAGATTGACTGCACAGACGTCCCACCTTGCCTGGACCGTAGAATCCCAACCTTGTGCCAGGCGCACTTCACGCCGTCGTCGCGCTTCCCAAGCGTCGATTGTGGCCCGCCCCACCCAAAGACCCAGAATCATGCGTTCCCCGGCTCTTCGATTTCGCCCGGCGCGACTCGCCTTTCCGTTCGTCTGCCTGGCACTCTGTGTCCCGTTTTCGAACGCCCTGGGGCAAGACCCGAAGCCCGAGGCGACGACCGCTCCCGTTCAACCGGAAACGGTGACGCGTCCCGAACTTCCCGAAAATCCTCCGAACGCCGACGAACTGAAACTGCGACCCGACTCTGACGGGAAACTCAAGTTCAACTTTCAGGGACAACCCTGGAGCGCGGTGGTCGAATGGCTCGCCGAGGTGTCGGGATTGAGCCTCGACTGGCAGGAATTGCCGGCGGGCTTCCTCAATCTGCGGACGCAACAATCCTACACGGTCGAAGAGGCCCGCGACGTCATCAACCGCCATCTGCTCGATCGGGGCTTCACCCTGCTGAAAGATGGCGAAATACTGTCGGTGATGAAGATCACGAAGCTTGATTCGAGTCTGGTTCCCCGGCTGGAACCGGACGAATTGCTCGAGGCGATGCCGCATGATTTCGTCCGCGTCACGTTTCCTCTCGACTGGATCACTGCTGAGACCGCCGCCGAGGACTTGCGTCCCCTCATCAGCCCCAATGGCAAACTGACGACAATCAAGTCTTCGAATCACCTCGAAGCGATGGATGCCGTCGCGAATTTGCGGGAAATCCGCAAGCTGGTCAGCGACCCCGAGTCGCCCCGTGGTCCACGTCGTCTGGTCAGGCAGTTTCACCTCGAACACGCCAAAGCGGCGGAGGTCCAGCAGCAGTTGCAGAAACTGTTGGGGCTGGACAAAGGCCCTTCCGCCGACCCGGCTGCGATGATGCAGCAGATGGCGACCTTCATGAAGCAGGCGGGAGTCGTTCCCGGGGATCTCGTCAAAGCGAAACCGACTCAGCCTCCGCCGGTCCATATTGTCGCCAACGCGCGTGACAACAGTGTGCTGGTGAACGCCCCCGCAGATCAAATGGCACTGGTGACCGAGGCGATCAAGGTGATCGACGTCCCGAACGATCGATCGAGATCGGTGTTGAGAAATTCGAATCGCGTCCAGTCGTATCCTTTACGGGTGGCGGAGCCTGAGTCCGTGATGAAGCTGCTGACGGAACTGGCCGACCTCGATCCCGAAACGCGACTGCAAGTCGACAAAAAGAACCGCGCGGTTGTCGCCCACGCGAATCTTGCCGACCATCTGACAATTCGAACGCTGATCGACAAACTCGACGGGACCGTCCGCACGTTTCGCGTGATTCCCTTGAGCCGACTGGAGGCTGACTATGTCGCCGGCTCGTTGAATCTGGTGATGGGTGGGGGAGAAATCACAAAACGACAGTCGAGTAAGGACGCCGAGGACGAAACCCGGCGGTTCCGAGTCGTGGCTGACGTCGAGAAGAATCGGCTGCTGCTGTGGGTCAATGACGACGAATTTGCCGATGTCCAGCGACTGCTGGTGGAACTCGGCGAACCCGAAGAGTCGGACGTCGAAACTCCCACGACCGTACGCGTCCTCGACGCGACCGATCCCGCCGTCACCGAGAGCGTTCTGCGAAAACTCCAGAGCGAGTGGCCCGACCTGGCACCCAACCCGCTGGAGTTCGGTCCCGGCGCGAAAGTCCCCCCGGTCGTCGAGACTCCCGCAGAAAAGCCAGCCCCCCAGCGCAAACCCCGGCGGTCGGCCCGGGTTGAACCCGCCGACGAAAGGTCAGAACTCCCCGAAACGGAACGCCGGGTCACCAAGCCGATCCCGATGCGACTCACCGCACTTCCGTCCCGTGGCGAGGCGCCCGCGATTTCCCCCAGTCCGCTGAGCGACGCGGGGAAGCTCGAATCAGATGTGGTTGAGAATCCCGCGGCGGTCGGGGTTCCTCCCATTCGAATTGAGCGCGATGCCCAGGGGCGGCTGGTGGTCGCCTCGCAGGATGCGCAGGCGGTGGAGCTGTTGCAGAAGCTGTTCGCGCAAAGCAAACCGCAGAACAGCGGGTTCCACGTTTTTCGGATGAAAAACAAGACGGCCTGGGCGGTGACGATCGCGGAGAATCTGAAGCAGTTTTTTGACGAACGGCGGAAGGCGGAGGAGAAGCGGGCCGCGGAGCAAAGTGTGGCGCGGTGGTTCGACCCGGCGGGAGGGAAGTGGATCGAGACTCCCCGGGGCGACGCCGCGTCGGCGGTCAAGAAGTTAAGGAATTCCCCGAAATTCATTGTCGATGAAGAGTCGAATTCCATTCTGGCGGTCGAAGCCGACGCGGAACAGATTCGGACGGCGGAACAGTTGATCGAACTGTACGACACCCCGGAAGCCCAGGAATCGCCCGTGGTCCGGACGACGCGCCTCGTCCCAGTCCGCTTCGGAAATCCTAAGCAGATCACCGATACGCTGAAGGATGTTTACAAAGACCTGTTGACCAGCGCGACGGAACCGGCACCGACCGGTAAGAAGAAACGCAACATCGAACCGACGTACACCCTGGCGGATGGCAAAGGGAATTCGACCACAGGGACGCTGTTGCGGTTCAAGGGACAATTGGCGATTGGGGTCGACGAGAGTTCGTCGAGTGTGGTGATTTCGGCCCCACTGGCGCTCGTGGATACAGTCGCCGAGACCGTGACCGCGCTCGACGACGCAGCCCGGTTGAACAAACCCAAGTTGCAGGTGTTCAAGCTGGGACGGGGAGTTGATGTGACTGAGATTCAGAAGCGGTTGAATCAGGCGATCAACAAAGGGAAGTGAACCACGACGCGACCTATTTCAACATCAGATAATCGTGATGATTGAACAGCGCCCGCACCAGGCCGGCGCGGGCACGGAATCCGGTATCGGTTGCGGCCGCGTCGCCTGCGGAATTCGAAGCGCTCGCACCGGCACCCTGTGCGCCCTCCAGAAACGACTGTTGCTCCGCTAAGAAATCCAGGCAAGTCTGAAGCTCGTTGGGGGACGGCTCGCGAGTGAGAATCTGCTCATATGCCGCGACGACGAACGCCTTGTTCCTGTCGGCGGGTTCGACGTGTTCTCCCAGGACCTGTTTCCACAGCGCGGCGGCCAGTCGACGGCTTTGCGCCCGGACAAGATCACTGTTCGTGAGCGCCAGCGATTGTTGCGGCATGATGCTCTGCGTCCGGCGATAGCAATCGCAGACATCTGGCGGATCGAACAGCGATTCAAATTCCATCCGCCCGCCCCCTTCCGCGTGCTGACTGAAATACAGGCTTCGGCGGGGAGAAGTCATACCCGCGGAGTTGGGAAGCTCCGGACCGCCAGGGGTCAGGTCGAGGCCCCCCGCGGCGAACAAGACACCATCCCGAACCGCTTCAGATTCCATCCGCCGGGCGGGGTATCGCCACAGCGTGCGATTGTCGCGATCGCGCGAGCCGTTCGGACCATCGGCCCCCTCGGCGATGGAGTCAAGCTGATAGGTTTGACTGAGAACGATCAGCCGATGCAACGGCTTCATTTTCCAGTCGCCGCGCATCAACTCGACCGCCAGCCAGTCGAGCAGTTCCGGATGGCTGGGGCGTTTGCCGTTGTTGCCAAAATCGGTGACCGATTCCACGAGCGGCCGGCCGAAATGACGCAGCCAGATGTGATTGACCGCGACCCTCGCGGTGAGGGGATTGTCGCGGCTGGTGATCCACTCGGCGAGTGCCCGGCGGCGGCCGGTGCTGTGGGTCGGGTATTGCGGACTGAGTGGAGTGTAGGTGGTGACGGGGGTCGCCTCCGTGGCGCGGGCCTGAGCGAGGGCGGCGGCGGTCGCGGTGAGCGTGCTGTCGGACTTGGCGAGTACGGCGGCGTCGACCGGGGACCATTCGAGAGTCGCCGCTCGGTCCCCCAGAGCGGCGAGCCACCTGGAATGGGCGGTCGCGGTCGCGCTCTGCCGTTCGAGTTGTCCCGCTTTCTGGGTGGCCCATTGAATCGGCTCCGACAGGGCTGGGCCAGGGGGCTGCGTGCCGGATTCTGTCGCGACCGCGGCGAGTGTCAGAAACCGGAGATCGTCGGCGGCGATGCGTGCCTGCGCCGCCTGGAGTTCCAGTCGGGCAGCGTCGGCCACGGCGTCACCGACTTGCGACGCATGCTGCGCGGTCCGAAACACCCGATCGGGGATCACATCTTTCGCCACCGTCGCGAACAGCGCGGCGAAGGCGTCCAATGCGGGAGGGACAGCGGCGTAACAGACCTCATCAATCAAACCGACATGCCGGCCGCTTCCATCCGAATTGCCAATCTTGATCCTCTGTTCTCCCTGGGGAGACCGCAACGGGACGAAGGAATGGACCCCATCGGTGCGGGGAAACTGTCGCATCTGCGCCACACCGTCACGTTCCAGATCGACCGCGAAAAGCGAGATCTGGTCTTTGTCGAGCAGCGCGCCCAGAAAATAGTCACGACCGGTCGTCAGCAACAATGGTGACTGTCCCTTCCCCGTGGCGACATCGCGCAGATTGCCCGCTTCGTCGTACAACAGAAAACGCAGTTCGCTGGTGTTCGCGTCGATACCGCGATGCAGCCAGATCCACGATCCTCCGTGTTCAACCCATGTGCGGTTGAATCCCGCCGACGCCTGGCTGATGTGAGTGCGCAGCGTAATCGCGAACTCCCCGACCGGCGGGGCTTGTTTCGCTCCGGTCGCCAGGTACGCGAAATTCGTCAGTTGCTGGAATTCCGCCTGCTGGATCCGACTCCCCCATTCGCCAGTGGTGGCGTACGCCGATCCCCCGCGTGCCAAGGGACTTTCGGGTCGGTTCGGAACGACCCGGGGATCGGTCCCCGTGATCCGCTCCAGTGTGCGACGATTCCCCGACGAGTCGGCCAGGAAATTCTCCTCGTCACCTTCAAACCGCCACTCACCGAACAGTTGTTCGCGCGGCACAAGTTCGGCGAGTGATCGCGCTCCCGCATTCGCGGCACGCGATCGGCTCCACGTCTCGCGAGCACCCTTCAACGCAGCCGCCACCGACTCACGAGCGACGGTGGATGTGCGAACCCGCTCTTCGACGACTGCCAGCGTCTCTTGTCGAACAAACGGTTTCAGGCCGGGGTAGTGTCCCGCGGGGGGAATCGTGACGGGAGAGACCACCGTGCGATCTCCGCCCAGGACAGCCGGAGGCAGGGGGGCGGCGGGGGGTTTGTCCTCCATGATGTTCCGCTCATCGCCACCGTGATACAGCCGGGTCACCGCGTCGAGCTTTTTGTCGTAGACTCGCACCAGCCCGCTGGTGATGGGGGCGGTTGAGGAGGCGTAGAGGTAGTCCTGAAACGGACCGGGGTCCGGCTCACCCGCCACCCGGTCGCGGCGGATTTCCAGCGGTTCAAAAAACGCCCGGAATTGAAAATACTCGCGCTGCGAAATCGGATCGTACTTGTGGTCGTGGCAATGGGCGCAATTCAGCGTCAGTCCCAGAAACGCCTTGCCCGTATGTTCGACCAGATCGCGCATCCACTGGTTGTAGTTCAGCGAGTACCAGTTTCGAACGATGTAACCGGTGGCGACCTGGGTGGCGTCGTCCTCGGGAGCGACCTCGTCGGCCGCCAGCATTTCGACCACCATGCGGTCGTAACCCTTGTCCTCGTTCAACGAGCGAACGATCCAGTCGCGCCAGCGCCAGATCTGCGCGTAGCTGTTGCGAACGTCGTTCACGTCGCGTCGGCCGTACCAGTCGCTGTAACGCCAGACATCCATCCAATGCCGACCCCACCGCTCGCCATATTGAGGACTCGCCAGCAGTCGGTCGACGAGGCGTTCATACGCGTCGGGTGAGGTGTCTTGCAGAAACGCCCGTCTTTCGTCCCGGGTCGGGGGAAGTCCTGTCAGATCGAGCGTCACCCGTCGCAACAGGGCGTCGCGCGACGCGGGACCGTGCGGGACCAGTTGATTCTGTCGATGGGTCTGCGCGATGAAGGCGTCGATGGGGTTGCGTTGCCAGCGGTCGCCGTTGCCTGCCGGCAAGGGGACGGCGACCGGTTTCTGAAACGCCCAATGGCTCCGCGGATCGGGAAGCGGCGTTTCATTCTCCGGGGCGGCTGCTCCCGTCGCGACCCAGCGTGTCAGCAGCGTGATCTGTTCAGGGGTTAACGGCTTACCCTCGGGCGGCATCCGTTGAGGCGGGTCCGCCGCCGTCACCCGCTCGACCAGCGGACTCGACGCGACGTCCCCCGGCACAATCGCCGGCCCCCCATCGCCCCCTTTCGTCGCGAACGACACAGTATCGAGACGGAGTCCCCCCTGCTGCTTGAGCGGACCATGACAGGCGTAACAGCGACTTCGCAAGATCGGTTTGATATCGCGCAGGTAGTCGACCGGCTGTGCGCCGTCCTGCGCGAAGGTGGCGGCTTGACCTATGACCAACACCAACAGGGCGATCGACATCGCCAGCCACCGGCCCGGTCCACGCCCACCAGTCTTCCGACGAACCGCTCGTGTGCAACGTGACGACGTCGGGTGCCGCGCTGTCTTCGTCATGCGAGTTTCCGATCGGTTGGTGAATCTGTCAGGCGGACGGAGTTTGGGATCGAATCGAGTTCACGTCAGGATCTCTTCAATCGGTTTTCCGTAGTCCATATCCAGCCGTTTGCGACCGGGGATTTCGAGTTTTCGCGCATCGAGTCCCAAAAGGTGCAAGACTGTCGCGTGCAGATCGGTGACGTAGTGGCCCGGCTCGATCGCGTGAAAGCCGAGTTCGTCGGTCGCGCCATGGACGAACCCCCGTTTGATCCCCGCCCCCGCCAGCCAGACGGTGAAACCGTGCGGGTGGTGGTCCCGACCATCGGTTCCACCAGCGCGTTCTTCCACTGCGGGAGTCCGGCCAAACTCGGTGCAGAACACGACGGTCACATCATCCCACAGCCCACTGCGCTTGAGATCTTTGAGCAGCGCCGCCACCGGCTGATCGACCTGCGCACAGAGCTTGGTGTGGTTGTCTTTGAGGGCGCGATGCGAATCCCACACGCCGTAGGGGGAGGGATAGACCTGGACGAACCGCACGCCGCGCTCGACCAGACGCCGCGCCGCCAGCAGTCGTTCCCCGGCCGGCTTCGTGGTCGGATTGTCGAGTCCGTAAAGCTGTTGGGTCGCCGCGGTTTCGGCCGACAGATCGAGCGCCTCGGGAACTGCCCGCTGCATGCGGAACGCGAGTTCGTATGCCTGAATGCGGGCTCGCAGGGCGTCGTCGGCGGGATATTCGACGGCCGCGAGACCATTCAACCGACCGATCAACTCGTACTCGCGGCGTTGTTCCTCTTCGAGCAGATCGGCCCCGCGGGTTCCAAACGGGAGGGGATTCTTCGGATCGGTCGACAGCACAACGCCAGAGTGTTCCGGGCCAAGATACAGCGAACCGAACGACTCTCGCGTGTCGGCCCGGGTCGGCCCACCCAGGACGGCGAATTCCGGAAGCGAGTCGTTGAGCGAACTAAGTCCGTACTTCACCCACGCCCCGATCGCGGGTTGGACTTCGTCGAGTTTGTGCCGGCCGGTGTGAATCTGGTTCTCGGCGGCGTGGTCATTGTCGGTCGTGTACATCGAGCGGACGAAGCTGATGTCGTCAACGCATCCCGCCAGATGCGGCCACCAGTCGGTCATCTCGATTCCCGATTCCCCCCGCTTCGCCCAACCCACCTGCAAGGGGTAGATTTTGGAGTACTTTTCACGAACCGTGGTCACCACAGCGCGCGATCGTAGATCGTGCAGCGGATTTTTCAGCGGGTCGGGATAGGGAGTGTCGATAAACGTCTTGCCGGCGAACTGGTTGAGTGCCGGCTTGGGATCAAACGTCTCAAGATGGCTGTACCCCCCGGACAGAAAGATCCAGATGATCGACTTGGACCTCGGGGCGAATGCCGGCTGTCCCGTCGGGGGAGACCACTCCCCCTGCGGATCGGCTCGAACCACTCCTTCGCGATGGAGCAGCGCCCCCAATGCCAAACCGGTAAAACCGAACCCGACGTCCGCAAGAAACGTGCGGCGTGATGTGGGACGACAACAGTGGGGGGGTTGCGTTCGCCGATTCGTCATTCCGTTCTCCTTCGCGGGGCCCTGGATTGTACATGGGGCTGTCGGCTTAGGCGATCCGGTCGCGGGTTGGCATCAGCGGGTTGTTGTTCCGTACCGCGGGAACCACAATCGAAGCGACGCTGCGGAGCGTCGTCGCGACAAAACCGACAGCCCCCATGCGCCACCGTTGCGACGCATCACGGAGGAGTTTCGGACGATGGTTCCGCGAGCTGGGCTTCAGTCAACACCGAGGCGGACTGTTGTGATCGCTGCGTCACCGTGTCCAGCAGTTCGATCGCGTACGTCACATCCGCGTGGCACGACGCGCAATCGACTGGTGATTCATCGCCTCGACCTGGCTGGACTCAGGCGACCGCAACCCAGTCATGCAGTTGCCGCGGCAGCATCTTCCAGATCGAGTCGCGTCGCGGTCACCCGTTCGCACTTTTCGCAGCCCAAGAGACTGCGGAAGGCCGAGGAATCTCTGTGCCGCTGCGACATAGCCCCCGGTCGGATGGCGAGGCTCTATTGGCGAAGGACTTGTGTCGGGAGACATCCCAGTGGTAGCATCGAACGCCGAAGAGGACATTGGCCTGAACGTCGAGGATTCCCTTTGAAATCGCAGAAGTGATGAGCCGCTGTCACTTGTTGATCACGTTGTGCGCCGCAAGCGTCTTGCTTGGCGTTCGTGGCGTGGGTTGGGGAGCCCCGCCGGACGCGTCGAATGCGCCGTGGCCGTTCACCGTACTTGAAGCGCCTCCGGTTCCTCAGGTTCAAAACGCGAGTTGGGTACGCAATCCAATCGACGCCTTTGTCTTGGCGAAACTCGACGCGAAGAACATCCAGCCGGCACCGGAAGTCCCGCCACGTGTCTGGCTCCGCAGGTTGTATTTCGATCTGGTCGGCTTGCCGCCGACTCCCGCCGACGTCAACCGGTTTCTCAATTCGTCAAGTTCGGATCGTGAGCGTCACGAGATCGATCGGCTGCTGCACGATTCCCGCTACGGCGAACGCTGGGGAAGGCACTGGCTCGATCTGGTTCGATATGCCGACACCGGCGGAGGGGGGCTCGATTTCCCCCTGCCGCATATGTGGCGGTACCGCGATTATGTCATCCGTGCGTTCAACCAGGACCGACCGTACGACCGATTCATCCGTGAGCAGATCGCCGGCGACGCCTATGAAGCCTACGGTGATGAAGGGCGCATCGGTGCGGGGTTCCTTCGCCTCGGCGTGTTTCTCGAAGGGACGCGCGAAGAGATGCGTAGGGAATTGCTGAACGACCTGGTCAGTACGACCGGCTCGGTTTTCCTGGGGCTGACCATGGGTTGCGCCCGCTGCCACGACCACAAATTCGACCCCATTCCCACCCGGGACTATTACCGACTCGAAGCGTTCTTCGCGGCCGTTACGGTTCGTCCCGAGCCGATTCCCTTCACGCAATATGAACGGCCGGCCGAACTCGAACGCCGCGCCACGGTGTGGGGCGAGGGGCAGAAACGGCGTCAGACCGAACGCGACGAGGTGATCGGCCGCTTCCGGGAACGACTTGTCCCGGCGCTGACGGAGTCGCTGAACGGACCGCAGGATCTTAAAGACATCGCGGTTCCGCTTGGTAACGACGACCTGGCGGTGGAAATGGAGCGTGGCTTGCTCTTCACCAAACCGGAAGTCGAACAGTATCGGCGGTTGAATCGTCAGACGAACGGTTCGGACAATCTGCCCGATCTCTACAAGCCGATCGCGTATACCGCGACTGAACTGGTTGGCGCGAGTAACGAGCCCGAACCCAACTATCCGGTTCCGCCGACGACATTCGTGCTGGAGGGGGGCGATCCAAAACAGAAGTCCGAGGCGGTCGAACCAGGATACCTCGCCGTCGCGACTGGCAGTTCTCCCCCGGTCGATCTCGATGGAGTGCAATTCAGCCGGCGGAAATTCCTGGCCGAGTGGTTGTCGAGTCCGGACAATCCGCTGACCGCGCGGGTCATGGTGAATCGCATCTGGCACTACCACTTTGGTGAAGGGCTGGTCGCGACCCCCAGTGACTTTGGCATCAACGGTGCCGGGACCGTTCACCAGGATCTGATCGATTGGCTGGCGGTGCAGTTCATCGAAAGCGGTTGGAGTGTGAAGGAGATGCATCGACTGATCCTGCAGTCGAATGTCTACCGTCAGTCACTGAGCAACCCACGCTCAGAAGAGTACTCGAAGCTCGATCCCGGCAATGCGCTCTTGTGGCAGCGAAGGCCGATCCGCCTCGAATCGGAGACGATTCGCGACAGCATTCTGGCCGTGAGCGGGCACCTGAACCCCGCCGCCGGGGGACCGGGCTTCTTTCCCGAACTGGATGACGCCCTGCTGCTGCGGGCGTCGACTTGGTGGGATCCGTCGCCGTCAGAGGAACGGAATCGCCGGAGTGTCTACATGCTCCAGAAGCGGGCCGTGGTCCACCCCATGCTGAGCGTGTTCGACGGCACCAATCTGAACGAAAGCTGTTCGGTGCGCGGTATCACCACCGTCACGCCGCAGGTCTTCGCCCTGTTGAACGGCAAGTTTGTACACGAGAACGCTCAAGCGCTGGCCGACCGGGCGACGAAGGAAAACGCCACGACTTCCGGCGGCGATGGCACCGGGGCGAACACTGACCCGGCCGCGCAGGTGGTGCGGGCGTATGAGCTGGCGCTGCAGCGTCCGCCGACGCGATTGGAGCTGTTGAAGAGCGTCGAATTCCTGCGTCAGCGGACGCTTGCGGAGTTGTGTCTGGTATTGCTCAATCTCAACGAGTTCGTCTACCTGGAGTAGCTCGATGGCCACCACGTGCGACAACACGGCGTCTCCTGACCTCCGGCTGGGACCGCTCGGCCGCCGCGACTTCCTGTTTCAGGTCGGCAAAGGGATTGGTTCGATCGCACTGACCTCGTTGCTCGCTCAAGACGGGGCCCTGCGTGCGGATGAACCGTTGGCCCAGGCCGATCACCTGGCGATTCGTCAGCCGCACGTCGTTCCCAAAGCCAAGTCGTGCATCTTTCTGTTCATGTACGGCGGTCCCAGCCAGATTGATACCTTCGACCCGAAGCCGATCCTGAACCGGTACCACGGAACTCCCGTGACTCGAATCTACGGGGGCGGTGGAAATGGGGACAATCGCGAAGAGCGGCTCTACGTGGGATCTCCTTTCAAGTTTCAGCGCCACGGGCAATGCGGACAAGAGGTCTCCGAGCTGTTCCCGAAGCTGGCGGGATGCGTGGACGACATGGCCTTCCTGCGCTCGATGCACGTCGATTCCGCGATCCACCCGATGGCTTCGTTTCAGATGAATCTGGGAACGCTGCTGCCCGGCTCGCCTTCGCTGGGTTCGTGGCTGTTGTACGGACTGGGGACCGAGAACCAGGATCTGCCCGGGTTCGTCGTGCTGTCGGGTCAGGGCTTGTGGAGTGGGGCGGTGAATTACTCAAACGGCTTTCTGCCGGCTCAGACGCAGGGGACGCTGTTGAACTCTTCGGGACCGCCAATCATCGATTTGCAACCACCGGCCGGGGTCACCCGGGAAGGTCAGGAGGCCAGCATTCAGTTGTTGAATGAACTGAACCGGCCGTACCTCAACTCGAATCCGAACAACAGTGACCTCCTCGCCCGGATGCGGAATTACGAACTCGCGTTCCGCATGCAGACGGCCGTTCCCGAAGCAATGGACATTCAGCGAGAGACCGCCGTGACCCGTGAGATGTACGGCCTGAACAACAGCGTCACTCAGCCCATGGGAGAGCGGTGCCTCCTCGCGCGGCGGATGGTCGAACGGGGAGTGCGCTTCGTGCAGATCTACAGCCACGGCTGGGATTCGCACGATCGCATCGAGCAGGGGCATCGCCGACGAGCGCAGGAATGCGACCAGCCGATCGCGGCGTTGCTCATGGATCTCAAGCAGCGTGGGTTGCTGGACGAAACGCTGGTGGTCTGGTGCGGCGAATTTGGGCGCACACCCGATAATCACAAGGGTTTCTTCGCCACCTACCCTGGACGCGATCACAACAAAGACGCGATGGTCGTCTGGTTCGCGGGAGGGGGAACCAAAGGGGGAATTCAAATCGGCGCGACCGACGAAACCGGACTCAAAGCCGTCGACAATCGGTATCACCTGCACGACATGCACGCCACCATTTTGCACCTGATGGGGCTCGACGACATGCGACTGACCTACTACCACGGCGGAAGACTCAAACGACTCACCGACCTCGGCGGCCGAGTCATCAGGGAACTCATCGCCTGAAGAGGACGGGATCCTTGACCCGGACCGTGCTGCCGCACGAGGTTGTGGTGTGTTTCGTTTCAGGTGAGCCTTGTTGAGTCGGCGCGATTCAATCGCGGCGCGATCGAATTCCACCAGGCAGACGCGATGGTGACGCGCCGCGTCACCATCACCATGCCGGATTTCGGCGGACTCGTATCATTCCTCCTTCATCCTTCAACCATTCAATCTCCCCATGTCCCAAATCACTCGCCGAAGCGCCCTCTCGCTGGCAGCCGGCGGCGCCGCCGCTTTCTGCCTGGGATCTGTCGGTCGCGCGCGTGAGGCGGTCCCGAAGCGGCGATTGCTGTTCAACTGGGACGGATCGATGATCCACTGCTGGGGGCGGACTCTCTTTCCCGGCAGCCAGCAGCCACTCACCCGCGAGCAGTTTGTTTCGCTGGTTTTCACACCGATCGAGAACACGGCGGTCGATGCGGTGTTGTTCAGTTTTGGCAGTGGCAATGTGGCTGAGTACGAGAGCCGGGTTTTGGAATGGCCGGGGCAGGCTGACGATTTCATCTTTCCAGAGAGCAAGACGTGGCATGGCGGGATTGAAGTCGATCCGCAGGATCAGTACCGCAATCCGAAGAGTCTGGCGGACGCGGGGCACAATCCGCCGGCGGTCGTGGTCGAAGAGTGCCATAAGCGGAACATGGCGGCGTTTGTCTCGCTGCGAATGAACGATACGCACGACGGACAGCATCCGCGTGGGAAGCTGCCGAACCCCGAGCTGCCGACTTTCAAACGCCATAATCTGGACTGGCTGGTCGAGACACTCGACCGCTGGACGGCGCTTGACTACCGGCGTCCGCAGGTGCGGGCGCTTAAACTGAGGGTGATTGAAGAGTTCTTCGACCGCTGGGACTTCGACGGAATCGAACTCGACTGGTTGCGGCACACGCTCAATTTTCCCCGGGGTGAAGAACAAAAGAGCGCGAAACACTTGACCGATTTTCTGCGAAAAGTGCGGCGTACGCTGGACGAACGGGGGGCTGCGCGCGGCCGCCCCATCGAGCTGGCGGTCCGTATTCCCGAGCGGCTGGAATGGTGTCTGCTGGGGGGCTATGACGTGCCCGCGTGGATCGACGAAGGATTGTGCGACATGCTGATCCTCGGTCAGGGGTTAACTGAACTGCCCGACCTGGGCGAGTTCCATTCAGTGATGAAGACCCGTCGACTGCCGATCTACCCGTCGCTCTATCCCTACGGCAACGGATACAAGATCAGCCCCGACGAAGTGATTCGCGGCAGCGCCGCCAATCTGTGGAACGCGGGGGCCGACGGGCTGTACGCCTTCAACTGGTTTCACCATGGAACATGGCGCAAGCAGCTTTTGAATGAGATCGCCGATCCGCACACACTTGCGGGTAAGCTCAGGCAATACACGCTGACGCATCGGTTTGACGTCGGTCGCCGGGTGGGAACCGACTACTTGCGCTTCAGCACCTGCTACCGCGAGCCACTGGTTCCCTTTGAACTCAACGTGGAAGACGGAATGAAATCCGTGCCGATTTCGGTCGCCCCGGCCCCACAGTCGGCCGAACTGTGGGTACAGTTCCGGTACTCGATGCCCGGCGACCAGGTGACGGTGACCGTGAACGGCCAGAAGCTTGGGGAGGCTCGGCTGGGGATTTCAGAGAACCTCAAGCCCGCCGGCTTCGAGGTGGTGATTCCGCCGGAATCCGGGATGCTGGGACTGCCCTTGCGGGGGACGGTCGACCAGCGATACCAGGCATTGCGGCTGCCGGTTCCGTCCGAACTGGTGAAGCCGGGTCGGAATGCGATTGGTGTCGAATTGAATACCCGGGGACCGGGTTCCGAGAAGTCGCTGCAGGTGGCGCGGATCGAGCTGGCAGCGACCTGAGCGAAACTCGCCAGTCGAACGCAGTACGGGAGGGGTGCCTCCGTTTCGTCGCGACGGAACACGTCGAGCCCAAAGGGCGATTCGCACCCGGTGGGACTTCGCGACGAGATTGTCGACGGACCGCTTTTGCTTTTAGAACAATCCGACCAGAGGTTCGCCTTCGTCAAGAAGGTTGTACGGGCGGTTTTGGTTGTCTTTGGCTGTCAGATCGTGAATACCCATCGACTGATAAACCGTGTGGGCGATGTCGGCCGGAGTCACACGGCGGTCGGACGGGTATTCGCCAAACTTGTCGCTGGTTCCGTAGGTCTGCCCACCCCGGATCCCCCCACCGGCCATGAGATTTGTCAGGCAGTACGTCCAATGATCACGACCGGCTCCACGGACTCCGCCGGATCGCGGGTCGCCAATCTTCGGCTGGCGGCCCATCTCGCTGGTGACCAGTATCAGAGTCGAATCGAGCAAACCGCGCTGCGCGAGATCTTCCAGAAGCGCCGAGAAACCACGATCGAATTCCGGAAGGAGCATTTCCCGCAGGCACTGAAAATTGTTGCCGTGCGTATCCCAGGCACCAGCGCTCGCGCACTTGAGTTTTTCTGCGCGAACTTTGTCGGGCATCCAAAAGACGGTGATGAACGGCACGCCCGCCTCCACCAGTCGGCGAGCCAGCAACAGTCCCATACCATTGATTGTCTCCCCGTAGCGCTCTCGGATTTTCTCGGGTTCACGCGAAACATCGAACGCCTCGACCGTCCCCGCAGAGGTGAGCAGGGACAACGCCCGTTGATGATGCCTGTCCCAGGTGTTTGCCACCGGACTCTGATCCAGTGCGCGCCGGGACGCGTCGAGTTCGCGCAACAACAACCGACGATCCAGGAGTTTCTCCCGGGTCATCGCGCCATCCAAAGTCAGCGCGGGAGCCTGAAATCTGAGCGGATTCTCCACACTGCCCGACAGATACAACGGGTCGTGTTCAAAGCCGAGTTTTCCGGCGAGCTGGCCGGCCCGAATATCGGCCGATCCTTCGGGGATCCACGGATAGGAAATCGCATTGGGCAACATTCCGCGCTGGGGCAGCTTCGCGGAGACGACCGATCCGATAAATGGCCAGTCATCCCGCTGCTGGCGGCGTTCTCCCGGAACGAAGATCGTGCGGGGATCGAGTTTGTGGCCCGTGAGATTGTAGTAGTATCCCAGGTGCGAATTCGTGGGATCGGTGCCGTCAACGGAGTTGATGACCGCCAGATGATGAGCTTGCCGGGCTGTCAACGGCAGATGTTCGCACAACCGAACTCCGGGCGACGACGTGGCGATTGGCTGAAACTCGCCTCGAATCTCCGCCGGCGCGTTGGGCTTCATGTCCCAGGTATCGATCTGTGACGCGCCACCGCACAGAAAAAACAGAATCGTCGACTTCGCCGTCGGTTGCCCGGACGACAATTGTCCAGAGGTCGCAGTCGCCACCGACGGCCCGAAGGACTGACCGACTAGTGCAACGCCCGACGCAACCAGGAACGAGCGTCTGTCGAGTCGTGGGACTGGATGGGGACTGATCATGCTTCAGGCCGGTATTTTGTGTTCAGGAGAGGTCGATCCCAACCATGCACACGGGCTGCGGGCGATCGACTGTCGGATATCATGTCGCACGGAATACGAGTCTGTCCACTGGGGATGGAATCACAGCTTGGTTGCGACTCGGTGGCCGACACGCTAAACCAACGGAACGTCTCAAATTCAACTGAACAGGACTCTCAAGATGACAACTCCGTTGCGCGTGGCGGTGACCGGTGCCGCCGGCCAGATTGGCTACAGTCTCATTTTCCGGATCGCCTCGGGCGAGGTGTTCGGACCGAACCAGCCGGTGATTTTGCACCTGGTGGAGGTTCCTCCCGCCATGGGAGCCCTGGAAGGGGTTCACATGGAGCTGGACGACTGCGCGTTCCCCACGCTGGCGGGGGTGGTTAAGGTCGACAGCGACCATCTGAACGACGGTTTCAAGGACTGCAACTACGTGGTCTGTGTGGGGAGCGTTCCCCGGAAGCAAGGGATGGAGCGGGGCGATCTGATCAAGGTGAACGGACCGATCTTCACCAGTACCGGGCGCGCGATCGCCGCCGGTGCCGCCAGCGACGTCAAGGTGCTGGTCGTGGGGAATCCGTGCAACACCAACGCGCTGATCGCGATGAACAACGCTCCCGGCGTCCCCGCCGGCCGGTTCTACGCGATGACCCGACTTGACGAGAACCGGGGTGTTTCCCAACTCGCACACAAGTCGGGCCGGCCCGTGTCGGCGGTCTCCAACCTGGCGATCTGGGGAAATCACAGCGCGACCCAGTACCCCGACTTTTACCAGGCGAAAATCGACGGCAAGCCGGTCACCCAGGTGATCACCGACGAGAACTGGTTGAAGACTGATTTCATCGCGACCGTTCAGCAGCGCGGGGCGGCGGTGATCAAGGCCCGCGGGGCGTCGAGCGCCGCGTCAGCCGCCAACGCCATTATCGACAGTCTGAAGAGCATTCACCACCCGACGGCGGCCGGCCGCTGGTTCAGCGCCGCGGTCTGCAGTGATGGCAGCTACGACACCGACGCCGGCCTGATCAGCAGCTTCCCGCTGACCACTGATGGGAAGGAATGGAAGATCGTGCAGGGGATTTCCCACAATGAGTTCGCGAAGCAGAAGATCGCCGCCACCGTCAGCGAGCTGCGTGACGAACGGGCCGCGATCGCTGACCTGTTGAAGAAGTAGTCCCCACGCCATAGCGCGGGACGAGGGTTTCGTCCCGCGCCACAGCGCGGCGGTATGCGAGTTCCGGATCAGCCGGAACTCGCGGTGTTTCTTGAGATTCGGACCCGCAGGTCGCAACCATGAACCTTGGCGCATCATCGGTCGTTCGGTTGTTTCGCACATTCGCATTCCTGTTGGGGACGCACCTTGTGTTCGCCACGGGATTGCACGCCGACACGCCGGCCGGCCAATGGCGGGCGGAATTCGACACACAGGTCGGTCCGCAAAAGTACCTGTACGATTTCAAAGTCGACGGTGAGAAGCTGTCGGGGTCCGCGCTAGCCCAACTGGGGGACGAGAAACACGCGGCGGTCAAAATCAAGAATGGAAAATACGTCGACGGCAAGTTGTCGTTCCTGGAGATCTTCGTCTACAACGGGATGGACATCGAAATCACCTACACCGGCCGACTAAAAGGAGACACGATCGAATTTGAGCGGCAGGTGGCCGCTTTCGCGAACGAGGAAATCACGGCGAAACGTGTCGTACCGGGCGAGAAGCCACCCGAACGCCCAACGTCGGCTCCCGAGGGATTCGACAAGGTTCAGGACGGAATTAAGCGGGGCAAGATCGAAACGGTCACCTACCCGTCGAAAACTGTGGAGACAGATCGCAAAGTGGTGATCTACACTCCTCCCGGATATTCGACTGAGAAGAAATACCCGGTTCTCTACCTGTTGCACGGAATCGGCGACGACGAGGCCGGCTGGCAGAAATTGGGGGCCGCCCATGTGATTCTCGACAACCTGCACGCCAAGGGCGAAATCACGCCGATGATCGTCGTGATGCCCAATGGTCGGGCTGCGAAGAATGACCGTCCCGGGGGAGATTTTCGCGCACAAATCCCGGCGTTCGAGCGGTTCGAGAAAGATCTGCTCGACGACCTGATTCCGTATGTGGAGTCGCACTATTCGGTCACGGCGGACCGTGAACATCGGGCACTGGCGGGACTGTCGATGGGGGGCGGGCAGTCGCTCAATATCGGACTGGCTCATCCCGACGTGTTCGCCTATGTCGGAGGCTTTTCGTCGGCACCAAACACCCGGGCTCCGAAAGATCTGATTCCCGATCCCGAGTCACTGAAGGATCGCTACAAGATGTTGTGGATTTCGTGTGGGGAAGCCGACTCGCTGCTCAAGGTGAGCAAAGGGGTGAGCGACTACCTGACTGAACACAAGGTGCCCCACCTGAGTCTGTGGGAGCCGGGCGGCCATACCTGGGCTGTCTGGAAGAACGACCTCTACCTCTTTGCCGGCCGGCTCTTTGCGAAGTGAGCGCGGTCCCCCCTGGCGATTCGCGATCCGGTCAATCCCCACTGCTGCCATGCCACTCGAAATCGTTCATTCGCCCGAACCGACACCTGCGGTCCTGACCAAGTCGATTTTCCTGGCGGGGCCGTCCCCGCGGAAAGTAGACGATCTCAACTGGCGTCCAGCGGCTGTCGAGGCGCTCCAGAAGGCCGGTTTCGACGGAACCCTGTTTCTGCCGATCCCCCGCGATGGCAAATGGCCCGAAAATTACGCCGATCAGGTGGAGTGGGAACGCCGACAGATGGCGCTCGCTGATGTGATTGCGATCTGGTGCCCCCGTGACCTCGAACGGCTCCCCGGGTTCACCACCAACGTGGAATTCGGTGAATGGCTGCGCTCGGGCAAGCTGCTTTACGGTCGGCCCGATGGCGCACCCAGTACCCGCTACCTGGATGTGCGTTACGCCGCCATCAATCAGAAGCAGAAACCTCCGTTCAATACCCCGGCGGCGACTCTGGAACAGCTCGCGAGCCAGTGTGTCGAACGTCTGGGAACCGGTGCTGAACGTCGCCTGGGAGAACGGCTGGTTCCACTCGCCATCTGGCGGACCCCCCAATTCCAGGCATGGTACGGCGAACTCCTCGCCGCCGGAAATCGACTCGACGATGTCGACGTGTTGTGGTCGTTTCACATTCCGCAGGCGAACAACCTGCTGTTGTGTTACGCGCTCCACGTCAAGGTCTGGGTGACGGCGGAAAAACGTCACAAAGAGAACGAGTTCATTGTCTCGCGTCCCGACATCTCGGCGATTTGCGCGTTCTATTCCGACCCGAAAACCCACGCGCTGCTCGATACCAAAGTGGTTCTGGTGCGGGAGTTTCGTTCAACCGGGCGAACCGCCGACGGTTTTGTTCACGATCTTCCCGGGGGCTCGAGTTTCAAGCCGAAGGAAAACCCGCTGCAGGTGGCGGCCAGTGAACTGAAGGAAGAGACTCGTGTGGAACTCGCACCGGAACGCTTTCGTAAACTCGGGGCTCGACAGCTCGTGGCAACATTCGGCACCCACAAAGCGCACCTGTTCGCGGTCCGGCTGACGGCGGTTGAGATCGACCGGATGGAACAACTCGCGAAAAGTGGCGAGTCGTTTGGTGTCGCGGCCGACACGGAAATGACCTACATCGAAGTTCAAACCGTTGGCGAGATCCTGAAGCGGGAACTGGTCGACCATGCCTGCGTGGGAATGATCATGCAGGCGTGCCTGGCGGAGTGGATGGAACCCTGAGTGGATTTGGCAACGCTCGACCGGGTATCAATTTCCAGTCCCGCCTTCCGCCAGAATCTCGCCCATGCTGCGGTCAAGAATCGCCAGCATCTCATCGATCTCTCCCGCCGTCACGGTCAGGGCTGGCCCCAAAGCGATCCAGTGAGGATCAAAACGGCACAACAGGCCATGCTGCAGCGCCCGTTTGCCGACCTTCACTCCAAACCCCGGTTTCGCGGGGAATTGGGTTTTTGTCTGTTTGTCGCTGACGAATTCAATCGCCTGGAAGAGCGCCTTGCCGCGAATGTCACCAATCACGCCATGCTTTTCAGACAGCCGCTCGAGACCTTGTCTCAGCCGCGCCCCCTGTTCGCGTGAGTTCTTCAAGAGATCGCGTTCCATGATCTCCTGAATCATCGCGATTCCGACGGCGCTCGCCACTGGACCACCTTCCCAGGTATGCCCTTCGACGAAGCCCGGATTCTCTTCAATCGGACCCCAGAATTTGTCAGCGATCGACTGTTTGCAAATCATCGCCGACAGGGGCACGAATCCGCCGCTCATCCCTTTACCCGTGCAAATGACATCAGGCGTCACACCAAACGTCTGGGCGGCGAACATCTGCCCCGTTCTTCCAAACCCTGTGATCACTTCGTCGAAGATCAACAGAATGTTGTGTTTGTCGCAAATCTGCCGCAGGATCGGCAGATACTCTTCCGGGGGATCGATCACGCCACCGGTGTGGCCAATCGGTTCCACGATGATCGCCGCCACTGTCGACGGATCCTCCATCTCGATGACGCTCTCAATAATCGTCGCGCAGGTGATCCCGCACTCGGAATACTGTTTGCCGTACGGACAGCGGTAACACGT
>CAMATH010000109.1 GCA_945860955.1 Planctomicrobium piriforme
CCCAGTACTCGAACATGTATCCCTCTCCTGCACACAATTCCAGGCGTGGTGGCCAGTCCCACCCACGTCGTCGCATAAGTATACTAATGTATATTCATGTTGTCAAGGGGGAAATCTCGCTTTTTTTGACTAAAACGACAGACCCCTCGCCCGGATGGTGAATGAGATCGCCAGCTAGAAAAATTCGCCCCGTCTTCGAGCAAGACCCCATCCACCTCGTGTGGATTGGTGAATGAGATCCTCGCTCTGTCAGACAAGATCGGCGTCAAACGAATTCTGTTCAGATCACAATGCGATTGGTCGTCAATCGTCGCAACGAACGCGAAACGCAATCATGTCTCGTAAAAAGCACGACATCGCCGGTGGCACCCGTTGACTTGGCTACTGACGTCGTGTGTAGCAGACAGAGCGAAGATCTGATTCACCAATCCACACATGGTGGATGGGGTCTGGACCGCGCAATGTGGTTTGGGGCTAGCCATCGATCTTTCTCCCGATCCGCTCAAGGCGGATGGGGCCGTCGCCAACATCCGCCGCCATCAGGCTTGCCAAAGGCCCCTTCCGACTCAGGTGCAATGTCGCGTTTTCGGCCGCGTGGAGTATAAACACCAGACGGACAGTTAGACGGTGATGCAATCCAACGCAATCGACACGCATCTGAGCGCAGGTCTGATTCACCTGCCGGGCAAGCCGGCAAGGGGTCTGCGCCCTGTGTTGGCACCGGAAGTTAGCCTGCGATCTGGTTCGCCTGCCCCACAAGGGGACAGGGGTCTCGGAGGCGGAATGTCTGACCAGAAGCCGCGTGCGGTATTGCTCCCAAGTTCCTGCCTAACATGTGCACTGGCCCGGCGGGGAGAAAAACCTGCGGCTAACTCTTCCTCCACTCGGCGTAGCGTAAGACTCTATCCACCCTGTGTGGCTCGTTGAATCAGCCACTTATCCAGAGAGCAGGAATGGCGAGCGACTCCATCCTGTCCATCCCTTTCATCCTCTTCATCCTCTTCATCCTGTCAAATTCTTTCCGTCGGTCGTACGTGGCATCCAATTGATCGACCAGGCTGGCCATTGAGAAAAATGGCATTAAACCGCCGCGACCGCTGATTGTCTATATTGGGTGGCCCCATCTATGGGAAACCCCTCACCCCCGACCCCTCTCCCCGCAGCGGAGCCGCGCGTGCTCGGCGATGTCCGTCGCGGGGGGAGGGGGGAAGCCGGCGGCTGCGCCGCGATGACCACCGGCGGTCATCGTCAACTCATCCCTCATCCTTTCCTTTCCTTTCCTTTCCTCCCGCCCATCGACTATCCTCCCTCCCCAACCCTCCGTCTCGCATTCACCTGTTTCCCCAGCAGCGTCCGACGAAGTCCGATCGACCGGTTCGCCATGAAAACCGTCAATCTAGAATTCACCAAACTCACGGCGACGGGTACCTACCGCGTACGTTGCTGGACGTCTGAAAATCCCACCGGGAATTCCGAGGAAAACTGCCGGCTTGGTCCCTCGGTCGGAATCTCGATTCCCGGAAATGGACCAGCGAATCCCGCGCAAAACATTACTCTGGGTGAATTTCGGCATGTCCTCACCAATCAAGCCGCCGACTTCGCCTCCTGGCAGTTCAGTGAGCGAACCCAGATTGAACTCGGCCAGCACCTGTTCGCCGAAACGTTTGGCCGACTCAAGCACTTCGAGACCGAACGCGACATCGACCTGCGTATTTGTGTTGACGCGGGGGACGAACATCTGGCGGCGCTGCCGTGGCCACTGCTCGCTCGCGATGGCCAGTTCCTGGTCAGCAGCAGGGGCTGGACTGTTTCGCTTGTGGCAGGTGGTGAGTTGCAAGAAGTGGAACTTCCCCCCGCGCCGAAATTGCTGGTCGTCATACCCGAGCCGCGCGATTACAACACGTCAGGGGAGAGTCACCGTGACGCGTTGCGGCGGTTGCTGGAGGAGGTTTCACCACGACAGGCGGGGCCAGAGTGCCTGCACATTGCCTCCACTTGGGACGAGTACCGCCAAGCGTTGGAACACAAGACATTTGATCTGGTGTACTATTATGGTTACGGGCCGGGGACAGAAACCGAAAGTCGACTGGCGTTTGCCGGCGACAACGGAAAAGCGGAAATCAAAGCGATGCGCGACTTCGCCGACGCCCTGCGCGTGAATGGCCAGTCCCACCGGAAGTTGAAACTCGTTTACGTCAATTGCTGCGGGGGAGATTCTGGCGGTCTTCTGGGAGCGGGCCGGCAGTTGGCCGACGTGGCGCACTGCGTGGTGACGAATCGCTCGTTCGGCACCGTCGCCGCCCTGCAGGCGCAGGGGTTGGAATTCTGGCGGCAGCTTTTGAAGGAAGGCCTTCCGCCGCACGTGGCTGTCGCCCGGAACTACCAGTCGCTCGGGGAATCGAAACTCAGCAGCACGAACCCGAACTGGTTCACGCCGGTGATTCATGCGAATTACCGCGAGTGGAAATCCAATCCGGCTCGGACGGACCGATCTTACGACCTACATTGGCGACTGAGCCTGGATCGACGGAATCAGTTTCGGACCGTGTTGGGCGAAACGGTGGAGATGTTGTCTGGGCAGTCGCGGCGGAGAGCCCACGCGTTCCTGTGGTATGGCGAAGAAGACCAGGGGATGGAGCTTTTTCACGAGCGACTGGCGGTCAGCCTCAGCCCGAAACTCCACGACGTGACGGTAGTTCACAAGCTGGCCCGCTGGCCAGATCGCGACGCCGAAACATCCCGGCAAACGTTTTCTGAACGCGCCTTTGTGGAGATGCTGTGCGAAGTGTTTCGAGTGGGTGACGTGAAACAGATCGATTCCCGGGTGCGCGACGAGGCGGCGAATTCTCGAGCGCTGGTCGTGATCAATCACCCGCACGTCACTTCAAGAACGACGATGGATCCGAAATCTCTGCTCACCTATTTGCAGTGGTTGGACCATGTTTTTCCGTCCTTCGATGACGAGGAACACTTTTACTTGTTGGGATTCTCTTTCCGCGCCGGCAAGGGAAAGGTCGATGAGTTTCGTGAAAGACTGACGCAGATGGGATACGACGAGCCTGGTCTGCAAACGCTGCGGTTGGATGTCTTGGAGCCGCTGGAGAGCATCAAACGCAGAGATCTGGCGAACTTTCTTGAGGATCACGAGATCTTCATCCCGAAAGAGCGGAGGGCCAAGGTGATTGATCACATCATGACCGAGACCAAGGGGCGGTACGACGCGACCTTGAGGGAACTACAACAACTGGTCGAACAGGGTTACAAGGAGTCACTGGAACCGTCGGCGGCCGGCGCGGGCGACTCCGATTCCGACAGTTTTGGAATGGACGATTGATTTCCCCAATGCCCGACTACCGCTTCCAGCTCATCAACGGCAACGCTTCGTCCCCGATAAGCGACGACCTCCGTCGGCAATTGCTCGACCGTCCGGGACTGCAACCGCACCGGCCATCAGGGAGCGAAGTTCCCGAGACGCGAAATTCGCTTGCGCAGACGGCATCCCTGTATCGGCCCGACGAGGCGCTGGAAACGGCCATCAACACCGCCATCGCGATCGGTGAACCCCTGCTGCTGACGGGAGAGCCGGGAACGGGGAAGACGCAGGCGGCGTATTACGTCGCCCACGCGCTGGGACTGGGGGATCCGTTCCATTTTCAGACCAAGTCGACCAGCGCGGGCAATGACCTGCTGTACGACTTCGACACCGTGCAGTATTTCCACGACGCGCAACTGGCGAAATTCGACGACGCGGCCGCCCGGCGGATGCTCAATCGAGACTACGTCAAGAAGGGGACGCTGTGGCGAGCGTTCGATCGCGCCACGGCAACCGGCTTTCCCACGGTGGTGCTGATCGACGAGATCGACAAGGCCCCGCGCGATTTCCCCAACGATCTGCTGCACGAGATCGACCAGATGCAATTCCACGTCCAGGAGATTCCCGACCATCCCCCGGTCACCTGCGCGCGAGAATTGCGCCCCCTGGTGTTCATCACGTCGAACGACGAACGCCGACTCCCTCCCGCGTTTCTGCGGCGATGCGTGACCCACCATATTGAACTGACGAAATCGCTCTTGCAGACAGCCGTTGAGAGCCATCGGCATCGGTTCCGCGCGCTCGACGACACATTCCTGCGAACGGCTGTCGACTGTTTTTGGCGGATCCGAGACAAGAAGGGGCTGGAGAAAAGGCCCGCGACCGGCGAACTGCTGGCCTGGCTGCAGGTGCTGTCGGTCGCGACCGGAAACAACCACCTGGCGCTGGCGGTCGAGTCGGCCCATCTGCCGTACCTGGGAACGATCATCAAGACGCCAGAAGATCTGGAAGTCATCAAGCGAAAGTGACGCCTGGCAACGCCTCTCATTTGCTGTTGAAGCGCAGGGTTCCAAGTGAAAGAGAACCCGTCTGCGAAGGATGACACCCACCTCATTTTTTGGAGCCACCGCATGCGTCTAACCGGTCCACAGATCCAGAAACTTCAAAAGGCGATCCTGTTGGGATTTGACGCGGCACAGTTGAAGCAACTGACGCTGTTTCAGCTCGATACCGATCTCGACGAAATTGTCTCGCCGGGGCCATTGGCCAAGGTTGTCTTTCAACTGATCGTCTGGGCGAATCAGGGGGGGCAGGTCGAATCGTTGATCAACGCGGTCCGAGGTGAGCGATCACAGATCCAGGAGTTGCAACTTCAAATCGGCGATCTGCTGCGTGAAGTCGCCGAAGGGGGTGGGGAAATCATCGAGCCGGAAAAGCCTGACGACCGTGTCGGAGATCGGAACGGTGGACGCGCCACGCCGCCAATCTACATCTCCTATGCCTGGGGGAACGACGGCGAGGACGTCGTCGACCGGGTCTATGACTCACTGAAAGCCGACGGCTACGACATTCGTCGAGACAAACACGACCTCGCATACAAAGGGAGCATCACCGAGTTCGAAAAAGAAATCGGTCGAGGGGCGTGCGTCGTGGTGGTGGTCAGCGATAAGTCGCTGCGGTCGCCGCACTGTATGTATGAACTTTTGGAGATTTTCAAGAACCTGAATTTCCGCGAGCGGATCATGCCCATCGTTCTACAGGACGCCAAGATTCAGAAGCTCAAAGACCGGTTGGGTTATGTCCAACATTGGCAGGCGGAATACCGCGAATTGGAGAAACTCATCATCGATGTCGGCCCCGGCGCTTTGGCGGCCGACGGGAGTTTTGGCGAGTACCAAAAGATCAAAGAAATTTTCCAGCATGCCGACAAACTGGTGTCGATCCTGGGGGATATGAACACCGCCACCCCGAACCACATTGCCGCCGACGACTTTGAACTTCTCAAGTCGGCGATCGAAGAACAGATTCGCCGGTGGCGGTAGGGAACCCAGCCCGGCGTCGGATTCTCTTCAATTTCTCGACGACAATTCAACAGGGCAGGGGGGCAATCGAAGTCGATTCCCCGCCCCTCCGACTCGGGTTCAGAACGTGGCTGTGCGGCTCGGAGAGCGCGTACGACAAACGGAACGAATTTGACAGGATGAAGAGGATGAAAGGGATGGACAGGATGGGGTGGCTCGCCATTCCGGCACTGTAATTGAACGGCCCGCTTGCAGGCTATTCTCCGCTCGGTCCGCGTCTGATGGACCCGCTTGAGCAATTTGAGACAGCATCACCCCAACCGAGCGCGACACGCGGGCCGAGCGCTACGTGGGGGATTGACGCGACTGCTCCGATTCAAGGACTTAGTCGACATTTCCAAATGTGCCGGAATTCAACAGAGTGGCCCCGCCGTCGGCAGCCTCAACGGGGCGGAATTCTGGGCTATCGAATGTCGCCCCGTAGGGGCTACGAACGTGTGGCGGCCGCGTCCGTTGCACACGTGACGGCGGCACGGTAATCGCTGGGATTTGATCAGGTTATTTCTTCGCGGCCGCTTACTCCGCTTTTCCGCGTGCCTTGCGAATCAGCGGAATCAGCAATTCGTCGAGTTCCTTCAAGCCTTCGTCGGCGTTGATCGTGTACAGGCCGGCGTGGAAATGGGCGATTTTCCCGTCGGCCCCAATCACGACCCACAACGGCAATTTCGCATTGGACTCGCGGGGATCGCCGAATTTCTTCAGCAGTTTTCCGTCGTCTCCGGCCAGCGGATACCCGAGGTTCATGAAGCTCTTCAGCCGCTGGGCCGACTTGGCCGCCGCGGGAGCCGACTGTTCCTGGGCGAAGCGTTCGTCGACCGCCACTCCAAACACCTTGACCCCCAGTTTCTTGCGACGGTCGTTGAGAAAATCGAGATACCCGACCTGGCCGTACGGCTCGACGAGCGGTTCCGACTGGTATTCCCAGAAGTGCAGCACCACGATCTGGCCGTTGAGATCGTCGGCGGAGACAGTCGACTTGTCGAGCAGGTTCAAATCGAACGCCGGCGCGGGCTTGCCAACGAATTTCTGTTGCAGGCGATTGACCTCGCTGGTGCGGTCGTTCTGTCCCCGAAGGTCGCTGGAGACGGCCGTGACGAGACTGCTGAATGGCGTATCTGCCGACAGTTTCTTCAGTTCCGGAAGACCCTTCGAAACCAAGCCAAGCTGTTCATCCGAAAGTTCCGGGCGAATCTCAAGCGGCTTGCGTTTCAGGGACTTCTGGAGTTCGACCAGTTTGGTCCACACTGCAGTCTGGCGTTTAAGATCTTCATTCGAGAGCGCTTCGAACGCTTCGAGCTGCATCGACAGGCGGTGCTCATCCCCCTGGCCTACGAAAACCTTTTCCTCAATGGCCGCCATCAGCGGCGCGTCGGTCAGCACCCAGACCGTTCGCTTCTTACCGATACCCGTGGTTGCTGTCGCCTGCCAGCAGAGGCGTTCGCCGAGCTTGGTCTGCTGGGTCACCTCCCACGATTCCTTGCCGAGGTTCCACTTCGCGTCGGCCTTCAATTTGCCAGAGTAGGCAATCAGTGGAAGGGGGACTCCCAGCACGGTGGGGGCACCTTCGTAGTCATATAAGAGGTGCGGAGAGTCGCCAGAAGTGACGGCCAGTTCGCCGTTGTATTCGAGGGTGCCAAACCTCTCGGGCCATGACCAACCCCCGGCACCGCGTTCGGTCAGGAACCATGAAAGTTCCCGCCCTTCCGCTCTTCGCCGCACCAGACAATAGAGGTTGAATCGTTTGACCGGATTCCCCTCCCCATTGCGGACCCCCGAAGTCAGTGTTCCCGAATAGCGGACAGCACACGCGGGGGCGTCATCCAGGGGGGTGGCCAGCCACACGGTGCAGGCGAGCAAGGCGGCGGAAAGTGACATGCGTAACGACTCCGGGGGAGCGATTGGCGGGCTGAGGTCGGGAGGGCAGGGGGGGACACCGTCGACCGGGGTCGTTCCGGGTGTCCGAATCGTCGCCGCGAACCGTCGCCGCAAATCGGCGAAACGGGGACTGGGGCGGCAGGGATGCTACCAGAAGTCCGGTTCGGCCGAAACTGCTGGAAATGCGAAAGGCGTTGACACTGCTGGTTGCGCCCCATAACCTTACGTTGCGGAGAGTACGGCTTGTGACGCGGGACGGTTCACTGCCGCGCACCCCACATTTTCGACGAGTGGTCGCATGTCATCAAGAAGAACGGGAACTGGGCACAATCGCCGCTGGAGCGTCGCTTCACGGGGACTGGTTGTGTGCGCCGTGCTGCTCGGGTTCGGGTGGAATTTGTCGGCATTTCAAGGCGAAACCGAGACACCGAAGGGGACGGAACAAGAAGTGATTGTCCGCCGGGAGGCGGTTCAACTGTTCGAGGCCGAAGTGTATCGGGTTCCGTTGTGGCTGGTTCCTGTCCGCGCGGTCGACCTGATTGCCCCGTGCGATGGCGTCGTGCGGGTGGTGTCGGTCAAGGTGGGGGATAAACTGCGGGACAAGACCGAAGCGGTTCGCCTCGACGACACACGGCTGCAACTGGTGATCAAAAAGGCGACCGCCCAGGCGAAGGGGGCGCAGATCGAGAGAAAGATCGCTCAGGCGAAGGGAGATGCCGATGTGCTGGCCCTTGCTGAGGCGAAACTGGAAGCGGCCCAGGCCGAACTTGAGTTAGCGAACTACGACGCGGCGGAATTGGCGGTCCGGGCACCGTTCGGTGGCGAGATCGAACGGGTCTATGTCACCGATGGCGAGTTTGTTCGCGCGGGGCAGAAGCTGGTCCGCCTGATTGACCCGTCTCAACTCCGTGTGGAAGTTCCGGTCGACCGCGCGGTGACGAACGTGGGGGGGAATACCGACATTTCGATCGAAGGAACCCCCCTTCAAGCGAAAGTCGACGCGATCATCGGGCTGGAGGAGCGATTCCACGCGGTCCGCGATTTGATTCCCTCACCCGCCCAGGGAGTGCTGTTGATCGACAACAGCGCGGGCAAGCTGCGTCCCGGTCAGACCGTGATTTCCCCTTTGTTGCCGCAAGAACCCGTGACATCGGTCCCAACCGCGGCCGTCAGCAATCTGCCGGACGGTCGGCGAAAAGTGCAGGTGTTGCGGGACAATGTGGTTCGGAACCTGACCGTACGTGTCCTCGGACGGGCAGGGGGGGAGCAGGTGTTTGTTTCGGGCAGATTCGGGGCGACGGATGAAGTCGTTGTCACCACCACCCGGGATCTTGTCGATGGAACGCCCCTGCGGGCTCTCGCGGCCGGCGCGGCGAAAACCGCGAAGGGATCGGGCGACAAGAAGAAGAAACCGGCCACCACCACCAGCGGCTTTTAGTCGCCACAGGCCCCTATCGCATGTCGAACGCACCCGCGACCCCCACAGGGGGAAAGCCGGACAAGAACGCTCCGCCCGACCAATCGATGATCGGGCCGTACAAGCTCGTGAATTTCATCGCGGGGGGCAAAAGCAGCCAAGTCTGGGAGGCGATGGCGGCCGACGGGCAGCGCCATGTGGCGGTGAAGGTGCTGACAGGTGACGCGCTCAAGGATTCCGAGCAGATCGCTGCAATGCGCAATGAGTTCACGGTCGGCAAGGCGCTCGAGCACCCCAATATTATCAAATACTTTGACGGCCACTGGGGGTCGTTGTTTAAGAAAGACGCGTTCTTCTCGATGGAGCTGTTTCTGGCTCCCAACCTGAAGTCGCAAATGTTCAACAACCTCAACAGCGTGCAGGTGCGATTCAAACGGATCGTCGAGTCGGCGGCGATGGCGTATCAGCATTTGCATGAAAAGGGGTATGTTCACAAAGACATTAAGCCAGACAATGTGCTTGTGAACAGGTCGGCGGAAGTCAAAATCATTGATATGTCTTTGGCTGGCCGACCCGCTAGCGCTTTGGCCAAGGTGTTTGCGGCCAAATCGAGGACCGCCAAAGGAACCCGGTCGTATATGGCACCGGAACAGATCATGCGCAAGCCGCTGTCGTTCCAGGTCGACATGTACGCGTTTGGTGTCACACTGTTCGAGATGCTGACGGGGCAGCCCCCGTTCACGGGAACGACCCCCAACGACCTGCTGATGCGGCACATTCAGGATTCGCCGCCCCCCCCATCATTCGTGAATCCTAATGTGACGGCGGAAATGGATCGCATTATCTTGCGATTGCTTTCCAAGAAGCCCGACCAGCGGCATAAGAGCTTTAATGAATTTTTGGCCGAGTTCCGTAAGGTCTCTCCGTTTAAGGAAGAAGTGTTAGAGACCAAGGTGATGACCGATAACGAGAAGGCGCAACAGGATGTGAGCGCCAACCTGGGTGAACGGCTCGACAGCCGGACCGACGCGCTGCGGACGATGCTGGGGGTCGCTGCCCCGGCACGGGTTCAAAAAGAAAAGCAGGCCGCGGACGCGAAGGCGGCCGCCGCCGCCAAGCCCGCACCCGCCGCTCCGGCCCCTCCCAAACCCGCCCCCGCGCCGCCGGCCCCGGCGCAGCAATTTCCAGGGCAACCGATGCCCGGGCAGTTTCCTCCCGGTCAATTCCCGCCGGGGCAGTACATGCCCGGCCAGATGATGCCCGGCCAATTCTTCCCGGGTCAGATGATGCCCGGACAAATGCAGCCGGGACAGATGCCGGGGCAGGCCCCCTATCCGATGCAGCCCCAGTTCCCGCCTCAGCCAGTCCCGGGTGGACCGACCCCCTGGGTGGCGGCTCCCGCCGCGCCGGCCGCCGGCGCTCCAGCGGCGCGTCCGGTCGCCCCGGCGGTTCCGGTGAATCCCGGCGTTCGGCCGGCCGTTCCCGCCCCCACAGCGGGCGTTCCTGTTCCTCCCGTCGTCCCCAAGCCCAGCCCGGCGGTGCCGGCGGCGGCTCGTCCGGCCGCCCCGCCTCAGCCTGCAAAGCCCGCGGCTGGCAAACCCGCTTCGCAACCCACCCCGGCAGCTCCCGGCGGAATGCGAATCGACGATCTCGCAGGTTTCGACGACCTCCCCTCCGCGTAACTCTCTTCACTCACACCTATGCCTCCGCAGTATCGCCTGCCATTTGAAAAGCCGCTGGTTGTCTTGGAAGACCGTCTCGCGGAATTCGAACGGGTTCCCGATCCCGATTTCAGTCTTCGAGACCAGATTCGCACCACCCGGCTCGAACTGAAAAAGTTGCGCCGCGAAGTGTTCGAGAAGCTCGATCCGTGGGAGATCGTCCAGGTTGCCCGCCATCCCGACCGACCCCATTCGAGTGATTACCTCGAATTGGTGTTTGACGAGTTCGTCGAACTGCATGGCGATCGTTCGTTTGGCGACGACCCCGCGGTCATTACCGGTTTCGCGAAGCTCGAAGAGCGTCGCGTGATGTTCATCGGTCAGCAAAAGGGGCACAACCTCAAGGATCGCGAAAAGACCCAGAACGGTTCGCCACATCCGGAGGGATATCGAAAAGCGCTGGTGCGGATGCAGATGGCGGAGAAGTTCAAATTGCCCATCGTCTGCTTCATCGATACCCAGGGAGCGTATCCGGGGATCGGAGCCGAGGAGCGCGGGCAGGCGTATCAGATCGCGCTCAACATCCGCGAGATGTCTCAGGTCGACACTCCGATCATCTGCATTGTGATCGGGGAGGGGGGGTCTGGCGGCGCGCTGGCGATTGGGATCGGCGATCACATCGCGATGTTGCAATACACCTACTACTCTGTGATCAGCCCGGAGGGTTGTGCCGGGATTCTGTGGAAGGATCGGAAGTACGCCGACAAGGCCGCGCGGGCGCTCAAATTCACGAGTGCCGACCTGCTGCGGTTTGGAGTGATCGACGAGATCATCCCAGAGCCGTTGGGGGCGGCGCACCGCGATCATCGGTCGACGGCGATGTATCTGAAGGGGGCGTTGCAGCGGATCCTGAAAGACGTGACGGCGATTCCGAAAGCGGAGTTGTTGAACCGCCGGTACGAGAAGTTTCGGCGGATCGGGGTGTTTGAGGAGGTCGGCGCGTGACTGCAATTCGGACGGCCTTCGCGGTTCAAGACGCCCGGGAATTCGCGGGAATCGTGGGAAAAGCCGCGAAAACCGGGGAAAGGCAACGTCCGATAATGTCTGTTATGTTCACCTTGGTCTTGGCTTCCCATGCCTGATTCCCCCGCCGCTCCCCCGACCCTCCACTTCGCCTGGAAGTCGATCCCCTGGCTCGCGATCCTCGCCGGGATCATGCTCCTCCAGATCTGGTTCCCCCGTGTCGACGCCCCCCAGCTCAACGACACCTACAACGTCGACGTCGGTGGACGAAACGCCTTTTTCCAATTCACCGAGCGCCGCGCCGAAAACGTTTCCCGAAGTCTGCGATCGCTGCCACGATTGGCGACCGATCTTCCCTCGGATGCCACGATCTGCATTCTCGGACCGGCCCGCGTTCCCACAGAGCTGGAGTGGAGCCTGCTCCTGAATTGGGTCAACCGCGGCGGACGGTTGTTGTACGCCTCGCGCTGGGAAGAGCCGGCCGTTACGATTCCCTTTCTCAACGTCAAAGTCGTGGCGACCGCCGACTCGATCCCCGGAAGTTTTCATCAGTTCCAAAAGGCGAACGCCAAAAATCCTTCTCCCACGGGAGGTGACAATCCTCCCGGCGTCACGCCGCCGGGCGCGGGATCTCCCAAGAGCCAGGTCGCCCCGATCGCACCGCCGGTCGTTCCCGCTGGCCCGGAAATTGTTCCGCCAGCTCCCGTTGTGGCCGACCTGGGCAATCCGAAATTTCCGCTGATGGGTGTCGATTGGCAGTCGATTGGAAAAGTCGAATCGCTACGCGGCGAGCTGTTATTAGGAACTGGATTCTCAAACCAGGTTGTGCGTCTGCCCTACGGAAATGGCTCAATCATTGTGGCCGCCTCGGACCACCTGTTTTCTAACAAGTCGCTGTACGACAAAAGTCATCGCAACGGCGTTCTGGCGGCGCAACTGCTCGAGGCGGCCGGAGTTCGCCGCGATTCGACGGTCGTGTTTGACGAATCGCTGAACATGACCGGCACGCCGCGCGTCGTGGGCCTGCTGCTCGATCCGTTGCTGCGACCGATCACCATTCAGTCGGCGTTGCTCCTGGTTTTGTTCGCGTGGGCCGGAAGCGTCCGCTTCGGAACCGTCCTCCCGCCTGCGCTTCCGCAGCGGCACGATGTCACAGACCACACGAACGCACTCGGCAATCTGTATTGGCGGTCTGGAAACGGGATCGCTCCACTGAAAGCCTATTGCGAGCAATTGCTGGCGGAATTGAAACTCGGCGTTCGTCGAGGCAAAGCGACGCGCTCGGTCGAGTCGGTCGCCGCCCGGGCCGGCATGCCGGTCGAAGAGGTGCGAAAGCTGCTGGCGCTCGCATCGGAGGCGTGCGAGCGGAGTTCTGTGCTGTGTCACGACGCCGCGACGGTGATTCGCAAACTGGCACGCCTGCGTGATCGTGGGGAAGAACGAAGCGGAAAGACCGCGAAATGACCGGAAGTGAACAGGGGGGTTCAACCCCCCTGCCCGGTTCACTTGGATTTCAGCCTGGATTCGACTGACTGACCGCGCTCCGGGAGATGTGTTTGTGACTCGCTGGATTTCCCGGATTGGCGGACGTGGTTACGCGTTTCCCGATCTCAAGTCTCTGTTGGCGAAAGCGAGTCCGCCGCGCTCGGGAGATCAACTCGCGGGAGTCGCTGCGATATCGGCCGAAGAACGAGTCGCCGCCTGCCAGTTGCTCGCGGATGTCCCATTAACATTGTTTCTTGAAGAGCTGTTGATCCCGTATGATCTCGACGAGGTCACCCGGCTGATTGTTGACTCGCACGATTCCACCGCCTTCACGCCACTGGGCGATCTCACCGTGGGCCAATTTCGCGAGTGGCTGCTCGACTACGAGACTGACTCGGCGGCGCTAGCGAGCGTCGCGCGCGGTGTGACTCCGGAAATGGCGGCGGCGGTCAGTAAGCTGATGCGCAATCAGGATCTGGTCCTCGTCGCGTCGAAATGCCGCGTGGTCACGCGGTTTCGGAATACCCTGGGATTGCCCGGCCGCATGTCGGTTCGGCTGCAACCGAATCATCCGACGGACGATCCACGGGCGATCGCCGCTTCGATCTTGGATGGCTTGTGCTACGGATGTGGCGACGCCGTCATTGGGGTGAACCCGGCGACCGACAATCTCGCGAATCTGGAGTTGCTGTTGCGGCTGATCGACGAGCTGATTGATCGCCACGGGATCCCGACGCAGTCGTGCGTGTTGAGTCATGTGACGAGTCAGATGGAAGCGATCCGCCGAGGCGCGCCGGTTGACCTGGTGTTTCAATCGATCGCGGGGACCGAAGCGGCCAACACCAGTTTTGGCGTGTCGCTGGCACTGCTCGACGAGGCGTGGGGGATGGCGCGAGAACTGAAGCGCGGTACCGTCGGCGACAACGTGATGTATTTTGAGACCGGCCAGGGAAGCTGCCTGTCCGCCGGCGCGCATCACGGTGTCGACCAGCAGACACTCGAAGCCCGCGCCTACGCGGTCGCCCGGCGGTACGAACCGTTGCTGGTGAACACCGTGGTCGGCTTCATCGGACCGGAATACCTGTACGACGGAAAGCAGATCCTCCGCGCCGGACTCGAAGATCATTTTTGCGGAAAACTATTGGGTGTCCCCATGGGGTGCGACGTGTGCTACACCAACCACGCCGAGGCGGACCAGGATGACATGGATGTCCTCCTGACACTCTTGGGGGTGGCGGGCTGCAACTACATCATGGGAGTCCCGGGTGCCGATGACGTGATGCTTAACTACCAGTCCACGTCGTTTCATGATGCGCAGTACGTTCGGCAGGTTCTGGGCCTGCGACCGGCCCCCGAGTTTGAACGGTGGCTGCGGGAGCGGGGCGTGATCGACAACCGAAATCGTCTGGAACGGCTGCCACCGCGACATTCACTGCTCAACGATTTTCTGGAGGCGAAGTGAAGCTCTGTTTTCGACTGGCCGTTGGAGTCCTCGCGATGCTGCTTTCGACCACGCAGGCGGTGTGCGCCCCCCCTGCCCTGACTCCGTCGCGTACGCCGATCATCATCGCGCACCGTGGTGCCAGCGGATATCGACCGGAACACACGCTCGCCGCCTACGAGTTGGCGATTCAACAGGGGGCCGACTTCATCGAACCCGACCTGGTAATCACCAAGGACGGCGTGTTGGTCGCGCGCCACGAGAATGAAATCTCCGAAACAACCGACGTTGCACGTCACGCGGAATTCGCCGACCGCAAGGTGACCAAGAAATGGGGATCCCGTACGGTGACCGGCTGGTTCACCGAAGATTTCACTTTGGCGGAGCTGAAGTCGTTGCGGGCAGTCGAGCGGCTACCGAAGTTGCGACCGAAGAGCGCTGAATACGATGGCCAATTCGAAATCCCGACATTTGAGGAAGTTCTTAAGCTCGCCCGACAACAGAGCGCCACCGTCGGCCGCGAGATTGGCGTTTATCCCGAGACGAAGCATCCCACTCTGTTCGAAGCCCTGGGGCTTCCCCTGGAGCGACGGCTGGTCGAGATCCTGAACGCACACGGCTATACGGAGCCGGAGTCTCAGATTTTTATCCAATCGTTTGAGCCGTCGAGTCTACGAAAATTGCGTCCGATGACCCAGGTGCGGTTGATTCAGTTGCTCGGTGATCGACCACCGGTCGAACTGGCGGATACCGAAACGGGCACGCCAGGTCCGGGTTGGTTGACTCGTGCGGTCCTCGATCGGATCAAAGAGTACGCCGATGGAATTGGCCCAGACAAATCGGTGATCGTGCCGCGTGACAAGAACGGCGATCTCTTGGAACCGACTTCGGTCGTGACCGATGCACATGCTGCCGGTTTATTTGTTCATCCCTATACATTCCGGAACGAGAACTCATTCCTGCCAGTCCCCTTGCGACAGGGAGACAAAGCGGCCCCAGGATTCGGTGCCAGCCACGGGGATTACGCCGCCGAATATCAGTTGTTTTTCAGGCTGGGAGTCGACGGACTGTTTTCCGACTTTCCCGATGCGGCATTCGCGTCTCGACGGGAGTTTTTGCGAACAAACGCCGCGCGGTAACTGAGCATTTGGAGTGCCGGGGATGAATCCCCGCTTTTCGTTCGACCGATGGCCGTCAAACGAAAAGCTCCAATTCATCGGAGGCACTCCGAATCTACAGCAATTTCAGCAACCGCTCGCCAAACAGCAACACTCCCGCCACGACCGACATGATCGCCGCCAGTAACACGGCCCCTGCCGCCGTGTCCTTGGCCTTTTTCGCCAGCGGATGCATTTGCGGTGACGCCAAGTCGACGACCGCTTCAATCGCGGAATTCAGCCCTTCCGCCACCAGGACAACGCCGATAATCACAACAAGGACAGCCCAGCGAAATGCGTCAAACTGCAGGACCGCCCCAGCAACCGCGGCCAGTCCGCCGATGACCAGATGAATCCGCGCGTTCCTCTGCGTCTGAAAAATCTCCACCGCACCGGTATAGGCACACTTCAGACTTTGGACAAAGGTCTGTCGCCCGGACATGGCAAATCGGCTGGTGGGTTTCGGTGCCGTCGCGGGCACGACAAAGTGTGGCTTCGACCCGCCCGACGAAGTGGAATTTCCCGCTTGAACGAACGGCTTGGTTTGACTGGTCATCATCATGCGACTTCCAGCAGTTCCATGATACGAATGGTGAACAGGGTGAGTCCAATACCAATGCCCAAGGCGGCGGCCAGCAGCACCGCCCCCGCAGCCGCATCTTTCGCCCGGCGTGCCAAAGGATGAATATCGGGAGACGCGAGGTCCACCGTGTATTCGATTGCCGTGTTGCACGCCTCGGCCACCTGGACAATTCCAATGATCAAAATCAAAACCAGCCAGCGCGAGAGAGAGAATCCCAAAGCGGCGGCCGTCGCCACGGAGCACACGCCCACGAGCACATGAATCCGCTCGCTCCGCTGGGTAATGACCATGTCGCAAACTCCCCGAACGGCTCGCCAGAGACCATTTGAAGCTGGCAATCGAGTAGACATGTGTCAGCACACCATGGAAACGGGGGAAGACGGGGTAGACTTTGACGCCGGCATTCGGCTGATTCCCAAGTGAATCCTTGATGAAGGATTGATTGGGAATCTACGCAGGTTGAATTCTAATCGGTAGAATGCCCCCCGTGCCTCCCCCAAAATGCACATTTTCTCCAGGCGAGTGTATTCTTCCCCCCTCCCCCATGATCCAGGACGTTAAAATGGTCACCGCCAGCGCCAAGGCCAGCCGTTCCGTCTCCGCCCCCAAGATCCGCCAGACCCAGCTTTTAATCGACGGCAAATGGGTCGATGCGAAAAGCGGTAGGACATTTGAGACGTTGAACCCGGCGACCGAGACGAAGATCGCTGATGTCGCCGAGGGGGATGCGGTGGACATCGACCGGGCGGTCAAAGCGGCCCGCAAGGCGTTTGAGTCGGGCGACTGGTCGAAGATGGACGCCCGGGACCGCGGCAAACTGATGTTTCGGCTGGCAGACCTGGTGGAACAGAATCTCGAGGAACTGGCGATCCTCGAATCGCACGACAATGGGAAGCCAATTCGCGATTCGCGGGCCGCCGACCTTCCGCTGGTGATCGATTGCCTGCGGTATTACGCCGGCTGGGCCGACAAGCTCAAGGGAGACACCATTCCCATTCGCGGCGACCATTTCTGCTACACCCGGCGGGAACCGATCGGGGTCGCTGGCCAGATCATTCCGTGGAACTTTCCCCTGCTGATGGTCGCCTGGAAATGGGGGCCGGCTCTGGCCGCTGGCTGTACGCTGGTGCTGAAACCGGCCGAACAGACCCCCCTCTCCTGCCTGCGGTTGGGCGAATTGGCGATCGAAGCAGGCTTCCCCAAGGGAGTGATCAACATCGTTCCCGGTTACGGCCCGACCGCTGGTGCCGCCCTGGTGAAGCATCCTGATGTCGACAAAATCGCATTCACGGGTGAACACCGGACCGCACAGATCATCATGGCCGACGCGGCCCCGACGTTAAAGCGATTGACGTTCGAATTGGGAGGCAAGAGTCCCAACATCATCTTCGCCGACTGTGACCTTGACGCGGCGGTCGCCGGGACCGAGTTTGGCCTCTTCTTCAACCAGGGCCAGTGCTGCTGCGCCGGGAGCCGGGTGTTTGTTGAGGAGAAGATCCACGACGCGTTCGTCGAGAAGCTGGTCAAGCGGGCCAAGAGCCGAAAGTTGGGGGATCCGCTCGACCCGAACACGACGCAAGGCCCGCAGGTCGACCAGGCTCAGTTCGACAAGATTCTCGAGTACATTGAAAAAGGGGGCGACGAAGGGGCGAAATGCCTCACTGGTGGAAAACGGTGGGGGAAGAAGGGATTTTTCGTGGAGCCGACGGTGTTCTCGGAAGTGACCGATGAAATGGCGATCGCGCGGGAGGAGATTTTTGGCCCGGTGATGAGCATTCTGCCATTCAAGAAACTGGATGAGGTCATCGAGCGGGCGAACCGCACGACCTTTGGATTGGCGGCGGCAGTCTGGACCCGCGACGTCGGCAAGGCGCACAAGATCGCACACAGTGTTCGCGCTGGAACCGTGTGGATCAACTGCTACGACGTCTTCGACGCGGCGGCACCGTTTGGCGGCTTCAAGATGAGCGGAATCGGACGCGAACTGGGCGAAGCGGGACTGGCGAACTACACCGAACTGAAAACGGTCACGATGAGTCTCCAGTAGGAAGATCGGACGGAGTTCGGCCCGATGCGGTTCCATCCACCGAGCCGCTTCGGAGTCCCCCCCCTGCCCTTTCCAGGAGCCCGTTGCCGACACTTCGCGGTCGAACTTCCCGGCAGGCTGTCACGATCGTCCGACGGGAAGTTGCTTACATCCTCAGACCACCTTTTTCAGGAACGTCACTCGCCCGGTGGGTACCCATTCCACCACGAAAATATTGCCGTCGCGATCGAAGCAGGCGTCGTGCGGGTGGATGAATTTGCCATCCTCCCAGCTCTTCGGGTCGCCCCGGAGCGCGAACATGTTCGCTTTGACCCGTTCGGTCCATTCGGGGTCGTAGCCGAGATGAACGATGGGCTTGTTGTTGATGTCATAAATCGTGACCCGGGCGAACAGGTCGGGAACCAACAGTTCCGTTCCCCGAATGTCGAAGTGAGCGGGGAACGTATGTTCCGGCTTGGGATCGATCACGAACCCTTTGTGCTGTCCATCCAGTGAAAAGTATTGCAGCCGGTTGTTCGCCCGGTCTGCCACTACCAGGTTCGCCTCGCGCCCCGGTCGGTTGTCGTACCAGATTCCGTGCGGCGTCTGCATCTGGCCCGGCTCTTTCCCCAGTCCCCCCCAGGTCCGAACCCATTTCGCGTCGCGGTCGAACTGATGGATGTAGTGCGAACCGTATCCGTCTGCGACGTAGAACCCGCCATCCGGCGCGAAGGCGACATTCGTGGGGTTGAATTGGCCGACCTTGTGATACTTGCGGGCCTCGAAGGGGTAGCACATCTTCCAGATCTGCTCACCCCCCAGCGTCGCCTTGATGATCTGACGGTTGTAAACGTCGCACAGGTAGAGGAATTCCTCGTTCCCCTCTTTGCGAATGTCGATCCCGTGTCCGCCGCGGTGGTATTCCTTGCCGAACGATCGAACCGCCTTCCCCGCCGGGTCGAACACGACAACCGCGTCCATCGGTACCGCGGAGTGGTTCCTGTGTTTGATGTAGACAAAGCCCGCTTCGTCAATCGCGACGCCGTGAGTTTCGCCCCAGACGATTCCCTCGGGCAGAGTCCCCCAACCATGGTGGCATTCGTACTTGTGTTCCCCTGCCCCGATCACGACCGGCTTGGTTCCCGCTTTGTCGGTCGCTCCTACAAACGCCGGGGCCAGAATCGTCGACGCGGCCGCGACCGCGGACGTCTTGAGAAACTCACGACGGGTGGTCGTCGACGCAGCGGTGGGGAGATTTTGGGGCATGAGAACGACTCGCGAGGCGGGAATCACGGGGGGAAGCAACTCTGTGGACGCGGGGGCAACGTTGATTGTAATCGGACTTTTGGCGGCCCGCCATCGAATGACACCTACCCAAGCCCGCTGGCGATAACTAGAATCGCGACAGTGAGCGGCCCCCACCACAGACGGTGGAATTGATTGGAAACGACTTCAAGCACTCCGAAGAGGAGCGAGTTCATGTCCTGGCGCAAGCTGGTGTGGATGTTGTGCTGCGGAATCATCCTGACGACGGCGCTGCCGACTTGGGCTCAGGAGGCCCCCCCGGAGAAGCCTGAAGAGGGAGCCGCCGCGAGCGCCACGGATGAGCAGTATTTCGAACTGATGCGGATCCTCGCCGACGCGTTCGAGCAGGTGGACAAGAACTACGTCAAGGAAGTTGACCGCCGCAAGTTGGTCGAAGCGGCGATCAAAGGAATGATGCGGGAACTCGACCCGTTTTCGAATTACATCAGCCCGGACGACCTGACCGGGTTCCGCGACGAAGTCGAAAAAGAGTTTGGCGGGATTGGCATCACCGTGGGTTTCGTCCCCCCTACCGGCGCGCCGCGCAAGCTGGTGGTGACGGCCCCGCTGCCTGGCACCCCGGCGTTCAAAGCGGGAATTCGCCCGGGCGACGTGATTCTGGAGATCAACGGCAAGTCGATCGAAACGATGGAGATGCCCGACGCCGTCAAGGAAATGCGCGGCCCTCCGGGAGCTGAGGTGTCGGTGACCCTGCAGCACGCCGGCACGAATGAGGTGGTCAAAGTCACGATGCAGCGGGCGATCATCGAAGTTCCGACCGTGTTTGGGGACACCCATAATCCCGACGCGACGTGGAACTTCATGCTCGATGCCGAGAAGAAGATTGGCTACATCCGTCTGAGCGGATTCAGCCGGCATTCGTCGCGGGAGGTTCTGGAGGCGTTGCAGGATCTGAAAAGCAAGGAGATGAAGGGCCTCATCCTCGATCTGCGCTACAATCCCGGGGGGCTGCTGAACATCGCGATTGAAATTGCCGACATGTTCATCGAAGAGGGTAAGATCGTCTCGACCAAAGGCCGCAATACGGAAGAACGGCCGGCGATGGCCCGCAAGGAAGGGACATTCAGCGGGTTCCCCATGGTGGTTCTGGTCAACCGATTCAGCGCGTCGGCGAGTGAGATTGTCAGTGCCGCTCTGCAGGATCACAATCGCGCGATCGTCGTCGGCGAACGAACCTACGGCAAAGGGAGCGTGCAGAACGTGATCGACATGGAAAACGGCAAGAGCGCGATCAAGCTGACAACCGCCAGCTATCATCGGCCCAATGGGAAGAACATTCATCGTTTTCCGAATTCGAAAGAGGAAGACGACTGGGGGGTTCTGCCCAACGACGGGTACGCCGTCCGGTTCACCAACGAAGATCTGATCCGGTATGACAGTTACCGTCGCGAGCGGGACGAAGTGAAACCCGAAGGTCCCAAGCCGTCGGATTTCGTCGACAAACAGCTCGAGAAGGCGCTGGAGTACTTGAATTCGCAGATCGGGGCGGCCGCTCCGAAGACTCCGTGACGACGGCTGGTTCCAACCTTCCGCGGCGGCTGCTGGCAATCGAAACGTCCTGCGACGAGACGGCGGCCGCCGTCGTGGATGAGAATCTGCGGGTTCTCTCCAACGTCGTCGCCTCACAGACCGGATTGCATAAACGCTTCGGGGGAGTGGTTCCCGAAGTCGCATCGCGAGCACACGTCGACCACATTCTGCCGGTGATCGAGCAGGCTCTGTCGGAAGCAGGCACCCGTCTCGATGACCTGGCTGCGGTCGCCGTGGTCACGCACCCCGGTCTGGTCGGGTCATTACTCGTCGGACTGACGGCGGCCAAGACTCTGGCGCTGTTGCTCGATAAGCCACTCATCCCGGTCAACCACATTGAGGCACATCTTTTCGCCTGCCGAATGCATGCGGAGCGCGACGTGTTTCCAGCGATCGGGCTGGTGGTTTCGGGTGGGCACTGCAATCTGTACGACTGCCAGGGGGGGCGGGCGTATGAATTGTTGGGGTCGACCATTGACGACGCCGTCGGAGAAGCGTTCGACAAAGTGGCCAGTATGCTGGGTCTGTCGTACCCGGGGGGGCCATCCATTCAAAAGTCCGCCGAATCTGGGAATCGGAAGCGGTTTAAGTTTCCCCGCAGTTTTGAACGGGATCGCGATCGACTGGAATTCAGCTTCAGCGGACTGAAAACCAGCGTGTTGTACGAGATCGCGGGGAAGCCACCACGAGACTACGACCCGAAAACGCTCGATCCGCAGTACGTCGCCGACATCGCGGCGAGTTTTCAGGAGGCGGCGATCGACGTGCTGGTGACGAAAAGCCGGCAGGCTCTGGCCGCGCGGGGACGTTCGACCTTGTGCGTCGGCGGAGGCGTGGCGGCCAACGCCCGCTTGCGGGAACGTCTGGCAGCCGCAGCCCGAGATGACCGGTTCGAACTGATCCTGGCCCCGATGGCGATGTGCACCGACAACGCGGCGATGTCAGCGATCGCTTGGGAGTTGCTCGCCGCTGGACAAACGGCGGGGCTGGATGTGGATGTGACCTCGGGACTGGTTCGGCGGAAACCGGCGGGGAAGTGATTCGATCGGCAACCAGAGACAGCCAAACGGACGCGGATTCTCTGTCCGGTCCCCGGCGTCGTAGGAACGCCGTCCGCCACATGTCGCGACGACCAGTCTCGACGGCACGTCAGACGATCTGTTCTTCGACGGTCGACTGTGACGCCCTGCCCTGGTCGGACAATGTTGGCGATGAAATCGCGATGACAGCCGCGCGGACGGATTCCCGCGGCCGATTTGGCAATTGTCGTGGATTCCCTTGTACGAGACTCAATCCGCTACGATTCCCATTCGCGCGTTGCGAAGAAGTCGCTTGCGTTCGCTTCGCGACGCCCGTTTCCATTCGGGCGTCTGCCGCAGTTCTTGCTCGCTCCTTGGAATCGGTGGCGAGCCGTCGATCGCCGGTTGCGAAGCGGTCGACTCCAGCACCGGCGACGCTCGGAGTTCCCGTTCCCGCTGCGATTTGGCTTCCGACCAGGTCGCTGGTTCTGGCTGCGGATTCTGCTGGGGGGTCGGTTTTCGCTTTGGTATCGTGGGAGGATTTCGCCGCGGCGGCTCTTGTGACGTGGGGCGTGTGGGAGGTGGTGCGTTTTCTGTCGCCGCCACCGGGTGGGTGGCGAACGACGTGGACACGTCACGCTTTGCGGGGAATTGAGTCTCCGCCGGGACAACGTTGACAGCGGGTTTTGGAATCGTCGGCACAGAACGAGGATCTTGCCAGTCGGCAATCTCCCACTGGATTCCATTCTCGGCCACCGAGAATGCCACCGAGGGGGGACGCTGGCAGAGTTTATGGCAAATGAGGTCAAAACGATCGGGATTTGACGGGTTCTGATCAATATGCCACAGCGCACCGACCGATTCGACCAGCATGGAGCTGCCGAACGCTTTCGCGAGCGTGACTTTCCCGGCCGACAATCGCGCTGGCAAAACCGTGAGCGGTGTCACCAACAGAATCGCCATGTGGCGTTCGAACGCCAGACGGTTGAGCTGATCGAGCAGCGTGCGCAACTCCGCCTCGCGCCATTTCGCAACCTGTCTGGGCAGGGCTTCAATCACCAGAAGCGCGACCGGTTCGTGTTCCGGGGGACGGCGGATCGACCCAAAAGTGGGGGGACGGTTCCCAGCAGTCAACCACTGGCGCAACAACGGAAAATCGGCCGGCAGGTTGAACGGCCGCTCACACGGATTCCCATCCGGGCCGGCCGGTTCGACGACACCACTGGCCAAGTGCGAATGGTCGAGCCGACCGCCAGCCAGCGCGACAATTCGTCCAAAGTCTCGCCGCGGATCGCCCCCTGCGGTCACAACCGCGACCTTTTCGCAGAATTGCCTGCAATACAAGCCGGTCGGTGGGGCAAGACCGGGGAACGTGGTCCCCGCAGTGACCCGGGCGACCAGGTCGGCAACCAACCCCGAGAAATCACTCCCCGAGGGGGTTCCCAGCACGGTGACCCGCCCCCGGGGAAGCCATTTTTGCCAGATCCAGTCGGGTTCCAGCAACGACTCTTCATCGATGCTCCAGTCCCGGATCTGGACCTGCTCAATTGTCTCCTGCTTCGCCTCGGAAGCGGGCGGACGTCGTTTCCGCCGGCCGCTCCCGCCCGAGTCAGATGTGTGATTCACTCGCGAATTCATAGGACACCGCGTTCGAATTCCCTTGGGGCTGCGTCTGTGATGTACTCATATGTTTCAGTATACTGGAGTATTTTTTAGGATTCAAGTGTGAGGTGGACGTTTTGTCATTGATTGTCGAATTGAGGGGGATTTTGTGATGCGAGTCGGCGAAGAGGCAAAGCCCGGTGGGGGTGGTTTTTGGTGGCGGGGTTTTTGGACTCTAGTCGCGACGACGCTCCTGCGGCATCGCGCCCGACGGCGCAGCCGGCGGTTAGGTCGGAAGATCACCGCCGCTTCGCCGCGTCCGTTGTGGACCGCCCCCTGGGGGAGGGCTTCGACCTGGAAGAACACCTGAACGCTATTCACCGCGAGTACTTACGTCGAGCCATGAAAGAGGCGAAAGGGGTCAAAACGCGGGCCTCCCGACTGCTGGGGATGAAGAATTACCAGACGCTCGATGCGCAGCTCAAACGGCTCGACGTCACTGGCGTCTGGGACGAATAACGCCCCAAAACCATACAAAGCCATACAAAACCAGACAATTTGGTACGCTGTTCGCGTTCATCGTTCGTCATGGCTGCAACGGGTACTGTCTTTCTGATGCGATCAATCAACTTCGAGTTACTGAAACCGAAGTGGCCGGAGCTTGCCGGGCTCGGTGGCTTTGCGGAAGCGTACGCCCACAGCGATCCCATCGGAGCGATCGGCAAGCTGCGGGCGTTCTGCGAACAGGTGGCGAAGTTCATTCATCACGAACTCAAGCTGCCGAAACTGCTTCGCCCCAACCTGATCGAATTGCTTGACGACTCCTCGTTCAAGTCGGCTGTGCCTGGGGTTGTCGTCTCAAAGCTGCACACCCTGCGCATTGAAGGGAATCACGCCGTCCATAACAATCGGGGCGACACCACCGCCGCCCTGCGACTTTTGAAGGAGACCTACGACCTCGGGCGCTGGCTGCACGTCAACTTCGCCGGTGGGCGGGTTGAAGAGTGCCCCCCGTTCAGTCAACCCCCAGAGGGAGGAACCGAGGCTTCCGAACGGCGCAAAGAGAAGCGGGCCATTCTGGAACGCATCGTGGCGCAGGAAGCCCAGATGCAAAAGCTGCTCGAAGACCTCGAAGCCGAACGGGCGCGGGCCGAGCAGGCGGTCGCGACGGCCGCCGAACTGGAGGTCGCCCTGGCGGCTGGCCAGCAGGCGGCCGCCACGGTGGAGGAGGCCGACCCCCTCTCCTTCAATGAAGAACAGACCCGGCGGTACCTGATCGACCTCATGCTCGCCGATGTCGGTTGGAACGTCGGGCCGAACTCCACCAGCACGCACGAGGTCAAGAAGGAGCTCAAGGTCAGCGGGCAGCCGACCGATTCGGGCTTCGGTTACGCCGACTATGTTCTGGTCGACGACAACGACAAACCGCTCGCGGTGATCGAGGCGAAGAAGACCTCGAAAAGCGAAGAGAATGGCCGCTCTCAGGCGAAATGCTATGCCGACGGGCTGGAAGCCGAACATGGCCAGCGGCCGGTCATCTTCTACACGAACGGCTACGAACTCAAAATCTGGAATGACGCCGCTGGCGAGCCGCCCCGCAAGATTTACGGCTTTTATTCGAAAGACAGTCTGCAGCACCTGCACTTCCAGCGGAAGGAACGGAAGCCCACCTCGCAGGTCGGACCCGACAAGAACAAGAACATCATCACCCGAATGTACCAGTTCGAAGGAGTCCGGCGGGTCGTCGAGTGCTTCGCGCAGAAGAAGCGGAAGGCGCTCATCGTGCAGGCGACCGGCACCGGCAAGACCCGCGTCGCCATCGCCCTGTGCGACGCGCTCATTCAGGCCCGGTGGGCGAAGCGCATTCTCTTTTTGTGCGACCGCCGCGAGCTGCGCCGGCAGGCGCACAACGCCTTCAAGGAGTTTCTGCCCGCCGAGAGTCGCACCTACGTGACCAGCGACACCGCGAACGACCGCACCAAACGGATCTACCTCGCCACCTACCCGGCGATGATGAAGGTCTTCGAATCATTCGACACCGGCTTTTTCGATTTGATCATCGCCGACGAATCGCACCGCAGCCTCTACAACCGCTACCGCCAGCCGTTCGAATACTTCGACTGCTATCAGGTCGGTCTCACCGCGACGCCAATCAACTACGTCGCCAAAAGCACGTTCGACATGTTTCAGTGCGGCACGCAGGATCCGACCTTCAACTACTCGTACGAAGAGGCGATCAACAGCCGTCCCCCGTACCTTGTCCCCTTCGTGGTCGATACCCACACCACCCCCTTCCTGCGGGCCGGCATCAAGTACTCGCAGATGAGCGAAGAACAGAAGCGCCAGCTCGAAGAAGACGAGTCTCTTCCCGATGCGATTCGCGAGAACCAGATGCGTCAAAAAATGCGAGAGCCTCTCTATGTACTCGCCGACGCTCGACGCCAGGTTGTGCTTGAGACCATCTGCGAAGTCGCCCGTCATCGCGGCTGGCGCTTGCACGCCTGCCATGTGCGAACGAACCATGTTCATGTGGTCGTCTCGGCTGACGCCAAGCCAGAGAAAGTCATGTCGGACTTCAAGGCGTATGCCAGCCGGCGACTCAAGGAACGGCTGGACGAAGCGGCTGACTGCAAACGCTGGACAGAACATGGCAGCACTCGTTACCTGTGGGTGGAGGCGCACGTTCAAGCGGCGGTCCATTACGTTGTGAATGGCCAGGGAACGGCTCTGGCGGTTTTTGATGGTCGCGGTGAGCCCCTCGCTGACGCTTCGGGCTCGGATGGTGGTGTTGGTTCGCATTCAGATCGAAATCGAGACGCACAAGTATGATCACCGGGCCGCTTCGCAGCCGCATCGACAAACTCTGAGAAGAATTCTGGACGGGGGGAATCACCAACCCACTCACCGTCATCGAACAGATTTCGTTCCTGATGTTCTCGCGCCTGCTCGATCTGCGCGAAAGCACGGAAGAAAAGCGGTGGAACCGCACCAACAAAGGGAAACCGTTCCCGGGCTGCTTTTTTTCGACGTCCACCCGCCGCCCCTCCAACTGGCCGCCGAACCGCGAGTTCGTTTCCGAGCAGGAGTGTCGCTGGTCGCGCTTTCGGCACCTGGGGGGCGAAGAAATGCTTCCCCTGGTTCGCGACCACGTTTTCCCGCACTTTCGCACGCTTGGGGCGAGGGGCCACCAGAAGAGCGACGAGCCGCGAAACACCTTCGCCGAGTACATGAAGGACGCCCAGCTCATGATTCAAAAGCCGAGCCTTTTGGTCTCGGCGGTCACCATGATCGAAGAGATCATGAAGGAGCAGGAAGCGAAAAACGACGAGCAGCACGATACCAAGGGAGATCTGTACGAGTACCTGCTCGGCAAGCTGACGACGGCCGGCATCAACGGCCAGTTCCGCACCCCCCGGCACATCATCGTCCTGATGGTCGACCTGATGGAGCCGGAACCGACCTGGGTGATCGGCGACCCGGCGTGTGGCACCGGGGGGTTCCTGGTCTCGGTGATGGAGAATCTGGAACGGCGCTTCACCTCGAAAGAAGGGGCCAAGATCGGCCATCGGGGGGACCTGCTCGAACCGTATCGCAAGCACCTCCAGAGCGGCATGTTCCACGGATTCGATTTCGACGTGACCATGCTGCGGATCGCCGCGATGAACCTGATGCTGCACGGCGTCGACACCCCCGAAATCCACTACCAGGACACGCTGAGCAACAACTTCCCCGAGAAATTCCCGAAGTACGCCACTGAGTGCTTTGACTTGATCCTGGCGAATCCCCCGTTCAAGGGAAGCCTCGACGAGCAGGATGTCCATCCCAGCCTGACCGGCAAGGTGAAGTCCCGGAAAACGGAACTCTTGTTTCTGATGCCGATGCTGCGGATGCTGAAGCTCGGCGGCCGCTGCGCGGTGATCGTCCCCGACGGCGTGCTGTTCGGCTCATCGAACGCCCATGTCGCGGCCCGCAAGCTGCTGGTCGAAGAACACCAGCTCGAGGCGGTGGTCAAACTGCCGGCGGGGGTGTTCAAACCGTACGCCGGCGTCAGCACGGCGATCTTGATTTTCACCAAAGGAGGCGCGACGACCGACGTCTGGTTCTACGACGTACAGGCCGACGGCCTCTCGCTCGACGACAAACGCGAACCGACCGAAGCCAACGACCTCCCCGACGTCCGCGCCCAATGGTCACAAAGACTCCTCCGAGCCGCGAGCGTAAGCGACCGGTCCGTCAACGACCGGTCCGTCAGCGACCGCAAACAAAAATCATTCACCGTCCCCAAAGCCGAGATCGCCGAGAACAAGTACGATCTGTCGATCAACCGCTACCAAGAGATCGTTCAAGAGGAAGTGAAATACGACCCGCCGAAAAGGATTCTCGCCCGCCAGAAAAAGCTCGAAGCCGAGACCGCCAAACGCCTGGAAGTATTCCGCCCCGTCCCCCCAAGCGCCGCTCAGCCCCCATTCCGAGCCGCGAGCGTCAGCGACCGGCCCGTCAGCAACTCACCCGTCGAAACCGCCAGCAATAAAAAATCAATCACCGTCCCGAAATCCGAGATCGCCGAGAACAAGTACGATCTGTCGATCAACCGCTACCAAGAGATCGTTCACGAGGTAGTGAAATCCGACCCGCCGAAGAAGATTCTCGCCCGGCTGAAAAAGCTCGAAGCCGAGATCGCCAAAGACCTGGCCGAACTGGAGGCGATGCTCGGATGAACGACGGCATGCCCACTTGGAGAACTGTCAGCCTAGAGTCTATCGTTGATCGCGTAGACTACGGTCTCACGGCTTCTGCCAACGACTCAAACGTAGGCCCCAAGTTCCTTCGCATTACCGACATTCAGAACCGACTTTCCGCACATCTCGATTTCAATTTCTTCGAATTTCCGGCGTGGTTACAGCCGGCTCCGGTGGCCGCGTAGCGGCGTCAGGGCGTAGCCTGTGGTTTGCGGCTGGGATTCGATCGATGCGGTTCCCCCAATCCGTCGGACCA
>CAMATH010000110.1 GCA_945860955.1 Planctomicrobium piriforme
CGACTGCGACCCCCGCACCCGAGACCGGATAATGGCAGCGGCCTGAGGCAACTTCTCCACCTCCGTAAACTCGCGCACTCAATCGACGCCTGCGACGAGCGCCGCCGGACCGCGCGCCGACCGCGGGGTTATTGAGCAGTTACATGGAACGGATGAACGGGCGAGTGGTCGGCATCCTGAAGACCGTCTCGGGTGAAGACTTGGGCACCGACCCGCGCGAATGGTGGAAGTGGTGGCAGGTTCACGCCGACGTTCAATTGGCCGCGCCGAAACGAGTCACGATCGTTCAGGAGCAGCAGTCCATCGGGAACGCACAGCCGATTTACTTGTCGTGTTTCGCGGCGGGAACTCCGGTGCAGACGGAAACCGGACTGATTGCGATCGAAGCGATTCGTCCCGGCGACCGGGTTCTCGCGCAGGATGTGGAGACGGGCGAGTTGGCGTACAAACCGGTTTTGCACACCACGGTTCGGCCTGAACGCAAATTGTCGCGTCTCCAAGTCGGTGACGAGACATTCACCGTGACTCTGGGGCACCGATTCTGGACGCCTGGCCGGGGCTGGACGAAAACGGTCGATCTGGAATCCCAGATGCGGTTACGCACCGCGACCAGCAGCCTCCCGGTGATTTCCCAGAAAGAGGGAACGACCGAGCGGACGTACAACCTGGTGGTCGCCGACTTTCATACGTACTTTGTGGGGAACGCTGCGATTTTGACGCACGATGTCGAAATCCCCACCCGCAGTGACCGGGTCGTACCCGGTCTCGACCGTCGGCGAGTCGCCGCGAATCGTACGACTTCGCGCGATTGAAGACTGGGAGTCCATACAGAGCCGCGCCCGTCAGGAAGCGGTCGTCCGTGGCCCCATTCTGACGGGGACCGTTCGGGGTTCACGAGAGTTTTTGTGTTCCATGTCCACAAACCGGCAGCGTCCTTCCGTCACCTTCATCAGACGCCGTCGATTTGATGTTGCACACAGTGCGCTCCATCTGTTCTGTCTCGCAGCGTTTGCCTGCGGGTTGACTTTCCACGCCGATGCGAGTCGATCGAGCGCCCGCGGCGACGAATCCCTCGTGGAATCGGGCGATTCTCCTGATCGGCCAGCGGGTCTGTCCAAAACCGCCAGTGCGTTAGTGCTGGAAATGACCGCGATTGGTCTGAGTTCGGGTCCCAACCCGATTCAGACTCTTCAAAAGCCCCTCAAGCCGCTCCGTCGGGAATTGGGGGAGGATCCTCGAATCAACTATCTGTTGGGAATCTCCCACCTCCGGCACGGGCAATACAAGCCGGCGACAATCCAACTGGAGGAGTATCTGCGAAAATCCGGCGAATCTGGCCCGCACGTCCACCAGTTGCTGATCTGGGCGAAACTGGTCGATCGTCGATACGAGGCGGGGTTGAATGAGCTTGTGGAATTCGCCAAGAGCTTGCGGCGTCCCATTTCGGTCGATCGCGAATCCGATGATTTGGAATTGGCTGCCGAGTGGGTCGGCGAAATTGTCGCGGCCTTGGATGTGTTGATTTCAATTTCAGACAAATCGCTTCGGCAACGATTTGAGTCGTGCGAAGATCAATTGCGTGATCCACTCAATGGGAATCTGGAGGAATCGTTCGAAATCGGAAAAGCGACGACACTCGCGCGGGTACAAGCACTCGCCGGGAGAGTGAACCCGCGCCGGCCAGAGCAGGCTCCCGTGAAAAGACAGCCGGTCCCTCCACGCAAGGGACGCACCGCGAATCAGAAATCATCGGATCCCGACAAAGCCAAGGCGAACAACCGACCGATTGAGGAGGCGAAACCCGTGGTCGCGAGCTCGCCGGCGGATGTCGACCGCCGACTGGTTCGTTTGGAACAACAATTCCAGTCACTCAGGAACCGCGTGCGGCGACAGTCACAAACGACTGGCGCAGTTGGCGACGAACTGGCGATCACCCGAGAGGCACCGTTGCTCCTCGACTTTGGAGGTTCTCGTTCCGAACTGCCAAGTCGGGCACCATTTGGGGAGAACGCTGCAAGTCCATTCTTCGACAACGCGGCTGACCGCGCAGATGCGGTCGCGCAACTGGAATACAGTGACTACATTTCGCGAGTGGACTACAATCATCTGGTCGAACGGTTGGCGCAAACGACGCGTGAGGGAGTGCAGGTGTCCGGGATTCGGGCTGAGGTACTTGACAAGAATCCGCGTGGCGCGGACCGTGCGACCGACAGCATGAGCGACAACTACGTGTGGCGCACCCGGCTGGACGCCTTGCCAAAACCAGTTGCGTTGCAGCCGGTCACCTTGAAACGAAAAAAAGGAAAATCGACATCACCTTCGCTACGCGATGTGATGCCACTGGACATAGAAAGCGAGAAGCTGCGAATCCACCGCTTGTTTCGAGTGGACGAGGCGGATTTGAAATAAAGACGAGCCATCGAGATGGGCTCGGTCAGGGAGCTAACGCTCCCCGCTCGCTTCAGGCGTGTCTGGCTTTCAGTGCCTGCTGAAGCGCAGTCTCGAGGACTCGCATGTTTCCCAGGCCATCCTCTGCGGGAGCCTGCAACCGGCCCGCGAGAATTGACGCGCAGAAGTCGGTCACCTGTTCGACGTATTGATTCGCCCGTGGAAACACGATCGTCTCGACCGGAGCGTCACCTGCCGTTCCCCGGCGGACCAACAGTTTCGCTTCTTCGGGCGGGAGAAACGCGTCGGGGAGAACCATCGAGCCCTTTGTCCCGACCAATTCGACTTCGTTGCGATACGGCGCTTCGAAACTGCAATCGATGTTCGCGAGAACCTGATTGGGAAATTCCAGCGCGATCTGCATCGTGATGTCAGCACCTTTTTCATGAAACCGCGCTCGGGAGTGAATTGTCGACGGCTCGGCGCCGGAAAAGAGCCGCGAGGCGTTGACGCCGTAGCAGCCGATATCCCAGACCGAACCTCCGCCCTGTGCCGGTTCAAGTCGCCAATCGCTGCGATCGATGTCGAACGAGAAATGCGCGCAGATCAACCGCAGTTCGCCAATCGCTCCGTTTTGAAGCATCTGCTTGACGGTCTTGCTGCGGGGATGGTGCCGCCACATGAACGCCTCTTGCAGCAGCACACCCGCCACCCGGCAGCCAGCGACCATCCGCTCAGCCTCGGCGACGTTCAGCGCCAGTGACTTTTCGCACAACACGTGCTTCCCCGCTTTGGCCGCCTTCAGCGTCCACTCGCAGTGCGACTCGCCGGTCGACGGGATATAGACCGCGTCGATCTCCGGGTCATCAATGACCGCGTCGTAGCTGTCGTAGGCCTTGGCCGCGCCGCACTCCTTCGCCAGTTCGGCGGCGACGCCGGGACGGAGGCTGGCGAGCGCCGTCAGCTCCGCCGCCGGCGAACCGGTGATCCCGGGGACCAGACCCCGACGAGTGATCCGTCCGCAACCCAGAATTCCGAACCGAATGGCGCGCGACACCGTGTTTCCCTTTCGCCGACGTGTTAGCATGTGGTTTCGTACCGTTCCGCGACCAGAGTATGCAGGTCGCGGGGCGGGTTTGCAACGTGCGGAGCATTCCACTCCCCCCGCGAGGAATAATGGACGACCCGAACAACTCGGTACGCTATCTGATCTTCGATTGCGAGGCGATCGCCGACGGTGATCTCATCGGACGAATTCGTTATCCGGATGCCGGGTTGACCCCCGAGGAGGCGATCCGGCGGTTTCGCGCCGAGACCGCCGCCGAGCGGACCGACGGCAAAGACATTCTGCCGGTCACTTACATGCTGCCGGCGGCGGTCGCCGTCGCCAAGGTCGACGGGCGGGGCCGGCTGCTCGACCTGGTGACGCTCGACGCCCCGAAATTCCGCCCGCATGTCATCGCGAAGACCTTCTGGCAGGGTTGGACGCACTACAAACGTCCCACGCTGGTGACGTTCAACGGGCGCGGGTACGACGTTCCGCTACTGGAACTGGCGGCGTTCCGGTATGGCTTCTCGGTCCCCGCCTGGTTCAACACCGAAGAGAAAGCCTACGACCAGTCACGCAACCGCTACAACAGCCACGCGCACCTCGATTTGTGCGACGTGCTGTCGAACTTCGGCGCGTATCGGCTCTCGGGGGGACTCAATCTGCTGGCGAATCTGATCGGCAAGCCGGGAAAGACCGGCATCGACGGTTCGAAGGTGCAAGATATGTATCACGCCGGCCAGGTGCAGGAGATCAACGACTACTGCCGGTGCGACGTCCTCGACACCTATTTCGTTTTCCTGCGAACCCGGGTGCTGATGGGGAAGATGAAACTCGAAGAGGAACAGCAACTGGTGACCGAAGCGCACGCCTGGCTGACCGAACGGGCCGACCAGACACCCGCGTACAAGCACTACCTGGAACACTGGGGGGAATGGCATCCGCCGACGGAGTGATTGCGTGCCCAACGGGAAAAAGGGAACCCCGTCCGTCCGTTGTTTTACCCCGTAGTGACTGCCGCCCGACGCGGCGGAGCGCTCCGGGACGGAAGTCGCAGCCGGGCCGACAGTTCCCTTGAGGGATGCGATTCGCTAAACCAAGGGAGTTGCCGCGATGGCTTCCGCCCTGTGGCTCCCTCCACGGAAACGGACCGCCGTGGTCAACCTTGGTGCCGCAGACACTCCACTTTTTCCAGCAGTCTTCAACGTCATGTCCAAGATCACCCAATTGCTCGGCGAGAAATCAGATTACTTTCTGAAGCACGCGTCGCAGGCGATCCCGCGCGATCTGCTGCATCTTCCGGGTGGTGATTCCGTCGACCGGTTGTTCGGACCCAGCGATCGCAACGCCCGGGTTCTTGGCAACCTGCAACGGCTGTTTTCGTGCGGCCGACTGGGGGGGACCGGGTACGTTTCAATACTGCCGGTCGACCAGGGAATCGAACACTCGGCCGCCGAGAGTTTTGTGAAGAACCCGATCTACTTCGACCCCGAAAACATCGTCAAGCTGGCACTCGAAGGGGGCTGCAACGGAGTCGCATCGACGTTTGGTGTGCTGGGTGCGGTCGCCCGGCGTTACGCGCACCGCATTCCGTTCGTTGTGAAGATCAACCACAACGAGCTGCTGACGCACCCCAACAAGCACGACCAGATCCTGTTCGGCTCGGTCGACCGCGCGTTCGACATGGGAGCGGTGGCGGTCGGTGCGACGATTTATTTCGGTTCCGATGAATCGGCCCGGCAGATTGTCGAGATTTCAGAGGCGTTCGAGCGGGCACACGAACTCGGCATGGGAACGATTCTGTGGTGCTATCTCCGCAATTCCGAATTCAAAGTGACAAAGGAAGGGAAATCGACCGACTATCACGCGTCGGCCGATCTCACCGGCCAGGGGAACCATCTGGGGGTGACGATTCAGGCGGACATCATCAAGCAAAAGCTGCCGGTCAATAACGGTGGCTATCTGGCGGTCCCCGGTTTTCGCAAGATGCCCGAAGCGGTTTACACGAAGCTGGTCAGTGATCACCCGATCGACTTGTGCCGTTATCAGGTGGCAAACTGCTACATGGGCCGGGTCGGGTTGATTAACAGCGGTGGTGAATCGAAGGGGGCGTCGGACGAAGCCGAAGCGGTCCAGACCGCGGTGATCAACAAACGGGCGGGCGGGATGGGATTGATTCTGGGACGCAAGGCGTTTCAGCGCCCCTTCCAGGACGGAATCGCCATGCTGCACGCGGTGCAAGATGTGTACCTGGACAAAGACGTGACAGTGGCGTAGCGGCGGGAGTGATACTCCCTGTTTTGATGAAGCCCGTGCCCGAATCGGAATCCCCTGTGACTGCCAGCGATCCCCACGCTTATGATCTGAATTCCGACCCGACGGCACCTCCGCCTGCCGATGGCGACTCTGGTCCCCCGGGACAAGCGTCGCTGCCACGGGTGCTGGGGTTGTTCGACGCGATGATGGTGGTGGTCGGTTCGATCATCGGTTCGGGAATCTTTGTGAAGGTAGGAAACGTCGCCGCCGCCCTCAACGATTTCTGGTGGATCATCGCGGTCTGGGTGGTGGTGGGGCTGGTGACGCTGGCGGGATCGCTGGCACTGGCGGAACTCGCCGCGATGTTGCCCAAAGCCGGCGGGCCCTACGTCTACCTGCGGGAAGCGTATGGCCCTCTCACCGCGTTTCTGTGGGGGTGGACCGAGTTCTGGGTCGTGCGGACCGGTTCTCTGGGCGCTCTCGCCTGCGCCAGCGTGATCTACCTGGGCCGCGTCGTTCCCATGAATCTCTTCACGCAGGAATGCGTGGCGATTGGCATTGTTGTGGGACTGTCGGCGATCAACTATTTCAGCACGGCCCAAGGAGCATGGGTGCAGAATGTGACGGCGGTCGCGAAGGTGATGTTTCTCGCCGGGATCATCCTGTTTCCCATGTTTCTGGGACAGACTGACAGCGGCAACCTGGCTCCCGCAAGTGATCTGAAGACTCCGCCGCTGTATCTCGGGCTGGGGCTTGCGATGCTCGCCGTGCTGTGGCCTTACGATGGCTGGATCAATATCGGACCGGTGGCAGAGGAGATCAAGAATCCGCAACGAAATCTGCCGCTGGGACTGGGGCTGGGAATGCTGGTGGTGATTGTGGTCTACGTGGGGGCCAATATCAGCTACCACCTCACTCTGCCGATGGTTCAGGTGGCGACCAGCGAGACGGTCGCTTCCGATCTTTTCGGCAAACTGTTCGGCGAAACCGGCGCGAAAATCGCCGCCATAGGAGTCATGATTTCGACCTTCGGCGCGGTCAATTCCAACATGCTCACCGGCCCAAGAATCTATTTTGCGATGGCCCGCGATGGACTGCTTCCCCCCGCCGTCTGCCAAGTTCATGAGAATTACCGAACACCCGCGAACGCGATTGTGATCCAGGCGATTTGGACAGTGGTGCTGATGGCGGCGTTCTACGCCCTGACCAAAGAACCGCGAGACGCGTTCGACGGATTGACCGACTCGGTGATTCTGGCCGGGCTGATCTTCTACTCACTGACCGTCGGTGCCGTCTACGTCTTGCGACGCAAGCTGCCAACCCAGCACCGCCCCTATCGTACCTGGGGCTATCCATTCACCCCCGCACTCCTGCTCATCGTCTACGCCGCCGTCTTCGTCTCAAAGTTGGTCTCCGACTGGAAACTCACCGCCGCGGTCCTCGTTCTCATCGGCTTCGGCGTCATCTACTACCAACTCTGGGGCAAATCCGGGCTCTCCGTCTCCCAAAACCGATCGTCCTAATCCAGCCAGGCTCGTTCGCGTTACCTAAGTGTTGGCACGAATCCGTTTCCTCCCTCATCCCTCAATTCCCCTTTCCCATGTCCCTCCTCAACCGCTTTCTCCGTTACGTTCGTATCGACACCCAATCGAACGAAGCGAGCGACAGCGTTCCCACGACGGCCAAGCAGCTCGATTTGTGTCGGCTGCTGGCGCATGAATGCAACGAGTTGGGTCTCGTCGATGTGTCGCTGTCGGAACATGGCGTCGTTCTCGCCACGATCCCCGCGAAGCAGCCTCACGCCGCCCCGGTGATCGCCTGGTTGGCTCATGTGGATACCTCTCCTGAAACCAGCGGGAGGGATGTCAATCCGCAGGTGCATGAGAATTACCAGGGGGGTGACATCGTGCTTCCCGGTGCCCCTTCCAAAGTGATTCGTGTCGCCGACAATCCGGCACTCAACGGATTGCGGGGCAAGACGATCATCACCACCGACGGCAAGACACTTTTGGGGGCCGACGACAAAGCGGGGGTCGCCGCCATCATGACGGCGGCCGAGTATCTGATGACGCATTCCGAGGTTCCACATGGTCCCGTGCGAATCTGTTTCACGTGTGACGAAGAGGTCGGGCGCGGGGTGGATCACCTGAACCTGAGCGAGCTGGGTGCGGTGTGCGGCTACACGCTCGACGGTGAAGGGGCCGGGATCATTGACTGCGAAACGTTCTCTGCCGACCAGGCGGTTGTGACAGTGACGGGGATCAACATTCACCCTTCGATCGGCAAGGGGAAAATGGTCAACGCAATTCGCATACTGTCAGAGTTCATCGCCCGACTCCCGAGCGATCGACTCAGTCCCGAGACGACCGACGATCGCGACGGATTTCTGCATCCGTACCACATCGAAGGGGGAGTGGCGGAAGCGAGTGTGCGCATTCTGTTGCGGGACTTTGAAACGCCCAAGCTGGCGAAATACGCGAAACTGCTCGATTCGATCGCCCACGATCTACGAACCGTTTATCCCCGAGCGACGATCGACGTTCGCGTCAAAGCGCAGTACCGCAACATGCGCGACGGGTTGGCGAAAGAGCCGCGTGCGCTCCCCAAGGCGGTGGCCGCGATGCGTGCCTGTGGTATCGAGCCGACGTTGTCGATCATCCGGGGAGGGACCGACGGCTCCCGTCTCACCGAGCTGGGACTTCCGACCCCCAACCTGTCGACAGGGGAACACAATCCGCACTCGCCACTGGAGTGGACCTGTCTCGAGGAGATGCAACAGGCGGCGGATGTGCTGGTGGCGCTGGCGAAGGAATGGGGAACGGAAAGTTAGACTCGCCTCGGGTGACGATCCTCTGTCGCGACGACGCTCCTGCGGCGTCGCGCCCGACGGCGTAGCCGGCGGCCAAGTCGGTAACCGTGACCCGTCGTTTGGCTTCATCGTCGTGCGAGCAGTCGTTTCCGATACGGCGTTACAATCTGTCTCCACTCAACTCTGCCGAAGACGTCCAGACCGCGGCGTCGTAGGAACGCCGTCCGCCACAGTCACGCGCGCTGTCTTCGACCCGGAAAAATCGACTTCCGTGTGACCAGCAGAATCCCCCAGGCGACCCCCGCCGCGGCCGCGAGCAGCCAACCACTGAGTGGATCCCCCCGCAGCAGCCAGCCAAACAAAATTCCAAACAACGGCGTCGACGCGCTGAAGACCGCGATTTGTGACGCGGAGTACTGTTTCAACTGCAACGCCTGAATGGCGAAACAGAGTCCCCCCACCAGAATTCCCTGGTACAGCAACCCGATGATCGCGGGGGTCGTAAAGCCTCCCAACCGGGTCGACTCAAACGAAAAACTGTACACCAGAAACAACAGCGTTCCAAACACATCGTGCCAATAGATCAACTTTCCCGGCTCAACCGTGCGGACCGCGTGTTTGGTATAGACGATCTTGATGCCCAGAATCAGCCCGCTGCACAGTAGAATCAAGTCTCCATACAGCGTCACCTGGTCCCGAGCGGCGACTCCCCCGGAAGCGGGTCGACCGTCCGCGGCCAAAACTCCGAAACTGGCGACGCCGGCGATCAGCAGCCCCAGCGCTTTCCGCCACGTGAGCCGATCGGTCCGGGTGACAAAATGTTCAATCGGTCCCACCCAGAACAGGAACGTGTTGATGAAGAGTGAGCCGTGCGACGAGTTGCTGGTCGCGACCCCGATATTGAACGTGACAATCTGCACGAACAACATCGCCGACGCGATCAGAATCGGCTTCCATTGCCCTTTTTGAATCCGTAGCCCGACCCCTTCGAAACGCACCCACGCCAGCATGAACAGGGCGGCGAGACCGAAGCGAATGGCCGCGACCATGACGGGAGGCAGCGTGTCGGTCGTGAAGCGGATCGCGGTCGGCGTCCCTCCCCACAAAGCCGACGTCAGCAACGCCAGCGCGGCGGTCGAACCACTCACCGACTCGGGAATTTTCGGGATCGTCCCGGAAGATTCAACGGCAGGTGGAATGACGCGAGCGCTGGAATCCGACTGGGGCGCGTCCTCCGGTGCCGCGCCGGCTGGCGGTTTCATTCCGCACCGGTTTCGAATTCGTGTCGAAACTCGTTGAAGTTCAGGTATTCCCAGTGACGGTACAAAGGGGAGATCTTGACCAGTCGATCACGCGGACCAATCGCCGCCAACTTCCCTTGGTGAATGAACACAATCTCTTCGCAACGCCGCAACGTCGACAACCGCCTGGGAATGAACAGCACGGTGCGGGACTGCGCGATTCGCTTGTAGGCGTCGTCCAGCAGCGATTTCGTGTCTTCGTCCAGAACGACATCGGGTTCTTCGACGATCAACAGTGCCGGTTTTCTCAGTAATGCCCGGGCAAGACCGAGCCGGAAACTCTGACCGGCGTCAAGCTGTTCCCCCTGTGCCCCAATGATCGTCTCGTAACCTTGTGGCAGCCGTTGAATGAAGTTGTGGGCGTGCGACTCCTTGGCGGCTTCGGTGATTTCATTCAACGAGGTCGCAGTGTTTCCTCCCGAGATATTGTCCCGCACGCTTCCGGAAATGAACGGGTCTTTCCCTCCCACCAGAATCGCCTCGGCCCGCAACGAATCGAGCGTCACCCAGGCGATGTCTTCGCCGTCAATCAGGATCTTCCCCTTCTGCGGTTCGATGAATCGTGGAATGAGACAGGCGACCGCGAGCGCTTCGAGCGGGTCGGTCGAAACAACGGCCACCTGCCGACCTGCGGGAATCTTGAACTGCAATTCGTCGAGAAGCGTCTTGTGCGTCGCGGTGCCGTAACTCACATTTTCAAAAGTCAGCAGGCGACTCAGTGGCTGCAGGAACCTCGCCCCGACCGCTTGCCCGACCTCAGGAATCTGATTGAGATAATCTTGTATCTGCGAAGCGGCTTTGGTGGCCGGCGCGAGGACGCGACTGCGCTGCGACAGATTCTTCAACGGGGGCCAGGCGGCGATGAACCCGGCCAGCACCACGATCCCCGAGGCGAGCGCCGTCGCGTGGGGAGGCAACAGAACGCGCCACCCCAGATACAACGCCACAAACGCGGCGGCCGCCGCGATCACCGTCCGCATGCCACGGCGTCCCCAGGCGCTCTGCTGCAGAGCCCCCGCCTGCGACTTCTGAAATCGTTCGAGCGACTTCTGGAACTGCTCCTGCTCGTACGATTCCATCTGGTATCCGCGAACCAGACGGGTCTTCGCCAGTCCCTCCGCCAGTATCCGCAGATCACGGTCTCCCTGCGACAGGGTCGCCGCGACCAGGTCGGCGGCATGGTGTTCCTGTCGGAAGACCAGCCACCAGCACGCGATCAGCGGGACGACACACACCAGAGTGAACACGGAATCCACGAGCAGCAGACAAATCGCCAGCAGCAGCAGTCGAAACAGATCTCGACCATGGTAGCCCAGCCATTCCAAAGCCCCCTCGCTCACCCGGTCGACCGCTGACGTGAACAACTCCAGCGATTGAGCGCTCGACCCTCCCTCGAGGTCGGCCGGCCCCAGTCGAAGCGCTTGTCGATGAATCGATTTTCGCAACCGGGTCGACACCGCGAGTGCGGTGGAATTCCACCGTTGCCGGGCTTGTGATGCGCACATGCTGCGAATCCACGCCAGCAGCGCCCCCAGTCCGACCAAAATCCCCAGTGCCGATTGATTGTCTCGAAGGGCCGGAAAGCGCTGGTAGAGCGCGACGAACGGCCGGGTCCAAAAAGCCCCCTGATAGCGCAGCAACGTGGGCAGGATCCCCGAGTTCGTGATGGTTGTCGCCGACTCTGTCTTAGGCGGTTTGAGTGGGTCGATTTCCGGCCCGAACGGAGTGCGACTTTGCGTGTAACCGGTATAGAGTGACACCGGCTCTGCCTCTTCGCCCGGTTCACCGGCGGGCTCCGCGGTCACTGGCGGCACAGAGTCATTCCGCTTCTGCTTCTGCCCGGCCTCGTCGGCGGTAAGGGTCACTTCGCCGCGTGTGACTAAAAGATCACCAAAAAATCCCAGAACGAAGAGCAGGAAGCACAAACAGACCGATCCGATCGCCGACCAGATCAGTCCCTTCAGCCCATCCCCCTGGAAGAGTTCTTTGGCGGGAAACACCTTGTGAAACGGAGTCGGTTCTTGATTCGCCACAACCGTCACGCTGCTCCTGTCTCTCGCCGACCGGGCGCTCGACTACGCCAGATCGCGGTCCTCGAACATCAGGAAGGCGGCCAGGATCGAAGCCATGACATAGGCCACACTGTAGCCGGCGGCCCAGCCGAGATACTCGTACGGGACATTCCCGTCGGTCATCAGCTTGGCCTCGACGTTAAAGACACCCACCGCCGGCAGAAAGACCGCGATCATTCGGGCCATGAACCCGACCAGCTCGAGCTTCGCCAGATTCGACACCACCAGCGTTTCCGAAAGGTGTCCCACAACGAAGAACGCCAGGCAGGTCACCAGATTCACGACCATCGGCAGCCGGGTCGACAATGCGACCGAGATCGCCGACATGATCATGATCTCCATCAGACAGAGTACGATCGCGGGAAACACCCGCAGCACTTCAATGACCGCCGTGACCATGTTCACGTCGTCGCGGGTCGATTCCCGGGCGTCGTAAAAGACCTTGTAAATGATCAACCCGCCAAACGCGAGAATGATCGGCAGACACAACAGCAGCACGGCGGTCTGAATGCCCACGAATTTTCCGACGATGAACTGCCGGCGGTTGATCGGCTTCGACAGCAGGGTCATCGCCGTTTTCCCTTCGATTTCGTCGGCGATACTCATGCTTGATGTCCAGATCCCCAGGAACATTCCGCAGATCAGCAGCATCGCGAGTCCGCACACCTCCATCATCTTCACGTCTTCTCCCAACGAGAAGAACGGAACGAAAGTGTTCGCCACCAGCATCACGAGGGCCACGACCAAGAGCAGCGGAAAGACCGGCTGTCGAACCGCTTCTTTAGCGGTCGCCCGCGCGATCACCCCGGTCCGTGTCCAGAACAGGAAGATGATCAACCCGACCACACCCACCAGCATCGCGCTCAGGATGATCGTGTTATCATGCACCAGCTTATTCAACCGGTCACGCGGAGTCTCAAGCTCCGTGGCTTGGGCCCAGACCAGGAAATCGTTCGCCAGTTGACTTGCTACGTGCATCATGAAGTTCTTGGAATCGACGGACTGTCGGGAATCGGACTCGCCAGCCAGACGATACGTCGGATCGGACCAACCTGTTGGAGCTGTTCACTGTATCGCGATGACGCGCTGAATGAAACCGACAGAACGGCTGTCACCTCACCGGTTCAGAAACCCGGCGACCCCATCCCCCTTCGCTCCGTATGACCCTCAGGAACGGAACTACGGTATTTGCCGACTAAAACCGAATCTCAAACTCGGTGAATTCTTCGCTTCCACCCCACGGCTCACGGACAATGTCCGTGATCGAACCCGCGAAATCCCCGGAAATCTGCTGGACCAAGCCGTTCACTGCGGATTGTGGTCCCTGAACCACCAGCTCCACCGAACCGTCTCCCAGGTTGCGAACATAACCCACGACAGGAAAACACCTTGCATTCGAGCGGGTCCGTTGGCGAAACCCCACCCCCTGAACCTTCCCCCGAAACAGAATCCGCTCGCGAATGGGTCCGGTGGGGGGACTGGTCGGCGACATGCTGTGGACGGCCTGTGGAGTCTTGGGGGGGGAGGGGTGGGGAGCAGTATAGAATATCAACCACCCGCTTCAATCGCAGGCAGGTGCAGCGGCGAGCGACCATCGGGAGTCGGCCGTGCGAGCGCACCTGAAGCCTGGGCTATGGGATCGAACTCCGTTGAAGTCCATTGAATGCGACTTCGAGAGTGCCGAGTGCGACTGAAGCCTGGCAACGGACCGGCCCCATCTGTCGAACCGGTCTGTCACGCGTAAGTCGGTTCGCGGCAGATTACCCTTCCGATCGACGGCTTCCCGTTTTCTGCAAGAACGTAAATGCGAAAACCATCACCACCGCCGTCACCGTCAGTAATACGGTTCCCAATTGTGGTCGCGAGACAAGCGTCCGCAGGTACGGAAGATACCACGGTTCCGATGGAATCAAATCACTCCCCCTCTCGTGACTCGGGTTCGACTTCGCCCGACTTCCAATTTGCAGGGTGAGGTGCCCGGGAACGGGAATCACCTCTTCTCCCGGCGGCCGAACGTCAAATTCGGAACGGGCCTTTTCCCGCACAAACGCCGGGTCGACTTCGTATGCGGTCGCCAGCCGCTCCAGATAGTCAATTCGCCGCTGGAGTTCGACCAACCGCCACTGGCTCGCCCGCTCGGCCCGGGTCAGCTCGGCGTTCTTGATCAGCTTGGGGGCCAAAAAGACGACCGCATAAACGGCGGCGCAGGCGAAAAGGCAGAGCCAGAACGCGAACGACATCCCCCCCCCGGACGGCCGATCGTTCTCGGCCGTCTGAGGCAACGGGGCAACACTGGCGTCCAGACCTGTCATGGGGGATGCTTCGGCGGGCAATTCCCCCAGACTCTTACTATTCCCGGGGTGGCGTTACTTGCGCCACAACCGGCCGCCGTAAACCGCTTCGTCTCCCAGCATCTCTTCGATCCGCAGCAGTTGGTTGTACTTGCAAATCCGGTCGGTGCGGCTGGCCGAACCGGTCTTGATCTGGCCACATCCGAGTCCCACCGCCAGGTCGGCAATGGTGGTATCTTCGGTCTCGCCACTCCGATGGCTCATCACTGCGGTGTAACCGTTGCGGCGGGCGAGTTCGACTGCGTCAATCGTCTCGGTGAGCGAACCGATCTGGTTGACCTTCACGAGAATGCTGTTCGCGATTCCCTTGTCGATCCCCTGTTGCAGACGTTCGACGTTGGTGACGAACAAGTCATCGCCGACGAGCTGAACTTTGCTTCCCAGACGCTCGGTCAGCATCTTCCAGCCCTTCCAGTCGTCTTCCGAACAGCCATCTTCGATCGAACAGATCGGGTACTTCGACGCCCAGCCTTCGAGAACGTCGACCATGGCGGCCGGGTCGATCTTTTTCCCTTCGAACGAGTACGTCTCGGACTTCTCGTCGAAAAACTCGGTCGACGCGACGTCGAGGGCGATTTTGACCTGTTTTCCAGGCTCGTAACCCGCCTTTTCGATGGCGACCATGATGCAGTCGAGAGCGGCCTGGTTGTTCCCCAGGGCCGGAGCAAAGCCCCCTTCGTCACCAACCGCCGTGCTGAGTCCCATGTCTTTCGACAGCACCTTTTTCAGGGCATGGAAGATCTCGGCCCCGGCGCGCAGCGCCTCGTGGAACGAGTCGAAGCCGAGCGGCATCACCATGTATTCCTGAACGTCGATGCCGTTGTTGGCATGCGCTCCGCCATTGATGATGTTCATCATCGGTGCGGGGAGAACTTTCGCGCCAACGCCACCGAGGTAGCGAAACAGGGGGAGGTAGCTGGCACGGGCCGCCGCATGAGCGGCTGCCAGCGAACAACCGAGGATCGCGTTGGCTCCCAGCTTCGACTTGCGTTTCGTCCCGTCGAGTTCCAGCATCACGCGGTCGATCAACAGTTGATCGCAGGCGTCGAGACCGACCAGTTCGGGAGCGATCAGCTCGTTCACGTTGTCGACGGCCGTCAGCACTCCTTTGCCGAGGTACCGTTTGCGGGTCGACTTGTCGAGTTTCTCGTTGTCGCCATCGCGCAACTCAAGCGCTTCGTGCTTGCCGGTGCTGGCACCACTGGGAACAGCGGCCCGACCCAACGTTCCATCTTCCAATTCGATGTCGACTTCCAGGGTCGGGTTGCCCCGGCTGTCGAGAATCTCACGCGCATGCACCGACTCAATCAGCGAACTCATCACAGATTCCTGTTAACTTCAAGTGCGGCAAGGCTTTCCGTTGTCGTGCCTGGCCTGGAATTGCGTTCCGGGAGGGGGCATTGTTGCGACTTTGAAACGAATTTGCCACCTTACCTGTTTCCGTCCTCCCCAAACCGCCCCAAGAATTCATGCCTTCTTCTTCCGAGCGTCTGTCTCCCGAACCAATCGACCCCCAGATCGATTCGATTCAACCCGGCGGCGGCGTTTGCATGCGAATTGAACTGGCGTGGGGATTCGTTCGACGCGCCTTTCTCAAGACTTTTTGCAAGAGCTACGTCGACAAAATGGCCGCCCTGCGGAAAGGGGACCACAATCCCTGTCCGTTTGAGGTGCTGGACCCCCGCGACCTGAAATTCTACCGGAATCAGGGAGGTTACTACTGGGACGAAGCGGACGATCCCTTCACCTGGCGCGATCGGCTCCCCTTCGCCCGTGCCGGACTTACCGAACTGTGGATTCTCACCTCGCTCTTCTTCCTCGCGACCGCCCTCGTGGCCTGGGGGGCGAGCTTCTTCGACGGACCGGTCCGCTGGATCCTCCTGTTTCTGGCGGCGGCAGGACTCTTTTGTGGTTGCGCGATTGTCTGGTTCTTCCGCAACCCCACGCGTGTCCCTCCGACAGATCCGGCGGCCGTCATTTCACCCGCAGACGGGACAATTGTCCATATTGAAGAGCTGGCTCACGATGATTTCGTCGGTGGTCCCGCTCTTCTGATTGGCATCTTTCTCTCGATCTTCAATGTGCACATCAACCGGGTTCCCGTCGCAGCGAAAATTATCGGGTTGCAATATCGCCGGGGAAAGTTCCTGAACGCGCTGCTGGCGGCTTCGGCGCGGGAAAACGAACAACTCGCCCTGCGCCTGGAACAGAATGTCGCCCCGTATCGCCGGATGATTGTCCGCCAGATCGCCGGCGCGATCGCCCGGCGGATCGTCTGTTGGGTCCGTCCAGGAGATGAACTCCCGACGGGAGCGCAATTCGGAATGATCAAGCTCGGTTCGCGAACCGAACTGGTTTTGCCTCGCGAAGTGGGGCTGGAGATCGTGGCGAAACTGGGGCAAAAGGTGAAGGCAGGGGAATCGATTCTGGTCCGCTACCGGTAGATCTGACGTTGCCCGGATTGGGGATTTCGGCTATTGATCCCGATCCCATTTCCCCCGGGAGAGTCCAAGGATGGACATGTTCGTGATTCATGGCGGTCGTCGGCTGCGCGGCCGTGTGCGTATCAGCGGTGCGAAAAATGCCGCCCTGCCTATCATGGCGGCCTGCCTGGCCGCCGATGGCCCGATCCGCCTGCACGGCGTGCCGCAACTTGCAGACGTCGACACGATGATGCAGTTGCTGGAATCGCTGGGGGTGTCGGTCCGTCGCGAATCACCGATCATCGAAACGGGCGGAATCGGTCTGGGGGATCCGGGCGACTTCGAACTCCCCGCTCCGCACTGGAACCACGCGAGCCGGCGAGAAGAACCGTTGGTCACCGAGCCTGTCGAGATCGAGCCGGTCTCGGTCCCTTTCGGCGGTGAATCCGCGACAGTCGAAGACGAAAACCCTCCGTTGCGATTGGAAGTGGTCGACGACTCCGAGTGCATCGCGAGCTACGATCTGGTGCGTCGCATGCGGGCGAGCATCTGTGTGCTGGGACCATTATTGGCGCGGCGCGGTCGCGCCTGTGTTTCGCTTCCGGGGGGTTGCAATATCGGCGATCGGCCGGTCGATCTGCATCTCAAGGGACTTGCGGCGCTGGGGGCCGACCTCAAAGTCGAGCGCGGATACATCTGGGCCAAAGCACGGCGGTTACGCGGAGCCCGGATTTACCTGGGAGGCGCGTTTGGCAGTACCGTGACGGGAACCTGTAATGTGATGGCCGCCGCCGCGCTCGCCGACGGAACGACCCATATCGAGGCTGCCGCCTGTGAACCCGAAGTCGTCGATCTGGGCAATTTCCTGAATCGGATGGGAGCGAAGATCTCGGGGCTGGGAACCCCCTTCCTGGAAATCGAAGGGGTCGATTCGCTGACCGGAACCGAACACACCATCACCCCGGACCGGATCGAAGCGGGGACACTGATGCTCGCCGCCGCGATCACCAACGGCGACGTGGTTCTCGACAACGTGAAACTCGAACACATGACCGCGATTGTCGAGACACTCCGTTCGATCGGAGTGGCGATTGAGGAATTCGGCAATGCGGTCCGCGTGATGGTGCGCGATGAACTCCGCCCGTGCGACTGCATCATGCTGCCGTATCCCGGTGTTCCGACCGATATCCAGGCGCAGTTGATGGCATTGTTGTGTACCGTCCCGGGAATCAGCATTGTGACCGACAAGGTCTTTCCCGACCGCTTCATGCACGTCGCGGAACTGGCCCGCCTGGGAGCGGTGATCCGTCGCGAAGGAGCGAGCGCGATCATCAGCGGCGTGAAAATGCTCTCTGGAGCAAGCGTGATGGCGTCGGATCTGCGGGCCTCGGCGGCGCTCGTTCTGGCGGCGCTCGCAGCGCGGGGCGACTCGGTGGTGCGTCGGATTTATCACCTCGACCGGGGCTATGACCGACTGGAATACAAGCTGAAAGATCTTGGGGCGGCGATTGTGCGAACCGAAGACCTGCCACAAAACCTGCCGAGCAGTCTGCAAGTCACATCATCCGACATGTCGGCAACCGACGAACCAGGACCGGAACTGCGTGGCCCGAAATGGCTGCGAACTCGCGAATTGAAGATCCTGACGCCGGACGAGGAGTAAGAATCCAGTCGTTGCTTCGAAGAATTTGTGGATGACGGCCTGGTCATTCCAAATCCGAATTCTGCCGAATTGAGGACCGCTCACTGGACACGGTCAGCAGTTCGACTCCCGATTCAACATGCCATCAGGCACCGATGTCCCGTGGAGTTGCGTTGCCAACGCACATGGACCCGAGTTCTTTCTCCATCACGAAATTCGTCAATTGCTGGCCGCGTATCGTCACCAGTTGCTGGCGGACCGTTGAGTAACCCATCGCGGTGAAAAATGGTTGTGCCGTGATGCTGGCCTCCAGGAACAGTCGGCTCAGTTCCCGCCGGCCGGCCTCTTCTTCAATCGCGAGCAGCAACTGTCGGCCAACACCCCGCCGCTGGTGGTTGTGGTGGACGTAGAAGCAATCGATGTGGCCGGTCGGCTCCAGTTCGCCGAAACCCAGGATCACCCCGTTCTCCTCGGCGACCGCCGTCCAGCGATTCTGCTGCTTGAGCCGCCAGCCGTCGGGGGAGGAGCTCGCCTCGGGTGCCCACGCTTCGACCTGCACCTGAGAGTAGTCCTTTCGATTGACGGTGCGGATCGTGTGGAAGTAGATCAGCCCGATCTGCTCGGCGTCGGTTGTTGTCGCGGGCCGAATGTACATGAACGCATTCTGCGGCAGCGCCCCAATCGCGTCAACTCTGTACCCTTGTGCGCCGAGTCGGAGCCGGGGATCAGTCGGGATAATGACCAACGTAGAGATCACCTCAGTCCCTCGTCGATCGTGTCGCAACCCAGCGAATCACAGGTCGGCTGCGGGCTTTTTGATTCCGTCACCAGGATCCGCGATCGATTGGTGTGAGAAATGGGTTGTTGAAGGAATCCAGCGCCGTGACAGCGTGCAGAAAGCCGCGACCGAGATAACGCCAACGACGAGCCATTCCCCAACGAGTGCCGGCCAAAAGATCTGAAATTCCGTCGATTCAAAATGGGAATCAGAATTTGGATTCGGCGGATTCTTCACACTGGCCCACTTTTCGGGGGACCGCAGCGAATCGAACCCCGCGAATGATCGGCTCCGAATCGCCGTCCGCTCCGACCAGTAGAGGGTCTGGCGACGTTGGCATTGCACCTCCTGCCACGGAGGAACCGCGATGGTGACAGCGAAGAGCGAAATCGCCGCTGCTGAAATTAGGACTGCCAATCCGAACTGGCTGAGCGCCCGGTTGGGTACGTTGGAAACTTCGGTGTGACTTGGCATTGGTTCGATCGCGAGGGGTGTTTCTCAGTACTTCAAGGGGAATTCCAGAGACCGCCTGTGGCGGTCAATTCCACAGGCGGGAATTCCCACAAGATATCACGAAAAGAAAACTCTGAGAGTGAGTACGACCGACGGAAAGAATTTGACAGGATGGAGAGGACGAAACGGATGAACACAATGGGGTCGCGTGCCATTCCTGCTCTCTGGATGAATTGCTGAAATCAAGTTGGAGTTCGGGCGAGCCTCGCCCCGAGGCGGGCGGTTGAAAAAAGAGGACCGCTCCAGCCGCAGACCGTTGCCCCGGCCAGCGACCAACTGGCGGTTTCCGACGGAGTTGCCGTACCATGTTCAATGCGGTTGAAAACGCATTGGTGAAACGCCGCGCCGCCAGTACATTTTCGCATCTCCCCCAATTCCAGGATTCCACAATGCCGAGACAATTTCCGGGAATGGATCCGAACCTGGAGGCGATTCGAATTTGGCCCGATTTCCATTCGACGTTTTTGAATCTTTGTCGAGAAGAGATCGCCGATCGACTTCCCGAGGGGTACGAAGCGCGGATTGACGAGCGGATTAGCGTTGTCAAGATCCCGGACGACCGCACCGAATCAACCGTGGTTCGTGAATTCATCCCGAATGTGGCGATTCTTGAAACCACGAATCGCCTTGACGCCGGTCCGGCGAATACCGGAGTTATGTCGGTTTCGTCGTCGATTCCCGTGACGCTCACGCTGGAAGCCGACCCGCACCGGCAGGCCTATCTCGAGATTCGATTCGGCGAACACCGCGAACTGGTGACGGTTTTTGAACTGTTGTCGCCTTCGAACAAATCGGGCGAAGGATACGGCCAATACGTCAGCATGAGACAACGCCTTTTGCTCCAGGGGGTCAACCTCGTGGAGCTGGATCTGCTGCGGTTCGGACGCCGAATGCCGATCGCGACCCCCTTGCCGAACACTGACTACTTCGCGCTGGTCGCGCGCGGCGATGATCTTCCGTCGGCGCAACTCTACGCCTTTTCCGTTCGCGACCCACTGCCGACCATCGCGGCCCCACTGAAGTCGCCTGACGACGACGTTCCACTCGATCTCGCACGGGCGTTTGAGATCGCGTGGGCGCGGGGGCGTTACGAACGGGCATTGGGGTATCCGCGGGGTTAAAACCCGTCCACAAACAATTTGTGATTTGCGATCTTCCGCCGGCGAAGTGAAGCCAACGGCTCAACGCCGACGTTCCGGTTAGGAATGCAATGGATAGGGCCGGTACCAACCCCAGACCCCATCCGGCTCGCCCGGATGGTGAATGAGATCCTCGCTCTGTCAGACAAGAACGGCGTCGAACACAACCCATCCGAATCGCAAAGCGATTCGTCACCAATCCACACAAGGTGGATGGGGTCTGGACCGCGCAATATGGTTTGGGGCTAGCCAGCGATCTTTCTCCCCATCCGCTCAAGGCGGATGGGGCCGTCGCCAATACCAGCCGCCATCCGGCTCGGATTCAATGTCGCGTTTTCGGCCGCGTAGAGTATAGACGCCTACTCAGCCAGCACGGCTTCGAGATCAGCAGCATGCGCCGCTTCAATTTCCGCGAGCATCCGCCGCGTAAAATCGTTGTCTTCAGAAATTCCGACGACACTTCGCCAGTCTCTCTCCGCCGGAATGACGGACGGGTCCTTCTCATTCAGCCGACGTTCGACTTCCACCAGACGGCGAGCCAAGCTCTGTAAAGTCACTTTCGACATGGTGGTCCTCTCTGAAAATCGCGACCGATGAATTTTCTCTTGGGGGATCCTGATTATCCCAGAATCTCGGAAATCACCTGACCATGTTCCATCTCCAGCCGCTTGCGACCCGGGATTTCCAGCCGGTGCGAATCGAGTCCGAGCTGGTGCAGAATTGTGGCGTGGACGTCGGTGACATAATGTCGATGTTCAACAGCGTGGAAACCGAGTTCGTCCGTCGCGCCATGGACCACGCCCCCGCGGATTCCCCCTCCCGCCATCCAGATCGAAAACCCGTAGTTGTGGTGGTCGCGGCCATCCGGTCCCTGAGCGCATGGCGTTCGGCCGAATTCGGTTCCGAACACCACGATCGTCTCATCCAGAAGTCCGCGCTGCTTCAAATCGCGGATCAAACCCGCCGTGGGCAGATCGACCTGCGCACAGAGTGACGTATGATTCTGCTTAAGAGCCGAGTGGGCGTCCCAGGAACCCGCCGCTCCGTCTCCATGGAAAATCTGCACAAACCGCACGCCTCGCTCGACCATCCGCCGGGCCGCGAGCAGTTGCTGGCCGAAAGGACGGGTGACATCCTGATCGAGACCATACATTTTCTGGGTGGCGGGAGTCTCGGTCTCGAACTTCAGCAGCTCGGGGATCGCGGTCTGCATTTTGAACGCGAGTTCGTACGACTGAATGCGGGCGCGTAGTGTCGCGTCGTCGGGATGATCGAGCGCCGAGAGCCGATTGAGCCGACCCAAAAGGTCGGCCCGGGCGCGCGCCTGAACCGCCGAGAGCGGCCGCGCGGGCTTCGCGTAGGGAAGCGGATTCTCGGGGTCGACCTTGAGCACAATCCCCGCGTTTTCCGGTCCGAGATAGTCGGGATCGGTCGCGCCGTGGCACTGGGAGTCGAGCTGGTAACCCATCGAGACAAACTGTGGCACGCTGTCGCTTTGAGCGGCCAACCCGTAGCGAATCCACGCCCCCAGCGTTGGAAAGCAGCCGTCCAGCAGGTGCCTTCCGGTGAGAAACTCCATCTGCGCGCCATGGTTGTTGTCGCTCGTCCACATCGAACGAATGATCGCCAGATCGTCGACGCAGTTGCGCACGTTGGGGAACCAGTCGCTCACCTCGATCCCCGACTGGCCCCCCTTTTGGAAGCCAATCTGCGTGGGAAAAATCCGCGCCTGAGTCTTGTCGATGATGTTGTTGGCGACCTGTTCGCGCACATTCTTCAGGTAGGGGGACTCCAACACCCCTTTGTAGGGGGACTCTCCCAGTGTCTTCCCCGCGTGAGCCGTCAGTTCAGGTTTGGGATCAAACGTCTCCAGATGACTGAACCCCCCGCGCATCATCAGCAGGATCACCTGCTTCGCCTGGGGAGTGCGGTGTGGCCGGCCATCGGGGGGCGACCAGTCCGCCTCTTCGGCCGATTCGGGTTCACGGGCGAGCAGACCGTCGCGTGCCAGAAGTGACTGCAGCGCGATCCCCGCCAGTCCCAGCCCCGCGCCGGCGAACAGCTCGCGACGGGAGACACAGCAGGCAGGATTCAGATTCTCGGACAGCATGGGATCACTCACGATCAAGTTGGCGTCAGTCAGCGGATCGTCACGAAGTCGTTATGGTTCAGCAGCACATGGATGAACGCGGCGCGGGCCCGTTCCAGGGGCGTCCCATCGGCGGTGCCGGCTGCCGCCCCCCCAGCGGCGTCGCCACTCTCGACGGCCAGCAGCTTGTCGACACCGTCGGTCGCTTCCGCCAACTCGGCGGCCGTTGGCTTGCGGCCGAGCAACCGCTCGAAGGCGACCGTCACAAACTCCGTGTTCGGTCGATCTCCCAGTTCCTTGGAAATCAACCGGGCGATGTCGGCGGCGCGGTCGAAAACCAGCTTGCCATTCATCAGGGCCAAGGCCTGCTGTGGCACGACGGTTTCATGCCGGCGGTAACACTCTTCGGCACTGGCGGCGTCGAACATGGTCAGAAACAACATGCGGTCGTCGCGCGAGTACCGGTAGTAAATCGTGCGCCGAAATCCCTCTTCGGCGGCGGCGGTCGGTGCATCGGGGCCACCCATCGCCGTGTCGAGCCGGCCGGACAGTTGCAGCAGACTGTCACGGATCACTTCCGCCTCCATCCGCCGGGGGTTCATCCGCCAGTAGTAGTGATTGTCGGGATCGAGCGCGCGGTGGGACGACTCAGCCTCGGTGCTTCCACTGCGCATCCGATACGCCCGCGACGTGCAGATCAGCGTGTGCAACCGCTTCATGTCCCACCCCGACTCCATGAACTCGACCGCCAGCCAGTCGAGCAGTTCGTGGTGAATGGGTCGGGCCGTCCGCAACCCGAAATCGAAGACCGACGTCACCAGCGGTTCGCCAAAGTGCCGAGTCCAGATGTGGTTGACCGCGACCCGCGCGGTCAGGGGATTCGATTTGTCGGTCATCCACCGCGCGAGCCCCAGACGTCGGCCAGTGCTGATTTTGGGGTACGGGGAGTTGCTGGGAGTGTCGCGGTAGGTGACTTTGGCGCGGGGGAAGTCGAGTGAACGCGGTTTGTAGTCGGTGGTCAGCGGTTTCGCACTCTCGCCCTGCGCGTCGGATCGACGCTTCTCAGCGGCGGTCCGTTTGACGCGGGCGTCCACCAGGGCGGTCGACGTTTTCGCGATCGCCGGCTTCAGCGATTCGTCTTTAGGATCGGTCACAGACGCGATCAGAGCGTCCAGCGTCGCGGTCAGTTGTTCGACTTGCGTGGACAGCGCCAGAAAGTCGGACTCCGCTTCCAAAACCGCCTGAGCGCGCTGGGCGGAAAGCGCTTCGTGGGCTGCCGCCACCCACTCCTCGGGGCGGGTGACCTTCACGCCCTGGTCCTCCAGGGACTCGGCGTGCAAGACCGCGAGGACGGAGTTCCGCGACGCGTCGGCGATCGCCTTCTTTCTCAGGGCGACCTGCAACGCTCGACGCGCCCCCAACGTCGCGACTCGGGCGCGGGCCGCCTTGTCGATGGCGGCGACAGCGGCTTCTCGCGTCTTCGCCTGTTCTTCGAGCTTGGCCGTCGCGAGCGCCCCTTCCGCTTGCTTTTCTTCCAGTTCCGCGGCGGACTGTGCGGACTCCGCCTGGCCGACAGCGGCCCGGGCGACGGTGACTGCCTGCTCCGCCCCCTGCACGGCCCGATCCGCCGCCTGTTTCGCCTCTTCGATGACGAAGGGTCGCTTATCGGGATTATAGGCGGCGACCGGGAGTTCCACCGTGTGGATTTCCAGCGTTCCCCCCAGCGTCCTCGGGACACCGGCCGTCAGCACCCGGTCTTTATCGGGAGTGGTTTCATCGCCCCGCACGAACAGGTGGGTGGGAGTCTCCAAGTACTCGTCGAATGTTCGAACCAGTCCCTGTTGGTTGCGGTCTGGCTGGCCGGGGAGCCGCTCGATCCGAAACTGGTACGGCTCAAAGATTGCCCGGAATTGGTAATACTCCGTTTGGGCTAGGGGATCGAATTTGTGATCGTGGCAGCGGGCGCATTGCAGGGTGACACCCAGAAATGCGCGAGCCGTGTGTTCAACCGTGGTGTCGAGCCATTTGTTTCGGCTGAACGTGTCCCAGTTCCGCACGAGGAAGCCGGTCGCGCGCAGCGTGTCCAGATCCTCGGGAGCGACTTCATCCCCCGCCAGCATCGCGACAACCATCTGGTCGTAACCTTTGCCGGCGTTCAAAGATTCCACAATCCAATCGCGCCACCGCCAGATGTGGTAGTGGCTGAACCGCAACTCCGTTCCCAGTCCGTACCAGTCGCTGTACCGCCAGACATCCATCCAATGTCGGGCCCAGCGTTCTCCATGCGCGGGGTTTTTCAAGAGACGTGCGGCGACTGTTTCGTAGGCCGTCTCGGATTCGTCGGCGAGAAACGTCTTCAAGTCGCCGGGAGTCGGGGGCAGCCCGATCAGATCGAATGTCACGCGACGCAGCCAGAGTTCTTTCGAAACCGGCGGACTGGCGGTCAATCCCCGCGATTTTCTCTGCGCGTCAAGAAACGCGTCGATGGGTTTTTCGTTCGCGACAGAACCGGCCGGTTGTGGAGGCCGCACCGGGACGCGATAGGCCCAGTGATCGCGCGGATCCTTCTGTGGCTGTTCGTTCTCGGGAACGGGCGCGCCGCTGGTAATCCATTCACGGATCGCGGCGATTTCCTTTTCGCCCAGCGGCTCCCCTTCCGGCGGCATCCTAAGACTCGCGTCGGGTTCGATGATCTTTTCGACCAGAAGGCTCCCTGCGGGGTCGTCCGGCACAACAGCAGGCCCCGAATCACCGCCGGTGCGAATTCGCTGCGCGGTGTCGAGTCGCAATCCCGCTTTCTGCTGAAGCGCCCCGTGGCAACTGAAACACCGCTTCTGGAGGACAGGCCGAACGTCGCGCAAGTACCGCTCCACCGGTCCGTCATTGGCGGCGGCGACGGCGGGGAGTAGCAGGACGACGGCCCAGAAGTACTTCATGGTGCGAAGGCCTGAGGCGAGTGGGGAGTGAATGGGAATGGAACGAACGTCCAGCGTAACCCGCGGTCGATTTCCGGGCAAGCGGGCGAGTCGGCAATCCCGGGGCTTGAACTCAAAGCCTCAGTCGATCGAACCCAGAGACATTCCGCACTGGATCGCATCCCCCGAAATCCAGCTCTCACAGGATCCTTCGGATCGTTACACTCGTAGGTCCCATTCGTAATCCAGCGGGATTAACGTACACGACGTCCATGGGTTCGCGGTGCGCTCCGCCCCACACGGAGTGGTTCGAAATGAAGACTCTGCCCCTGTTCTTGATGACATTCCTGGCCGGGCAGGCGATCGCCTGCCCGATCTGCATGCCGCTGCCTCAGCAGACGGTCGCCGACCAGTTGATCGACGCGGAGGTCGTGGCCTTCGGACGCGAAGACCCGGAACATCCGTTTTCCTACGCCGCGGTCAAGATACTCAAGGGGGAACTCGCCGACTCCCACATCGAGTTGTTCGCCGACAGTGCGACGCGACGGCAGCTCGCTGCCGACGAGAAGCGGTTCGTGCTGCTGGTGAAATTCCCCGGGGGTTGGCGGTGCTTGGGAGTCGCCGACGACGAGTACCAGAAGATCGTGCGACGGATTCTGGTGTTCGCTCCGGAGTGGCGGGGGGCGGAAGGTCAGCGGAAGCGTCTGGAGTACTTTCTCACGCTGTGGAATCACGAGAACCGGGCGGTCTTTGAGCTGGCGTACCTCGAACTGGGGAAAGCTCCTTATTCCTCGATCCAGAAATTCGCCACCGCGATTTCCATTGAGGAATTGCAGCCGATGTTGACGCGGCGCGACTATCTCGAATGGCGTTCTCTGGCCATTCTGATGATCGCCCAGCGAAACGACGACGCGACGCAGCAACTCATCACCAAAACATTTGAGAACTGCGCCCGCTTTTCGTTGACGAAAAACCTGCCGGCCTGGGCAACCGCCTATGTGGAAACCCACAAAACAGCAGGCATTGATGTGATCAACGAGAAGTATCTGAAGGATCCAGCACGATCCGAGGAAGAGATTCGCAGCGTTGTGGCCGCGCTTTCACTTCACGGACGCCAGGACGATGCCGGCCTGAGAGCGAGAATCGTCGCCAGCTATCGCAGCGTTTTGGACGTCCACCCGCGAGTGGCGGACGTGGTCGTACGGGATCTGACCGAGTGGAAGGAATCGGGATTTTCGCGGGAGTTTCAAAAAATTCTCGCGAATTCCCGCCTGGATCTGGACCCAAAGGTTGTCTCCAGTCTCCAGAACTATATACTACATTTCAGCCACTGAGCGACTGTCACCGCGCCGCAACAGAAAGGTGAACTGATCGTGTGTAGATTCTATTGTCGTGTGCTGCTGGCGCTGCTCGCAGTCTCCGGCCTGTGTGTCTCGGCAAGTGCCCAGGACCAGATTCCGACGAAAGAGGGGGTTCGCCAGAAATTCGACCGTCGGCACTTTTCCCCGTACGCCGGGCGAAGTTACCCCACCAAGGTTCTGTGGGGTGACACTCACCTGCATACGGCGGTCTCGGTCGACGCGGGCACAATGTGCCGGGTCGGCCAGGAAGAGGCCTTTCGCTTCGCCCGCGGTGAGGAAGTAACGACGACCGGCGGACTGCGGGCCAAACTCTCGCGGCCGCTTGATTTCATCGTCATCGCCGACCACGCCGAGATGTACGGGCTGATGCCCCAGTTGCTCAGCGGCGACCCGGACATTCTGGCCACCGAGGCAGGACGTCGCTGGTACGACATGATTCAGACCGGAGACCGGGATCAGATTTTTGCGGCCGCGATGGAAATCGTCGGCTCGCTTCAGAAGCCCGAACCGCCGTTTAAGAGCGACAAGATCGTTCGCGCCGCGTGGCAGAGGTACACGGCGCTCGCCGACAGGTACAACGAACCGGGACGGTTCACGGCGCTGATCGGCTATGAATACACGACGCGGGGGGGCTTCAATCTGCACCGCAACGTGATCTTCCGCGGAGACGCCAGCGTCGCCAACCGGACGGTGCCATTCTCGCAATTCGACAGTCAGAACCCGGAAGACCTGTGGAAGGCGCTGGTGAAATTCCAGGAGGCGACCGGGGGCGAAGTGCTCACGATCCCCCACAATGGCAACCTCAGCAACGGCCGAATGTTCTCGGTGTTGACCAACGACGGCAATCCCTTGACGAAAGAGCTGGCCGAACTGCGGGCCGTAACCGTTCACGGGCCGGAATAACCAGGGGGGACAATTTGGCCTTCGCGCAAACGGAAAAATCAGCGACATCACCGCCATGTCGCTGTCGCAACCTCCGATCACTCCCGAACAGATCGCCGCCTTGCCGCCCGAGTTTCGGGCTTTGCTGCAAGCGGTGATCGGCCATTTTGAAGAGC
>CAMATH010000111.1 GCA_945860955.1 Planctomicrobium piriforme
CCCCGGGTCGTTTCCGCTGACGCGGCAACGACCCGGGGCTAATCGATTCGACCCCTGCCGGGGTCGCCGTTTGGCTTCCAATCGACGATTCACTGATCGACAGATTTCTTTTTCGGTCGTACCGATGGGATGCGACGGCCAGCGACCAACGAGAGTCGGATGTGTAAGTATCAACTGACGCTGCCATCGGAAACGCGGTTGATTTTTCTCGCTGCCGACCTCATTCACCCTCCGTTCGAGGAGGATGTCGATTTCAGCGATCCGGTCGCGTGTTTGCCACAACCGGAGCGACGCTGCTACAAAATTCTGAATTTGTTGTACGAAGCGAAGCGCCAAGGCCCACTAATACCTATAGCCCCCAGCCACGGATGGCGGGAATTCCCGATACCCGGCCCACGATTCGAACGGATCTGCCGCATGAGACTCACGTTACGCACGCTCTTGGCCTATCTTGACGATGTGCTGCCGGCGTCCCAGGCGCACGAGATTGGCGCGAAGATTGAGGAGAGCCCGGTGGCGGGCTCGCTCATCAGTCGAATCCGCGAGGTGATGCGTCGGCGGCGGTTGACCGCCCCGACACTGACTGGACCGGGAGCCGGCATCGATGCGAACGCCGTCGCGGAATATCTCGACAACACCCTGCCTCCCGATGGTGTCGCGGACGTCGAGAAGATCTGCCTGGAGTCCGACATTCACCTGGCAGAGGTGGCGGCGTGCCACCAGATTCTCCCGTTGGTGTTGGGTGAGCGGGTGGACATGCCCCCCCGACTCAGGGAACGGATGTATGGACTCGGCCCCAGTGTCGCACGAGTCGAAGTCGTGGGGTCGGCTCCCTCCGTCCACGAAGCGGGTGAGTTGGAAGCCGCCGCTCTGAACAGCGTGCTGTCGCAGGCTCCCGCCGCCCCGCGTCCAAAACCGCTTGGTCCGCCACAACCCCTCGCGGCGACCGCTCCGAAATCCCCCGCGATGGAACCCCGGCCAGTTCCGGTGCCCGGTTCATTTCAAGACTCGCTGCCCGATTACTTGCGTCCCAAGCGGGACTTCAAGAAGACCGCGGGATATGCCGCCGCGCTACTGGTGCTGCTGGCCTGGGGTTTTCTGACATTTCGCAATTCTCCTTTTGGATCGGGACAGTCGGCGGAGGATGCGAACGGTCCCGGGAAGGATCGGCGACTGGCTCAGGCGCAAGATCGGGGTGTGGGAGCGAACCCGGAAACCGCCAGCGATTCGCCCGGGGACGACGAAGCCGAACCGACCGACGCTGGTGATGCGAGCGATTCGTCCGCGGAACCGATCAGCAATCAGTCGACACCAGACAAGGCCCGCGGCAAGAGTTCTCCGACGGCAGGCCGGGGGGCAACCGGCAACCGGGTCGCGGATTCCGATGGGGACTCAGGAAAACCACGGGGACCCAAGGCGTCGCCCCCGACCAGTGATCTGGGAGACGCGATGGACAATGCGGCTCCACCGTATCGAAAAAAGGACAAGGCCCAGCCGAAGGGGAAGGACGTGGCGGGCAAATCCAACCCCCCTGCCAAATCGAAAAAAGAGGCCGACGACGACCAGGCCACCCAGGAAAGCCCGGCCGAGCCTCAGCCTCCCAAATCGATTGGAAAGTACGTGTCGACGGACGGTATCGCGTTACGGTTCAGTCCCTCGGACGAAGGCTGGCACGTGATCCCAACGGGAACCCAGATTGACCCGGGGGCCGATCTGGCGGCTCCCACACCCTTCGAAGCCGCTCTGGAATTGAATGGGGGATCGGTGACGCTGCTTCCCGGGACGTCGATTTCCTGGATGGGTGAGAATGGTGGCGGTCCCCTGGGAATCCAGTTGCGGCAGGGACGCGTCTTGATTCGGCCAAACTCGTCAGGACACAAGCGCCCCGAGTCATTGATTCTTGGCGTCGCGCTGGGAGGAACGTTGTGGCGTGTTGAGTTGTCGCCAGACGCGGTGTGTGGATTGGAATCGATGCCGCCGCTCCCTTCGCGATTCGAACAGACCGCGACCACGATGGGGGGGCTTTCTTCGATCCATCTGGCATCAGGACGCGCCAAACTGGTTCAGACCGGAGCCGACGAATTCGCCACGGAAATGACCGGTCCCGCGTCGCTGATGGTCCCGGTGGTCCGCCCCAGTCCGGAAGAAAAATGGCCACAGTTGGATCTCGCCTGGCTTTCGCCCGAGTGGATGTCGAATTCCCGGGGGGCGGCGGCGTCCAAATCCATCGCCGCTCTCTTTGAGAAGAACTTCTCGACCAATGAACCGGTCGAACTGACGATTCCCGGCGCGACCAATGATTCGAATCCACGGATTTCGGAACTGGCGACGAGTTGTCTGTCTTTGATCGGCGAACCGGGCGCGCTGGTGAAAGTGTTGCAGACAACGAAGCACGAGGAATCGCGCCAGACCGCCATTTTAGGCTTGCGGGCGTGGTTGCTCGCCGACGAGTCAAATCGCGACCTGTTGAAAACCGAATTGGAACGACGCTATCCCGTGTCAGAATCGGACATCGTGTACCAGTTGCTGTGGGGATACCGCGATCTCGACGCGCAATCGAAAGCGACGTCGACTCACCTGATTGAGTGGATGGGGCACCGCGAGCCTTCGATTCGGGCTTTGGCGTTTCACCACGTGAAATCGCTGACCGGCCGTGACTTTGGCTACCACGCCAATGGATCCGACTTGCAGCGGAGTTCCGCGCTCAAACAATGGCGTCAGCACCTGAACCGCAATGAGGGTTGCCTGGTCAAACCGAAGGCCCTGAACGCACCCGGCAGCCGCGACTGAACCGCCTCCCGGACTTCCGTCGCGGAATCGGGGTGATAAAAACACGAATTCCCAACACGGAAAACCCAAGCGTCGAGGCCGAATTTTCGTCAACCCAGGATGGGTCTCTGACCCGTACGCCCAAAACAGCGGCCTCTGGCAATCGTCCTCTTCCAGGCCGCATGAAGAATATCCCTCTTGCGTAACTCCGACCGGTGACTATGATTTCCCGCCGAATGTTAGCCTGCTAACCAAAACGGGAACGGAGCGCGTTCGTGCTGGAATTTGACTTCGAGAACGGGATCGGGTTTTGGATTTGTGCCGCCTCGCACGCGTTGCGTCGCGACATGAACGCCGAGCTCGCGCGCGAAGGGATCACGTTCCGTCAGTGGGAGGTACTCGCCTGCGTGGCGCTCGGGATGACGACCCAGACCGAGATCGCTGAGCGGCTGGGAATTGAAGCCCCGACGCTGGTGGGGGTTCTCGAGAGAATGGAACGAGACGGCTGGCTGGAACGAGTGAACAGCACGCAGGATCGTCGCAAGAAGAACATTCTGGTGACGCGAAAGGCGGAGGACGTCTGGACGCGGATGGTGGAATGTGCACATCGGGTCCGATCGCGGGCGCGGGCCGGCCTTTCGGACGACGAACTCAACACGTTGAGGGAACTTTGCGGGCGAATCCAAACCAACCTGTCACACGAACACGCTGAGGGAGCGGCGGCCGCCGCCGTCTGCAAAGCGGTCAGCGATTTGATCGACGGTTTGAAACAAGCACCACCGGTGTTGCAGAACTGAAAGTACGACTCATGGCTGAAGCGGAAGCGATTGTTCGCGTGAACGGAGTCCACAAGTACTTCACCCGGGGATCCGAACGGGTCGACGTGCTCCAGGGGCTGAGTCTTTCTGTACCGAATGGAGAGTTTCTGGCCCTGATGGGCCCCTCGGGTTCAGGCAAGACCACGCTCCTCAATCTGATCGCCGGCCTCGACACTCCCAGTTCTGGCGAAGTCTGGATCGGTTCCGACCTGATTTCCAAGATGAGCGAGTCGCAACTGGCGACGTGGCGGACGCGGAACGTCGGCTTCATCTTTCAGTTCTACCACCTGCTGGCGGTCTTGACGGCATACGAAAACGTCGAGTTGCCGTTGCTGCTGCTCTCGATGTCGGCAGCCGAGCGGAAACAGCGGGTGTTGACGGCGCTTGATCTGGTCGGATTGTCGGATCGGCTGCATCATCGCCCGGGGCAACTCTCCGGCGGTCAGCAGCAGCGGGTGGGGATCGCCCGGGCGATCGTCACAGATCCCACGTTGATCGTCGCGGATGAACCGACGGGGGATCTCGACGCCAAGTCGGCGGATGACATTCTGCATCTGATGGGGGAACTGCAACGCGAATTGCAGAAGACCATCATCATGGTGACGCACGATCCCAAAGCGGCTGAGCGGGCTGGCCGCACGCTGCATTTGGAAAAAGGGAAGCTGGTGCACGAAGAGCGGCGGTCAAAGGCAACCGCTTCCTGATTTGCCCGCCCCGGGTTCCGTGTCGAGTTCTCCACCGCGCGAAGTCTCTCTCCCCTTCACTCTTCGAAGGTAGCGACGATGTTTCAGTTGACGCGTTTGATCATCAAGAACCTGCGGCGGAATGTGCTGCGCACAGTGCTGACCGCGCTTGGCACGATGGTGCTGGTGCTCGCCGTCACGTCGGTCTGGTCGGTCCTGGACTTCATCGACAACCAGACCGCGGACAAGGCGAATGATTTCAAGATTCTGATCAGCGACAAAAACAACGCCCAGGGGCGATTGCCCAGGTCGTACATGGAATCGATGCGGCGGGGGGCGGCCCGTGGTTCGGACGATGTCGTGCCCGACGACTACATGACGTGGGCATTCTACGGCGGGACGCTCGACCCGACGAAAAGCAGCCGCGAGAACTTTCTGTTTCTGATCGCCTGCGAACCGGAAAAGGCCCCCACGATGCTCGACGATCTCGATCAATTGGGGACGGCGGACACGGCGAGGCTGAACGCGGCCATCGAAAAGATGAGAAAACAGCCGAACGGGATCATCATGGGGCACGAGCAGCTCAAATTGATGAACAAGGAGGTCGGCGGGCGAATCACGGTGAACGGCCTGACGTTCAAGGGACTCAACCTCGAATTCGAAATCGTCGACACCTTTCCGAAGTCGGCGCAACGGTACGGACAGACCTCGATCATGAACATCGAGTACCTGTTTCAAGGGATCGATGAGTACGACGCCAAGAACAAGACGAAACTCGCGAGTGGTGTCGCCCCGATCGCGTTCGAGATGCTGAAAGTGAAGAACCGGCAGGATTACGAACGGCTGGCGGCCCAGATCGTCAATTCCCCGCTGTACACCTCGCCGGCGGTGCGGTGTGAGTCGGGTGGGTCGGCGGTCTCGACGTTTCTGGCGTCGTGGAAAGACATCTTCTGGGGAATGCGCTGGCTGCTATCTCCCGCGATTCTCGTGACGCTGTCGCTGGTGATCGCCAACGCGATCAGCATCAGCGTGCGGGAACGGCATCAGGAGATCGCGGTCCTGAAGGTGCTGGGGTTCCGTCCCGGCCAGGTGATGTTTCTGATCCTGGGGGAGGCGATGCTGATTGGCATGGTCTCGGGTTTGATCAGCGCCGGCTTCACCATCCTGTTCGTGAACAAATTCGTCGGGGGAATTCCGATTCCCATCGCGTGGTTTGACCGGTTCTTCATTCCTCAAGTGGCGCTGTTGTGGGGTTTGGGAATCGGTGGAGTGACCGCGTTTCTGGGAAGCATCCTGCCAGCCTGGTCGGCACGCGGTGTTCGCGTGGCGGACGTTTTTGCGAAAGTGACCTGACATGCTCGCCGCCACCAATCGGTTTGATCTCGCGCGGATCGCGCAATTCCCCGCCCTGTACGGCACGCTGGTGGGATTGATCGCGCTGATCGTATTGCTGCTGTGCGTCGGCAAGGTTCCGCTGGCGTACAACGTCCGCAATCTGATTGTCCGCTGGCGGACGTCACTGATGATGGTCATCGCCTTCATTCTGGTGGTCGGGCTGATGACCATGATGATGGCGTTTGTCAACGGAATGATCGCATTGACGGCGAATAGTGGGCAACCAGGCAATGTGGTTGTCTTCTCCGGCGGTGCCAACGACGAAGGGTTCAGCAATCTCGCACTGACGGAGGTCACCAATGTCGAACGGACCGAGGGGATCGCAGTCAATGCGGAGGGACAGCGACTGGCGAGCAAGGAAGTCTACGTGATCGCCAATCAGGACGTCCCAGTGGGACCGGGACAGAAGCCGCGTCGTGCATTCGTGCAGGTGCGCGGGCTGGAAGATCCACTCATCACGTCGACTGTTCACAACCTGCGTTTGAAACCCGGGGGTCTCTGGTTTTCCGCGGCCGGAGTGGAGGAGGCGACAAGTCCCGACGTTCCCGGTGGGGCTTACGTCCAGGCGGTCGTGGGGAACGGAATCGCCGGGGAACTGGGGATGAGCAGTCCCGAGAAACGACCTCTGGTCGTGGGAGAAACGTTTTTCATGGCCGACCGGCTTTGGAAAATCGTGGGGATTCTCGATTCCACAGGGTCGACCTACGACTCAGAAGTCTGGGCCAAACGGCAGATTGTCGCCGAGCGGTTTGGGAAGGATGTCTATTCGTCGTTTGTCGTGCGCGCCACGGAAATTGATCAGGCGGAAAAGCTCGCCGAGACGTTGAAAGATTCCAAGGAGGTCGCGCTCACCGCGATGACCGAAGAGCAGTATTTCGTCAATCTGCAAGCGACGAGCCGGGTGTTGTTGTACGCCGTTTTGCTTGTGGCGGTGATCATGGCGGTCGGAGGAATCTTCGGAGTGATGAACACGATGTTCGCCGCGATCAGTCAGCGAATCAAAGACATTGGCGTGTTGCGAATTCTGGGATACGCGCGGGGGCACGTTCTGATTTCGTTCCTGCTGGAGTCGATGATTCTGGCGCTGGTGGGTGGAATCGCCGGCTGCTTTGTGGGAATGCTGGTGGACGGCTGGACGGCGAAAAGCACGGTGGGGAGTGGCCCGGGAGCGGCGAAGCTGGTGGTGCTGCAATTCGTCGTTTCGCAGGAAGTCCTCGCGGGGGGACTGGTACTGGCGCTGGTGATGGGGTTGATCGGCGGGTTATTGCCGGCACTGCGGGCGATGCGGATGAGGGTTTTGGAGACGTTGCGGTAAGGCAAGTTCATTCATCGCGGCACTGGTTCCTATTCAAGTGCCGCGGAAACTGCAGCCCGATCGCACATCGATTACAACGGAGACGCGGGACTGTTCAAAAACGCCACGAATTCATCCTCCGTCAACACGGGGATCTTGAGTTCGTTCGCCTTGTCGAGTTTCGAACCCGCTTTCTCCCCCGCGACGACGTAGTCGGTCTTTTTGGAGACACTCCCGGCGGGTTTTCCTCCGGCGTTGTGAATCAATTCATTGATCTGGTCGCGCGTGAACCGGACCAGCGATCCGGTGACGACCACCGTCTTTCCCGCGAGACGCCCGGCGGCCTTCACGCGCCGCTCCACGGGCTGGCCAAAGTTCAGCCCCAGATCTCGCAATTCACTCAACACCTGCGCCACCCGGGGATGGTGGAAATGCGAGTGGATCGCCAGCGCGATCACCGGCCCCACCTCTTCGACGGCGGAAAGCTGTTCGGGAGTCTGCTCGACCATCGCGTCAATCGTTCCGAAATGATCGGCGAGAATCTGCGCCGTTCGGGTTCCCACATGGCGAATGTTCAACCCCGTCAACAACCGCCACAACGGACGGCTCTTCGACGCCTCGATCCCGGACAACAGGTTGTCGATGGATTTCTCACCCATCCGTTCAAGTTTCAGCAGGTCAACCCGTCGGTCTTTCAACCGATAGATGTCGGCGAAACTCGTGACCAGTTTGGCCTCGGTGAGCTGTTCGATGAGCTTGATTCCCAGTCCCTCGATATCCATCGCCGCCCGCGAGGCGAAGTACCGCACTCCCTCCCGCAATTGTGCCGGGCATTGCGGGTTGGGGCACCGGATGTAGACTCCCCCCTCATCCTGCACCGCCGGGGTCTCGCATTCGGGACAGACCATCGGAAATTCGAACGGCTGTTCGGTGCCATCCCGCAGGTGTTCTTCGACTCGAACGACATGGGGAATGATCTTGCCCGCTTTTTCGACAACCACCCAGTCACCGATCCGGACCCCCAGTCGTTCGATCTCATCACGATTGTGCAGACTGGCACGCGACACCGTTGTCCCCGCGATCTCGACAGGCCGAAGATGAGCGACCGGAGTCAGTGTTCCCGTCTTGCCGACTTGCACTCCGATCGCCTCGATCCGACTGACTCCTTCGTACTTTTCGAATTTGTACGCCACCACCCACCGCGGACTTTTCGCCGTTGTCCCCAATCGCTCGCGCTGCGCCAGATTGTTGACCTTGATGACAAACCCGTCGACTTCACAATCGAGTCCGGGAATCTCCTCGAGCAGTTCGTGGCAGTATTCAACCGCCGTCGCGATCTCTGAAACGACCTTCGAGCGGGGCGTGATGGGTACACCGAAGCTCGCGGCGGCGCGGACGAATGCCAATTGAGAATCAAAGGGCGGCCCCGAGATCGCTCCCGCGCTGTGGGCGTAGAACCGCAGTTTGCGAGCGGCGCACATCTGGGGATCGAGCAGCTTGAGCGCTCCGGCCGCCGCGTTGCGGGGATTGGCGAACGGAGTCTCCCCCGCTTCCGCCTGCTTCGCCCGCAAATGCGCGAAGTCGGCGTTGCTGATATACGTCTCACCCCGGATTTCCAGTAGTTCGGGGGGATTCTTCGCACGCAGTCGCAGGGGAATTCCCAGAATCGTGCGGGCGTTATGAGTCACATCGTCCCCCTGGCGACCATCTCCCCGGGTGATTCCCCGCACCAGCGAGCCGTTTTCGTAGATCAGCGACAGCGCGACTCCGTCAATTTTGTACTCACAGAAGTACTCTACCGCCTCGCCCGGCTCCAGCAGTTTTCGCAACCGTTTGTCAAACTCCAGAACGCCTGCCTCGTCGTATTCGTTATCGATCGAGAGCATCGGAACCCGATGCGGCACCGTGACAAACCCCTCGACGGGACTCCCCCCGACCTTCTGACTCGGGCTGTCGGGAGTCGCGAATTCCGGATTCGCCTGCTCGAGTTCGATCAGCCGCTTCAGCAGCCTGTCGTATTCGAGATCGGTGATCTCGGCCGCCCCGTCGACATAGTACAGCGCGTTGTGACGCTCGATTTCCGACCGCAGCCGCTCAATTTCCGCCTTCGGTGACTCGCTCATGATTGTCGGTGCCGCTTAGATCCGAATTTGCAGTGGGATGGGTTTCCGACGCCGAGATGGGTTGCGGCCGATCGAAACAGAGCCCGGCCACTCCCGCAAACAGTGTGGCGACCACTTCCGACGCGATCAATGGCAAAGCGTTCGTTTCCAGCCAGCGGGTGAACGGAGTCGCTGGCTCAATCCATGGGAGAACCAGCAGGATCAACGTGGTGACGCAGAATAACAGGCCGGAAACAGCGGCCAGTAGAAACAGCGGATGGACTCGAGAACGGCTCGGTGACATGGCGACAATCCGATGTTTGGTTCCGGCGGTTGATTAAACACGAACCTAACCAGATACAGCCAAATATGCCACGGAAACGTCCAGCGCGGACCGGCGGGCGCATTTCGTGTCTCCGCCTGCCGGCCACCATTGGGGGCTTTCGGTTTCGTAGCGACGACGCTCCGCGGCGTCGCTACGGTTGTGGTTTCCGCGAAGCGGAACCACAACCGGCTGTGGCAAACACGCGACCGGATCGCAAAATTACGACAGCCCCCAAGGCTGGGGGGAGACAGGTTGACTCACGTGACTCACGGGGAAGGGCAGTTGGCCCCCGGACGATGGAAGTCGTTGGAAAGACGAAGAAGTGACAGGATGAAGACCGGTCGAATCCCTGATTGCGGTCCCCTTCGTCTCCCGTCCGTATCCTTTTCATCCTCTTCATCCCTTTCATCCTGTCCCCCCTTTTTCCGTCCCGTCCTCCGTGATCACCGCGAAACCGTGTCCCTGCATGTTCCGCGAACAGTTACGTTTGCCGCTGTTCGCTCACATAGTGCTTTAACAACTCAAACGCTTCCTGTTCCCGCGGACCCGCGGTCGTATCCACCGCCGACTGCAACCGGGCGAAGTCGGCCAAGATCGAGTCGGCCCCCACCAAGTGCAAGCGGGTCGCCAGAATCGCCCCCTCCAGGACGGCGTGCTTCGCCCGATTGAACCCCCAGAAGTCACGCAGCGTCGCCTGGTGGACGATTCGCACGTCGAGTTCCGCCCGGAGTTGCGAATCGTCGCAGGTTGTCACTTCAAACTCAAAATATCGGCACGCATCGCTCAGCACCCGGCCGGTCACTCGCGACGCGGCGAATGTCGCCGGGCATTCGGTCAGCTTTCCGATCGCCGCCCGCGCAATCAACAGGACATCATCAACAATGTGCAACACCCCTTGGTGGCTTTGCTTGAGGTTGCGAAACGTGGTCGACGTCTGAAACGGACGCAGGCGAAACGACGTCAGCCCCTCATCAACGACCGGCCCCATCGGCGCGACGTTGATCTCTCCCTCCGGACTGATTGTGGTGACGATTCCTTCGAGAATCATGTCGCGAAGCCGCTCTCCCCAGGGGACGCAGGCTGCCCAGCTTGCCGATCTCTCGGAATCCGAGCGCCTGTCAGAAATGTGAAATCCGCCTCATTCGACCGCCGATAGAACAGATTGACAAGGCACCCGAACCGTATTCTACCGAGTGCGGCGACCGGGTCGCGATGCCTGAACCCTCAGGGAGGAGGGATCTATGTTCCGTCCTGCTCGTTTGTTGTGTCTGCTGTTGCTGGCAGGTTTGGCCGGCTGCCATACCTGCGGCGAATGTGGTGATAAGGGTTGTGGCAGTTTCTGCCTGCACTGCCACAAGGTGTACGAACAGTCGCCACAGTATCGACCTCCCGGTCCGTGGTTCGCCGACTTGGATTGTTGTGAACGGAAACGGGCCAAGCACGGCATCGCTCCCGACGACGACGGGGCGTACAGCGACGGTTACGCCAACGATTCCCCCGCCAAGCAACTGGCGAAGTATCGGATGCGGAAAGACCGGGGGCCGCTGGGTCGCCGCGAGATCGACGAATGCGATCCCTGCTACGACTATCCGAGGAAGAAGCCGCTCGACTATTGCCCGCGTTAGTGAACGCTTGACTTTCGGCGCGGATTCTTCGAGCCTGTTGGCACCATGGATCCGCGCTACTCGATCGCCGACACGTCCCAGATCATCACCCCCGCTCCCATTCTGTTTCGAGAGATACTCGAACAGAACCTCGACCGCATGATCGCGGTCGCGGGGGGTGTGGATCGACTGCGTCCACACTGCAAGACGCACAAGATGCCCGAAGTCACCCGGATCGAACTGGCCCGGGGGATCACGAAGCACAAATGTGCGACGATTGCGGAGGCCGAGATGCTGGCCGACGCGGGGGTCAAGGATATCTTTCTGGCGTACAACATCGTCGGGGCAAACATCGCCCGGGTGGTGGCGTTTCGCCAGAAATACCCCGACGTGAGTTTCATGGTGACCGGGGATCATCCTCGACCGATCGCAGAGTTGGGCGCGGCTCTCGCGGCGGCGGGGACGAGTGTCGGGATGCTGCTCGATCTCGATGTGGGGCAGCACCGCACGGGGGTGCCCGCGGGACCAACGGCGGTCGAGTTGTATCAGACGATTGCGAAGACCCCCGGGCTGCGGCCGGCGGGCTTCCACGTCTACGATGGGCATCAGCATCAGAAGTCGCTCGACGAGCGGACTACTGCCATTAACGAGGAATGGGGCCGCGTGGTCGCGCTGCGGGATCAGTTGCAGGGGCTGAATCTTCCGGTTCCGCGACTCGTCTGCGGCGGGACGGGGTCGTTTCCGGTCTATGCGAAAAAGACCGAAGCTGAGATTGAACTGAGTCCCGGCACCTGTGTCTTTCACGACGCCGGTTACACCGAGACGTTTCCGGACCTGGTGTTTCCCCCTGCGGTGCTGATTCTTACGCGCGTCATCAGCCGGCCCTCCCCCGACCGGGTCACGCTCGATCTGGGATACAAAGCGGTCGCGTCCGATCCGCCGGCGGGGCGACGGCTCACGCTTCCCGATCTTCCGGAAGCGGAACATATCCTGCAGAACGAAGAACACTTGGTGGTGCGGACCGTCAAGGCGGAGCAGTTTCAGCCGGGGGACGAGCTGTTCGCCATCCCCCGCCACATCTGCCCGACGATCGCGCTGCATAAGCAGGTGTATGTGGTGGCCGACGGGAAAGTCGTGGGTCGGTGGGACGTGGTCGCGCGGGATCGGTGGTTGACACTGTGAGCGGAGCGACGAGCGGTTCGAAACGGTTGTCGACAGGTTTGCCCGCGCTCGATGAGATGCTGGGGGGCGGGCTGCTACCTGGAACTCTCACCGTCGTGGCGGGGGCGACCGGGATTGGCAAGACCCAGTTGGGCATTCACTTCGCCAACGCGGGGGCCACCCAGGAAGGGGAGCGGGGGATCATTTTCGACATGACCTCGCGCGGCGATTCGCAAAACCAGGAAGATTACGCCCAGCGGCTGTTCGGCTGGACGATGCGGAACCAGCGGGGCGATGTGACGGTCGATCCGCGGGATGTCTGGATCCGCGATATCGTCCGTCGCGACTATCTCCACATCTTCGAACGCTCGGGCCGGCGGGTCACCCGCAACGACCTCGAACACGATGAATGGAAGGCGTGGAAACTCGAACTGGTGAAGAAGCTACAGCTTGCGATCTGGTTCTTCTACGGGAACTTCACGCAAGGGGTGCGGCGGTGTGTGATCGACGGTGTGGAACCGACCGACCGTCCCAGCGACTCGTTCCAGTTCGATCTGTTCGAATACATCTACCACCAGATTCTGCATAAGGATCACGACTGGGTCGCGCGCGATCTGTTCCGCGAGAATTTCCGCATCAACGCCGACAATGTCGAACTGCATCCCTACGACCATCGCCAGGTGGGCTGCGTGCTGCTGTACACCACTCACGAGTTGATGCTCGACGATTTGTTGGGCCGGCCGTTGGAATCGGGCGATGTGCTGACCAACGCCAACACGATCATCCTGATGGGAAAGACGCGTGATGGTTCGAAAATGGGGCGGTCGATTCACGTCGCGAAACATCGCGGCAGCGCCTGCGATGATTCCATCGTCCCGTTCGTGGTGACGGCCGAGGGGCTGAAGCTGCAACCGTGAAACACACAACGCGTCGTCAGCACTTCGCCGACGACGCGTTGGATTGAGAGAGAGCTTGTGAGTCGCGATCGCTTCAGTTGCGGTTGCCGTCGTTGCTTTCGACGAGGTCGATTGTCGCCATCACACGCCGGCCACCGCGGTCCGCGGGAGCCCATTCGACTTCCAGATCGCTGACGTCAACCATTCGACCGCGGTTGCAGGGGACGAACAGCGGCTGACCCGGTTCGACCACTTCGTCGACCGTCAATTCGCGAATCACCGACGCGTCGGTAACACCGAATGAGCGTTCGTGACTTTGAAACCGGACGAGTTTCACACGGACGGGGCCGCTGAATGCACGGACTTCGAGGTAGCGACCCTGGCCACGACCCTGGCCGTCGTACGGCTGGAAGACCGGGTTGCGGGAGACGTCGACCGCGTCACCAGTGGCGTTGTTGGTGCCGCCCGCGGGAACAACTCGCGCCGACTGTCCGGGAACGCCGTACCGCTGATACGCGACCTCTTCGGCGAAGATCGGGTCGGTCGCGCCGATGCAGTCGCGGAGCGCGGGAAGAACTTCATTCCGCCATTCCCGTGAAACCTGGGGATCGCAGAAACTGAGCTGGTGTTCACAGAGGATCGCGGTGCTGCGCACGCGCTGCAGCAGTGTTCGAACTGTTTCCTTGGCGGCCTGATAACGTTCCCAGGCGGCAAGCGCGCTGCGATCGGTCAGCCGGCTGCGGTCGCGGTACAAACCGCTTTGCGAATAGCGGTCATAATCGACCGTCACCTTCTCGAGCGACCAGCCGGCGACTTCCAGCGCGCCGACATAGAGACGCAGCGAACGGAGGTCAGCGTAAGCCAGCAATTCGTTGGGCGACGCTTCGTCGTTGGCGGGTTCAATGTCTTTATAGAGATTGCGGACCGCGCTTTCGAGCAGCGCGGTCGTTTCACTGAGGCTGGGGCCGGCGGGAATTGGACGTCGGGTTCGCGAGGGAGCGAAGCCGTCTTGCGCGATCACGCCGACGGAACAAAACGTGGCGAGCGCCGCGATCAGGAGTGGGCGGCGGAATCCCGTGAGGAAGCGAAGCGGGGTCATGAGGGGGCCTTCCGTGGTCAATTGAAGCACAAACCCCACAGTGTTCAGCCGCATCCGTGCGGGAACGGGGCCGACAGCCGGGGTTCAACGGCCCGGAATCTCTCACAAGTTGGGAATTGGGGCAAGACGAATCTGAGGATGGGGGCGGTTTCTGTCGCGACCGTATACGCCACACTTCCCCGCGCACGGTTAGCGTTAGGTGGCGCAATCCCAACGACTCCCCTGCCCGCTGGCCAATACAACCCGTGTCACTCGGCGGTTTGCGCGGCGCGCAAGCGATTCAACTGGGTGCGGACATCTCCCCCGTGCAGGTCGAGCAACTTCGCGAGTCCCAGCGCGACGACGTCACGACCGGTGAAAAATCGACCGGGGCGGGTCCAGCCGCGCACTTCGGCGAACGGTTTGCCAAACAGATCCGAGAGGATTTTGTCCATTTCGTCCTCAATGATCGCGAAATGGCGAGTCCATTCCGCGGCCTCTTCGAGCTGAATATCCTCTTCGCTCGACCAACGGACGGGGTGAAAATAGAGCGACGAATAGGGGAGAACGTATCGTTCTTCACAGGCGGCGAATGGCAGCAGCGCCGCCGACGAACATTCCCCCAGCACAACCGCGGTCGCTTTCAGCCCCCGCAGCTTGATAAGGCTCGCCAGAGAGATCCCGACGTACGCGCTCCCTCCCGCGGAATCGAAGAAAATCGTTCCGCTGGTTCCCACTTCGACATCGAGCAGAGCCTCCGCGAGGTCGGACTGTTTTTCTGAGAGATCGCCACTGATGGCGATTTCCCAGCCGTTGCGACGCGTCGCGTCTTCGGAAGCTGGCTGAAAGTTCGAACGGTGGGGTGCGGGATGAGGTTTCACGGATTCCACAATGAGCGACGACCTGTGAGCGACGCTCATGGGGTGACGCCCCAGGCACAACGCCGGCCAACAGTCTTCAGAACGGAGGGATTGTCTTGAATCCGTGGCGCAGATGGAAGGAACAGGGCGTGCCAGGCGACGCCGAGATCCCATTTCAAAGATGTCGCACCAAGACGGATGTGTCGAAGACACCCTAATCGTGTTCACGTGTTGGAAACGTGCGTTGAACTGACTGTCTCCGGCCAGTGCCGCGATTCTTGGGAGCCGGGGGACTCTGCCGGCGCGGGAAATCTGAGCCGCCCCATTGGGGAAGGAACTTCCCGGTTCGGGCGGCGTACGCATCCCAGGTCGCGCCGAATTCGGCCGCCAGAGCGGTCTCTTCGATCCGCACCTTCATCCGCATCAGGGTGATGTGTGCCAGCGCCACGAGCGCCATCGGGAGATTCGGAACCACCACCAGGGAACAGAGCATCAGTTGGATGCTGAGGGAATAGATCGGATGGCGCACGACTCGAAACGGCCCGGTCGTCACCAGGGTCTTCATCTGGCCCGGAAGCACCGCCACGCTCCAGTGGCGTCCCATCGCGATCCAGCAGGAGATGGTGGCGGCGAACAGTCCCAGTGCGACGATCGCGGCTCCCATGCGGATTGCGCTGAATGGAGTGTCCTGCGCCCAGGCGGGCAGTCCCCACCAAGCGTTGGTGTGGCTGACGGCGATCCAGGGGAACACGTGCCAACCGGTGATCACCAACACCCAGACGGGCCAGATCCTCCGCTCGGTGGCCAGTCGGGGGATCATGACCCCCTGCTTGTGATGGCGGAGGCGCGCCAGGGCGAGTTTGATCAACACGATCGTCCAGTAACAACTGACGATCGAAGCGATAAGAGCGGCGGAATGGGCGAGCATGGTTTTAATGGCCGCGAATGAATGGGTTATAGGGAGCCGACCGCGCTGCGAAGGTTGAGGCAATCTGGCGGGAGTCTGTTCGGGCAAAATGGCTCACCCGAATGGGGGACGGCCCCCGATAGTCAATCGACAGGCCATCATCGGCCGATGGAGCCGTCACTTGAGGAATTCGCTTTCGCACGAACACGTCGACCATGCGGTGTCGCCCGGCGCGATTTCGCACCGGCCGGCGCACCGCCTGGCGGGACTCGACGCCCTGCGTGGCATCGCCATGCTGCTGGGGGTCGTGCTGCACGCGTGCTGCGCCTACTCGGCGACGACCCTCGACGGGCTGATCTGGCCGGTGCGTGAGGCGGTCACGTCGCCCACATGCGAAGCGCTCTTCTGGTGGATCCATACCTTTCGACTGCCGCTGTTTTTCTTCCTCGCCGGCTACTTCTCTGAAAATCTGTTCCAGTCGCGCGGTCTGGAAGGATTCTGGAAACAGCGTTCCGTCCGGATCCTCATTCCGTACTATGTGGGACTGGTGACGATTCTGCCGGTGAATCTGATCGTGTGGACGATCGGTTGGCTTCAATCGGGACTTTGCACCTGGGAACAGGCGGTGACTCCGTTCGTCCCCTTTCCTCCGGAACTTCAGGCGCACTATTTCGGGCCGGCACACCTGTGGTTTCTGATGGACCTGACCTTCATCACGCTCGCCTATGGCCTGTTGCGCTGGGATTGGAATTCCAACTCTCACAAGCCCCCGGCCTGGAAACTGCCGCTGGGACCAGACTGTTTGCGGCCACTCTGGCTGATTGTCCCCTCGGCGATTCTGTTGTGGGACGACATCTCATCGTACAGCGGTCACCACAACTCGTTTGTGCCGCACACTGTGCGGATGGCCTACTTCGGCTTCTACTTCATCGTGGGCGTCCAGATCAATCGGCGGAAGGATCTGTTGGGGCGACTGGCGGGGTTCCCCTGGTCGCATCTGATCGCGTCGTTGCCGAGCGTGGTGGTGGTCTTGTGGCTGGCCCCGGCGCAGGCGCGGCACGAATTGTCCGAAGGGGGCGTATTGACCCTGGCGATCGCGGTCGCCTGGACCGCCTGGTTCACGATGTTCAGCGCTCTGGGAGGGGCGCTCAAACTCCAGACGCAGCATCCCGCCATCCGCTATCTGGCGGATGCCGCCTACTGGATCTACCTATGCCATTTGCCTCTGGTGGGACTGGGTCACGTGGTACTCGCGCCGGTCGCGCTGCCGGCGGTCGTCAAAATGCTCGTGGTGTCCGCTGCGACGCTGCTGCTCGGTTTGGCGAGTTATCACACACTGATTCGCTATACCGTGGTGGGTCGAGTTCTCCACGGCGAGCGAAAGCGGGGGAAGGAACACGGGGTGCCGATCGAGCGACAACCCGTAGCCGTTCCCGCGCCTCATCTGGGAACACGCGTTCCTTCACCTAAGGGTTAGTTGGATCCGTCGGCTGTTCGATGGCCACGAACGTCCAGCGGTAGTCTGACGGTTTTCTCCGATAGTCCTATTCTTCCGATTTTGCGCGAATTCTTTTGAACCATTTCGGTCGACGGACGACTCATGGGAGCTGGCCGCCGCGAGTGCGGGGCGGGTGCGACAGATTGAATCTGTCGTCAACCATTGTTGTTTCGCGTCTGGACTCCGTTCCATGTCCATGCCCACCGATCCCCAGAACATCGCCGAGCGGTTGATCGTGCTGCGGGCTCGCGAGGGAGACGACGCGGCTATGCGGGTGTTGATCTCGCGTTACGAGCGCCGGTTGTGGTTCTTCACCCGCCGGATCGTGAACGACGATCACCGCGCCTGGGACATCGTTCAGGAAGTTTGGATCGATGTCTTTCGCAAACTGGGGGGACTGAAGTCTCCAGAGGCGTTTCGTGTCTGGCTGTATCAGATCGCCCATGCCCGGGCGGTCTCGACAGTCCGTCGTGAACGTCGGCAGGAGTCGGCCGTCGCCACGCACGCGAAAGAACTCGGCGACCAGATCAGCGATGACGCCGGGCGGATCGACGAATTCCTGAGCGCCGATCGGGCGGCGGAGGTCCGAGCCGCTCTCGATCATTTACCCGAAGATCAACGGCTGGTACTGACTCTGCGATTTCTGGAAGACCTGCCGCTGGAAGAGATCGCCGACGCCCTGCAGGTTCCCGTGGGAACGGTGAAATCTCGCTTGTTTTACGGAAAGCAGACACTGAAGCGATTACTGGAGAACGCACATCATGGCGAATGACCAACCCGATCGACGTGAATTCCTGGAGTCTCTGCTTCAGGAGACCCCCTCAATTGAGTCCACCAACTACAAGGAGTATCGCATGCAACTCGATTTGAATTTGACCGCTGTCAGCCGACGTGAGAAATTCGGTCGGCGCGTCGCACAGGTTTTGTGGGGAGCAACCGTGGGCCTCGTCTTGTTGGGTGTCGTTCTGCACATCCAACCGGTCTTCGGAAACGTCGGTCCCCCGTTTGGGTTGCTGTTAATCGTTCTGGCTGTGCCAGTCGGACTTTTCGCCATGTTGCGGTCGTTGATGTACGTCGCCTTTGATCGCCGGGCGGTCGATTCCATTCGGCAGGAACGTCGCGACATGTTACTGCTGGAGCTGCAACAGCAGGTTCAAAACCTGGCAACCCGAATCGAACAGTTGTCGCACGGAATCGGCGGAGGAACCGCCGCTCAGTAACCCTCCCGCAAGTTGCCGCCGCCCCCCTTCTGCGTTGACAGAAACTGGCTCGAATTGACTTCGGACTTCGATTTTTCACGAAGCGGACCAAGGTGATCTCTCTGAAACTTGGTCCGCACGCCCATCGGGATTGAGGTCAAGGTGAACCTTTCTGAGGATCCCCGCGTCTGATGGACGTACCCATGGAACCGAGGGTGTCGAATCTGCCGATGATTCGGTGGCCAGAATCTGACGTCGTTGACTTCAATCCTCCCGCGATCTCGCTATAATGGAGCGCTCGGAACTTTCCGGGTGTGGACTTTCGAGTCTGAATCTGGCGGAGTAGCTCAGTTGGTTAGAGCAGCGGAATCATAATCCGCGTGTCGGGGGTTCAAATCCCTCCTCCGCTACCTCGCATCGTCGCGGCAAGTCGCGACGATTCGCAAACCCCGGCATTCCCGGGGTTTTTTGCTGCGCAATGCCAGACCTGTGCGATACCCCGCGACTCGCCGCGTACGTGTGCTGCGCCGGATTGTGCGCCGCTTTTTGGGGTTCGAATTCAGCCGCTCCTTTCACCGCAGCCGCGAAGTGTTCGTCAGTCGTCATCAGGTAGTGCCGCATCGCCACTGTGGGCGAGTTTCCCAGCCAGCTCGTCACCACCTGGACCGGGTAGGTTTCGACCAGTTCAGTCTCCCGGCTGGCCCGCATGTTGTGGAACAGGCGAGGCCATGGAGACAGCCCCGCCCGCCGAATGATTTTCTCGAAGGTCGTGCGCAGGTTCGCATTCATCCAGCCAGACGGCCCCATCGCCGCTTGGCGAAACCGGGGGTCGACCACGAATTCCGCTCCCCCGGGGGCCAGCTCGAAGGCTTCCTCGAGCATTGGCCGCAGTTCCGGAAACAGCGGAATCGTTCTGCTCGCTTTTCCGACGTGGTGTTCAGTCTTGGGCGACCGGACGATAATCCGGCTCGTCTCCCAGTCGATGTCCTGCCAACGCAGCGACAGAACTTCACTTGGGCATCTCAGACCGCCGAATCGTGACAGGGTAACGATCGTTCGCCAGTGATGGTCTGGGCATTTCGCCAGCACGAGGGCGATTTCGTCCCGGGTGACGAACCGCTGGCGATCCTGAATTCCCGTCGCCGCCGCCTTGACGCCATCAAACGGGTTTTCGTCGATCAGCTTCCGTCGGTGCATCGCGTGGAAGAATGCGCGGGCCGACTGCAACCGTTTGTGAATCGTGGTTGGTGCCAGTTTTCGGCCAATGAGCCACTGCTTGAAGTCGTCGGCGCTTCCCGGTGTGATCGTCCGCACGTCCCGCGACTCGCCGAAGAAGTCGTTCAAGTCGCGAATGACTTGAGAGCGAACCAGCTTCGTTGCCGGCTTCAAGTCGGTCCGGCCGTCGAGGTATGCCGTCATGAACGGCCCGAGAATCGCCGACGGTTTCGCTTGTGGATTCGCGATCAATCCCACCGCTGCGAGTTTCTTTCCGAGCCGCGGCTCCAGGTCGTCCACCCATTGGGCCAGTTCCGAGTCCATTGGCTGCTTGTACGTCAGCCGTTCGACGAGTTGCTCGACGCGATACTTGATTCCCTCAGCGGTCCGCTGGGAAACCTTGCCGAGTCGAATCGTCGGTCGCTTTCCGTCAGGGGCGACGAATAGAATCCGGCGGTTACCGTTCTTCTCACGTGCAATGCTTGCCATTTGACGCGAATCCTTTTGCTGCTACGAAATTGGATCGCCGGGAGTTCCACCCTGACAGTTGGGACATCTGCGTCCGCGACCTTGACCGGCTCCCTCAATGTCGCAGCCGTTCGCTCCATAGCGATATCCACAGTGCGTGCATTCGAGTTCGTAGGTGTACTGGTTTCCGTGTGAAGGGCTTTTACGAACTCGGCGATTAACTCGCTGGTTTTGGCGATTCAAGTATCCGGGTTCAGTACTCATTTTGTCTTCCTTTTGTTCTGGAGTATCAACAACAACTCTCAACGCGAGTACCGCAGCAAGGCGGTCGAGACTCTCCAACGAGAACCCACCTTTGTCCGCCATGAACCGCGAAAAAGCGCCTTGGTCGATCTGCGAAAGTTTCGCGATCACAAAGCGTGACAACGTCGAATTCTCCACCGCTCGGCGCACCTGATCAGTGAATTTCGGTTCCATTCTCGTATCGTATCCCCTATTTGTCTCTGAGTCAACTAGGGGGAGTCGCTTTCCCGTACCAGACGGGGAAATCGACAAACCGCCCACATCGGCCGCAATCTCTCCGAATCGATTTCCCGCCGTGTATCGGCACGTCCCGCCAGTTGGTCGCACCGCACCGGCAAACGGGCTTTGCTGGTGCTTTCGGTATTACCACGGGGGTCGGTTCGGTTGCCGGGTCGCACGGCGGTTTGTCGTCGACCCACCGCACATCGGCCGAGCCGAGCGCCTCCAGCATGTCGGCCGGAAACATCGATTTGCCTTCCAGTCGCTTTAGAGTCTCTTTCCAGACCGCCGCAGCGTCGCCCGGGTCGCACCTGGGGACGTCGGCTGCGTGACGGAGGATTGTCAGCAGGTCGGCCTTGTGGGCCTTCAGGCGTTCGAGCAGTTCGGGCGTCAATGCGTTGTCGGGCGCGTCGACGGTCAGGCTACCGTCGGCGGCCGGACTCAACTGGATGCCGCCGGCGTCGCACTCCGCCAGAAGGTCGGCGAGTGTTGGAGGTGTATCTGTCATATCGTCACCTGCACGCGGTGCTCGGTTTCAGACTGCTCGGAACCGTTCCCGATATTCCCGGAATTGCCGTTGTCGGGTTCTGCGGACGGATTGCGGGAATTCTGGGAGCGCTTTTCGGGGGAGAGCTTTGCAAGGCCCGCCGGGTTCACTTCGTAGGTCGGCGACGGTGGCCGCCCCGGGCCAGTAGCCGCCGCGGGCCTCAGCCGGATGTAGCCCCGCTTCGTCAATTCGCCCAAGGCCGCGTCGATGTCCTCCGCCTTTGGGAATCGGCGCTTGCCGTGGTGCTGGGCTTCGCTCTTCGTGAACTCGCGCCGGCTGTGGCGCTCGATCCACCGCAGCACATAGTGTGCGTCATCGTCGGCCGAATCTTCCTTCGCCAGCATCATGTTCAGCACTGCCTCGGCGTGCGGAATCAGATACTGGGAGATTTCGACCGCAGCGGCCATCGTCACCGCGTCAATGCGCCCCACTGGGCCATGCTCGACGCAATGCAGAACGGCCGCCAGCCGCAGTGTCGCGCCGGCGAGTTTCGCTCCCCAGTCGCGCATGATTTCCAATTGTCCGCCATCCCCCAGCATGGCTTCAATTTCCGTTTCCCAGTCCTTCAGTAATACCGAGGCATCGGCCGCGAGCTGCAAAACAAACTCTCCGTCCACTTCGGCCAGCCGCCGCACGGTCGCTCGATAGGCGTCCTGCGTTTCGGCGGATACCGCTGTCGGGGCGATCTCCCGCCGGCCAATCCAACTTTGTGGTGCCGCATAGAGGAAACGGGCCAGCAGTCCACGACCACGAAATGCCGTAGTCTCGGCCAACCCCTCAATAACGGCCGGCTGCATCGCGTAGGCGCACGTCAGGGCCGGCCGCTCGACGCGTACGCTCTTTCGGCTGACACGATCGGTAATCAAATCGTCGCCAGAATGTCCCATCAGGTACACGCCGAATTGCGGAATACCGCTTTTGGAATACAGCCCTGCCATCAGGTCGAACACGCCCCCCTCGGGTGACATGCTGGCAATGCGCCCCCCCTGTTCGGCGAGCATGATGCCCAATTTCTCGGCCGTCGCATCATCGACCAGCAGGCGAGGCAAAACCGGCTCGGTCTTCTCAGCCAGTTCTGCTGCCAGCTTCCCCGCCTCGTGCCGTGCTTCGGCATCGCCATTTTCCGCTGCCGTCTTTTCCAGCTTTCGCAGTCGCGCTTCGGACTGGCGACGGTCAGATTGTTCGCGGGCCACGGATGGCCGCGCAATGTCGATCATTTCCGCTTCCAGTTCGCGTAACGGCTTCATGGCGTCGGAGAAGACCGCCGATTTTCGGTTGCCGGGATCCAGCAAGACGGCCACGAACAGATTGACCGGCTCTCGCCAGCCCAGCCGTGGTTCAAGAACCACCCGCCGAGCGATGCCAACGGCGCAGACGGCCAAGGCCATCAGTGCGGCCAGGTCGGGGGGCGTTTGGGTCGCGTGCGACTCAGCCTCGACCCAAGACCGCAGCGCCTTGGGCAACACCTGAGTCGGAAATCTGGGCAGGTCCAGGACGTCGAACGAAACGATTTCCGGCCAGGACTGCGCCGGCAGCGTCGTCCAGGTGGGGGCGGCCTCGGCCAGCCGCTTCAATTCCGCTTTCGTGCCACCGGCCGCAATCCAATCGCTCGCGTCCCCCTTGGCGGGCACACCGGGGAGTTCGACGATCCGGACTGATGTGGCGATACTGTGCAACGACTGCGCGACTTGCTGGGCGTGGTTGCGACCGGCTTCGTCGTTATCGGGCAGGATGACCACCGATCGACCGTGCAGAAAGGCCGAATGCTCGGGCGTCCATTTGCCCGCGCCGCAAGCGTTGCAGGTCGCCAACACGCCAATGCGGGCCAGGTTGTCGCAGTCCTTTTCACCTTCCGCGACCACAACGAGTCGCGTGGGCTCGGCCACAATCTGGGGGAGCCGGTATGGAACCACACGCACACCCTTGACACTCCAGTCCCAACCGCCGCCAGGCTTCGGCCGGCGCTGCCGAAAACCCTTCGGCTCGTAACGGACGGCTTGAAATACGACTTTGCCGGTCTCGTCGCGGTAATCGTACTGAGCGACAATACGGGGTGTGCCCCCCGCCGTCGTCTTGGAGGACACCGGCTCGACGCGTTTCGGCATCAGGTCGGCCAAGGTCAGTCCCATCGCCGCTACAACCGCCGCCGTTTCGCATCCTGCGTGGCAATGCAACAGAGCGCCACCGTTGTCCGCCTGTGAAACACTGAGACTGGCATTCCGGTCTTCGTGGGCCGGGCAGCGCGCCAGCCAGCCGTTGCCGACCCGTTTTGCGTCGGGCAGCGTCGCCACCAGTCGCTCAACGGGAGTCGTCATCACCGCCCCCTTTCGCCGTTTGGGCCTGCCGGGCCAGCCAGGCTTGCAGTTCAGCGGTCGGGTACAACACGGTTCGCCGTTTGCCGGTACCGACTCTCACGCACGGGATATGCCCATCGTGGGTCAATTGCCACAACAGCCTGGGCGAAATCCCCAGGGCCGTCGCCGCTTCACGGGGCCGCAATGCCAGGGGAGATTGAGTTGGTTGGGTTGCCATCGTCGTTTGCTCGAACGGGTCGCTTGCCGCGATGTGCGGCTTGCATACTCGTAGGCGCAGCGTTGGACGAGCAGTTACCCAACGGCTTCAGATTCGTTCGGAAATGCCGCGAATCGCCAGCTTCCGCACGGAAGAGAGAAAAATCCGAGTGTTGGGCAATCAATCCCCAACGATCCAACGAGCGATCCGTTATTCTTCATCGCGGTCATCTTCGTCGGGTGGTTTTGCCCCGTAGAGAAGATGGGGTGAGAATTCTCCGTTCAAGATTTTCAGCGCAGCGATCAGGGTCGCCACGTCGCCACAAACCGCCTTGTACTTCCCATGCCCCTTGAATTGTTGTTGGAAGAATGCCGATGCGGTCGCCTGATCCACCCCCGCCAGCCGCGCCAATTCGTTGTTTCCGATGGGTTCCAGTTTCAGGCAACCACCGTCGGCGTACTCGTGATGCTTCGTCAGGGCCGAAATCAGTTTGATCCGAGCTTCGCCCCGTTCTGTGCTTCGTTTCGGTTTCTTCAGAGTCCGTGGATCGCTGGCGGGTTCCGCGGGCGCGCCACCTTTGACGGCGGCATTCGTTTCAGCCACCAGACGGGCTTTGATCTGTTGCCGATCCGCCCAAGCCATCGCGGCATCGAAAATGTCGGTAGCCGTCAGTTTGTCGATTGATTCTGGCGGAATCTCCACGATTCGGGCTAAGTGTACCCAATCCTCAATCGATTCGGGTTCTGGAAAATGCCGGGCGGCAAGTTCGTCGCGAGCCGCCGTTTTTCGGCGACTGATTTCTTCGATACATTGCTGCCACCGCTGGCGGCTTTCCGGGTTTTCGATCGCCGCCCGTATCGACTCTGCCAATTGTCCGAACAGCCCCCCCGCCCCCTGGGGGCCTGCCCCGGTTTCATTGACGTCGATGGTTGGCCGCGTCGCGTCGTCGGCTGTGACTTCGTCAGTCAGGCCGGCATCGAGGTTTTCCCAAGCATTCCGCAGCCCCCGGACAGTCGGTGTCAACAGCTCATGAATCTGTTCAACCGTGCCGACCGTCAATTCACGTCGCAGCACCCGCGCGACTTCTCGAACCGTGTCGGCGGGAAAGTCGGACAGCGCTGCAATTCGTTGCCTCGCTTCCGCCCACTTGATGCCGCTAACCATGTTGGCCAGAGTGTCATTCGTATATCCTCGCGCGAGTTGCTGCCGCTTCGCCTCGGCTGAGTAGCCAACTTCATCAAGGACAAATTCCAGAAAGGCAACGTGGCCGGCCGAAGATTCCGGATATCGGTCCAAAAGCGAAAACTGCGGATTTTTGGCAGGCGGGGAGTCAGGGGCGTTCTGGCCGGGTTCGGATTCGACGACAGCGATTAGTCGCTTCGTAAGTCCAGTGAGTTCGTCACGCGAAAAGACCTTCAGTCTCTCGCAGATGAGCGACCAAGCACCGAAATGCCACGGCGGGTTTTTCGCCAGTTCCGGAATGAATAAACGGGCGGAACAGAGAAGCCCCTGGGCGTCTGAATCGACCTCTTTCAACTCGCTTTGAACATCATTCCAAGTCGGGACCGGACTATCGCCGAACTGCTGCGTGTACGATTCGGGAAGAGTCGTCCAGCCTTCCGCAGATGCGCTGCCATCAGACTTGTACGCATGCAATGCCGCCCGAACTTCAGCTCGAACCCGACGCGCGACATCGAAAGCGCATGCGCGATCGTCCCGATTCTGCAATTCCACGTCAGAAGCGCACGCGTGGTAATAGCCTGCGGTGTTGAAGCTATGATCCAGATCATAGAGGCAACGAAGCGCGGCCTTCTCGGTAAAGACAAAGACCTGCGCACTTCTCGAAAGCTGGGCGACCATCAACAATTGGTCAACGGCGTTGATGCACTGAACCGCCGCGATCCGAGAACTCGGGTCGTCGAACCGGTCAATGCCGTCCGGTACCATTGGGGACACGTGGGGCATCGGTTTCTATCCTGCTCATCGGGTCGGCCGGGGCCGTCGAGTGGTCAGGATAGGAACCACGCCACGGCCGCCGACCGCTTGGCCGACCGTTTTGCAATCCGGTCGACCGTCCCGAAATCTGAGGATACTCTTCGTTCTGGCGAACTGTCGAGCGTTCACTCGCCGGTCAGTCGCGGCAACATTGCGTCGAGCTTCGAGCCGTGGGCCGCGAAAAACTTCGCCGTCCGTTCCTCCGAATGCGCCTCTTGGCAGCTTCGGTATGTCAGCCCGTGGCAGGTCCGACAACCGAAATACTTCGCTCCCACCGGCAGGTACAGCTTCCCGACTCGACGGCGACATGCCACGCCGTTCACGATCAACGGGCAGGTGAACCACCAGCGTTCCCCGCCGAAATACACCGGGGTCGATTGCAGGTGAACGGGAATCTCGATGTTCTCGGAGTCATTCCAGACGTAATGCAGCATCAGCCGCGGCCCGTCGTTCGTCCAGGTGACGTAGTACCCGATTGACGATCGCTCCCCGGTCCACAATCTCCAGGACAAAGTGCCCGATGAATACGGGTGAATTCGACCGTGAAACTCACCCACTGCGATCGCCAGCGATTTCTCGACGATCGATTTCCGGCACTGCCCCCGGTACCATCTGCCGCTTCCAGGACCGCCCATTTTTTTATTTCGTCCTCTCGTCGAGATTTTGCCAAAATCAATTGGGTTTTGTGACAGCGACAACCGATTCTACCGATTTTTCCTACTCGCATTCGATCTCGACCGAGTGACCACCCGCTGCCGGCGCGTTGACGTTGGCCCCGGCCAATTCTCGCTCTCGACGGTCGGGCTATTGCCAGCGTCGAACCTGGGGGCCGGTTGTCCTCCCGGCCGCTTCAGTCGGTCGCCCCAGCGACTTCACCCCCGGGGCGTTCGGCCGCTTCGCGTGCTGCACCGTACGCCAGATATTCTGGATCTTGGAGAGCGTCCCGAACAGTTACGGTCGACCGTCCGGTCGCCTCGATGCGTCTCGCGAGTTCGATCTCAGCGAACTCCGCGTCAATGTTCGCCCGGTCGATCGCGATGAACAGCCGGACAATGCGGATTGCCTGCCTGTCGTCGGCCGTCTCAAACTCGCGCATCAATTCGTCGATCACGCGGTCCTTCACGGCCTGCGGTGTTTTCCACCCTTCCCGGACGGCTCGGCGAATCATCGCCAGATCGCCCCGCTGCCTGGGCAAAGCTCGCCCCCAGCCCCCTGCGAATCCAGGGGTTTTCGCGGTCGCCTCGCCCGCTGAAGTACTCGGTTCGACTTCAAGGCGTTTTCGTTTCCGCTGGCGTCGGCTTGCCATATCGATATTCTACCCAGTTGGTCAGCCAATCCCAGTGCAATAAAACTCGACCGGATTCGCCTATTTTCCTGCTGCCGGTCGTTGCCTCGGTCTTCGCACGTTTCTGCTTCCGCCACTGCCACGGCGGTTCAGGGTTGTCATCTTTCCACAATCCACGTCGATCGTTTCTGGCTTCGGTCTCGGCTCGTTCAAGTTCCCGGTCCTTCGGTGCGTATTTTCGATACCACCAGGCCGCGCCCTCCGAAACAATTTCCCGGTTGATATGCCGATCGTCCAGGTAGACGTCGCCGAGAATTCGCCCGTAGCGGTCCTTCTCGTTCCAGACGACTCGCACCTTGTTCCGGTGGACCTTGTCGCCCAGCGCCTTCCGTGCCGCCGTTCCGAACGCCTGTTTCTTTTCCGGGGCGTCGATCCCCGCGAGGCGGATCTTGTGCTGAACCTTGTTCGCGTCCAGGACCGTCAGCGTGTCGCCATCTGCAATCGCAACGACTTCCCCGCGCAGTTCGTGTACCTCCCGTTCCGTTCTGGCGAACACCAGCGAACTGGACAACAACAGGGCGATGGCGGTGAAGGTGCGCATTCCGGAATGATAGCCTGCGGACCGCTCCGGAAGGTATCGTACACCCCGCTATTCCGCCCTCCCCCTTCGTCGCGCAATCCGCCATGGAACCGCCAATCGTCCTTGCATTCCTGTTGTGTAACCACGTTTGGCGAGATCCAGACACGGGGGGACACTCCATCATCGGCACGTTTTCCGGGATAGGCGGCTTTGCCTTTCCGCTTGTCCGGCACAGTATGACGGTCTTTTTCTCGCTCACTGGCGGGCGTGGAATTCAGCCAATGCGGCTCGAGCTGGTGGACGTCGACGAAGAAAGAAATCCGATTTTCGCCACCGAAGGTGACATTCATTTTCTCGACCCGAGAGAGGTGATCGACCTCGGGATTGAATTCAACAATGTGACATTTCCACAACCGGGGA
>CAMATH010000112.1 GCA_945860955.1 Planctomicrobium piriforme
CGTTGACGCTGGGACCGACGGTCACGATCCAGGGCAAAGCGGGAACGATTGCGAACGTCGGCGCCTCATTCTCCGCGACGATCGTCAATCAGGGGACGATTCGATCCAGCGTCGCCGGCGGGACGCTGAACCTGGGTCAGGGCGTTGGAACGACAACCAACACCGGCACTGTGGCAGCAACCGGTGGCACGCTGATTATCGGCGGGTTTACGAACTTCAGTGCAGGAATCCTGACTGGCGGTACCTGGCAAGCGACCGGCGGTGGCACCCTGCGCGGCTTCGCCAGCGGCATCACCACCAACGCGGCCAACATCCTGGTCGATGGGCCCACCTCCCGCATCTACACCGGCAGCAGCGGCACGACGAGCGCCTTGACCGGACTGAGTTCGGTCAGTGGAAGTCTGGCGATTCAGAACGGCTACGACCTGACTGTCACCCCAGGTACTTTGACGAACACGGGCACTGTCACTGTCGGTACGGGCAGTACGCTCGCCGGTCCCGGCGGGTTCGCCTATACCCAGACTGCCGGGAGTACGTCGGGTTCGGGCACGATCGTCGCCAATGTCACAAACAGCGGCGGTACGATCTATCCCAGCGGCGTCAGCGGTTCCGGCGGAACCCTCACCGTCACCGGCAATTTCACGCAATCCTCCGGCGGCACTCTGAATGTTAACATCGGCGGCAGTTCCGCCGGCCAGTACGACAAGCTCAGCATTTCCGGCACTGCGAGCCTCGCAGGGAATCTGGTCCTGGGCGGAGCTTATACTCCGACTGCCGGTAACGTGTTCACCATTGTCGCAGCTCCGACTGTCACCGGCACTTTCTCCGGTTTGGACAACGACGCAGTGAAGACGTTCAATGGACAGGTGCTACGGATGAACTACGCATCCAACAGCGCGACCCTGACCGACCTTGGTGCCACTCCCACTGTCACCACCCCCACGGCGACTTCGATTGCCGGTAGTTCGGCGGTTCTGGGAGGCGACGTGACCAGCGACGGGGGGATTTCCGTCACACAGCGTGGCATCCTCTATTCGCTGACTTCAGTCAACTCCAGCCCCACGGTCGATGGCCCCGGTGTCACCCAGGTGAACGATCCGAGCAACACCACAGGCCTGTTCACCGAATCGGTCAGCGGTCTGCAAGCCTCGACCGGCTACTCGTTCGTGGCGTTCGCCAGCAACAACCTGGGGACCGCCTATTCCGCCGTCGCGACCTTTACCACATCCAGCCAAAGTTCAACCACATCGAGTATCTCTTCGCCAACGGTGACGTACGGTGCCGACGGCATCGTCAACGTGACGGTGAGTTCCCCGGGAGACACCCCCACCGGAAACGTGGTGCTGGTCGTGGATGGCGGATCGCCATTGACGCAAGCACTGTCGGGTGGGACGGCCACGTTCACTCTGACCGGACTGCAAGCCGGCGACCACTCTCTCACCGCGACCTACGACACGCAGGTCAGCTTCCTGGGGAGTACGTCGACCGCCACTCTGCACGTCAACCAGGCTCACTTGACTGTCACTGCCGACAGCCAAAGCAAGATCTATGACGGAGCGGAGTTCTCCTCGTTCACGGCCTCGCTGAGTGGTTTTGTGTACTCCGATGACAGCAGCGTCGTCAGCGGTGCCGCAGGCTTCAGCGGGACGGCCACATCGGCGACCAACGCGGGGAGCTACACAATCACGCCTAGCGCCGGGAGTCTCGTCGCAGCGAACTATGACTTTACCGTCTTCAACAATGGCACGCTGTCGATCGAGAAAGCCACCGCGACCGTTACCGTCACCCCGTACCACGTGACCTATGCTGCGAGTTCGAACACAGCGACCTACTCGACGGTCATCGGCGTGAACGGCGAAACGGGGGACACCGTCGGCACGGTCGACGTGAGTGGCACAACGCACACCAATGCCGGCACGTACGACACCGACGTCTGGAGCTTCGCGGGCACCGCGAACTACAACGACATCGCCAGCACACTGATCACCAATACGATCGACAAGGTCGCGCTCTCCTACACCATCGGCAACCAGAGCCAGATCTACGGCAGCCCCGCCACACTGGAAAGTCCGACAATCTCCACGGGAATCAACGACGAGACGGTGGTCGTCAACGAGAGCAGCGCGGGCAACACGTCCACGGCGAACGTGGGCACCTACGCCATCACCGGAGTGGCCGCGGATGGGACCGGACTGGCGGCGAATTACGATCTGACGGCGACCAGTGGCACGCTGACGGTCGAAAAGGCGAATGCGACGTTCACCGTCTCGTCGTACACGTTGACGTACGACGGCCTTTCGCACACTGCGACACACACGACGATCACCGGCGTCAACGGCGAGACCGGCTCCATCGTCGGGACGATCGACGTGAGCGGAACCGCGCACACGGTCGCCGGGACTTACGAGAGCGACACCTGGAGCTTCACGGGTGGAACCAACTACAACGACTTCGCGACCCAGACGATCAGCAATGCGATCGACAAAGCCGACGCCCTATTCACGGTCACGCCGTACACAACGACCTACGACGGCCTTTCGCACACCGCGACCGTTTCGATGATCACCGGCGTGAACGGCGAAACGGGGTCTGATGTCGGCAGTATCACGCTGAACACGACCCACACGGGAGTCGGCACCTACGACAGCGACTCATGGAGTTTCACAGGCACCGCCAACTACAACGACATCGCCAGCCAGACAATCACGAACACGATTGAAAAAGCCGACGCGACATTCACCGTCACCCCCTACGGCGAGACCTACGACGGCCTGTCGCACACGGCGACCTACACCACGATCACCGGTGTGAACGGTGAGACGGGAGACACGGTTGGCACGATCGACGTGAGCGGCACGACGCATACGAACGCCGGCACGTACGACACTGACTTCTGGAGCTTCATCGGCGGAGCCAATTACAACGACATCGCCGCCACGACGATCAGCAATTCCATCGCCAAGGCCGATGCGACGTTTACGGTCACCCCGTATGGCACAACGTATGACGGCAATGAGCATACCGCGACGCACACGGAGATCACCGGTGTGAACGGCGAGACCGGTGCCACGGTCGGCACAATCGACTTGAGTGGCACGGCCCATACGAACGCCGGCACGTACGTCAGCGACTTCTGGAGTTTCACTGGCGGAGCCAACTACAACGACATCGCCGCCACGACCATCAGCAACGTCATTGACAAGGCCGACGCGACGTTCACTGTCACCTCGTACGGCATAACGTACGACGGCAATGAGCATACCGCGACGCACACGGAGATCACTGGCGTGAACGGCGAGACCGGTGCCACGGTCGGCACAATCGACGTGAGTGGCACGGCCCACACGAACGCCGGAACGTACACGAGCGACTTCTGGAGTTTCACTGGTGGACCCAACTACAACGACATCGCCGCCACCACGATCAGCAACGCCATCGACAAGGCGAATGCCGAGTTCTCGGTCACCCCCTACACCGCGACCTACGACGGTGCGGAACACTCGGCGACCGTGTCAACGATCAACGGAGTGAATGGTGAGACGGGAGCCGAGGTCGGCAGCGTCACGCTGAACACCACCCACACCGGCGCCGGCACGTACGCTGGCGACTCGTGGAGCTTTACCGGCGGAGCCAACTACAACGACATCGCCAGCCAGACAATCAGCAATACGATCAACAAGGCCAACGCGACGGTCGTCGTCACGCCGTACGATGTGACGTTTGACGGCAGTCCCCACACGGCGACGGTCGCGTCGATTACCGGCGTCAACGGCGAGACCGGTGCCACGGTCGGAACCGTCGACGTGAGCAACACGACGCACACCAGCGTCGGCAACTACACCGGTGACTCGTGGACTTTCACCGGCAACTCCAATTACAAAAACATCACCAACACGATCACCAACACGATCAACAACTCCACATCGACCACCGTCGCCTCCAGTCTGGCTGCCTCGACCTACGGCCAGTCGGTCACATTCTCGGCCACGGTCACGAGCGCGGCGACACCGACCGGTGCCGTGAGGTTTGTGATTGACAACGGTACCCCGGTCGTGGGCACGCTGGCGACAACGAGCGGCACGACGGCGACCTGGACCTATACGACTTCCGCACTGAATGCCGCGACGCACTCGGTGTCGGCGATGTATGTTCACTCCGGATTGTTCGCGGACAGCAACGGCACACTGACGGGTGGCCAGGTCGTGAACAAGGCCAACGCGACCGTCGTGGTCACGCCGTACAACGTGACCTACAACGGAGTTCCGCACACCGCGACCGTCGCCTCGATCACTGGCGTCTTCGGTCAGAAGGGGGCCACCGTTGGCAGCGTCACCCTGAACACGACGCACACCAACGCCGGCACGTACACGGATGATTTCTGGTCCTTCGCCGGCACCGCCAACTACAACAGCATCGCCAGCACGGCAATCACCAATACGATCAACAAGGCATCCGCGAAAGTCGTGGTCAAGCCCTACAGCGTGATCTATGACGGAGCCGCGCGCTCGGCGACTGTCACGTCGATCACCGGCGTGAATGGCGAGACGGGGGCCACTGTCGGTGCCGTCGATGTGAGCCAAACGACGCACACCAATGCCGGCACCTACACCAGCGATTTCTGGAGTTTCACCGGTGGTGCCAACTACAACAACATCGCCAACACGGCGATCACCAATACGATCAACAAGGCGACTGCGAAAGTTGTGGTCACTCCCTACAGCCGGATCTACAACGGAAATTCGCACACGGCGACCGTCACGTCGATCACCGGTGTGAACGGTGAGACGGGAGCGACTGTCGGCACGGTGGATGTGAGCAATACGGCTCACACCAACGCCGGCACCTACACCACCGACACCTGGACCTTCACCGGTTCCGCCAACTACAACAATCTCGCCACCAAGACGATCACCAATTCGATCAAGAAGGCGACCGCAAAAGTCGTGGTCACGCCCTACAACGTAACCTACGATGGTGTGGCGCACACGGCGACGGTCACGTCAATCACCGGTGTGAACGGCGAAACGGGGGCCACTGTCGGCACCGTCACGCTCAGCACAACGCACACCAACGCCGGCACGTACGCCAATGACTCTTGGACCCTGACCGGTTCCGCGAACTACAACAACATCGCCACCACGAAGATCACCAATACGATTAACAAGGCCACCGCGAAAGTCGTGGTCACGCCCTACAATCTGACCTACGACGGCGTGGCCCACAAAGCGACGGTCACTTCGATCAGCGGGGTGAACGGCGAGACGGGAGCCGCGGTCGGTACGGTGAATGTCGCCAATACTTCGCACGTCAACGCCGGGACGTACGCCACAGACTCCTGGAGCTTCACGGGCTCGGTCAACTACAACAGCATCGCCGCGACGGTGATTACGAACACCATCAACAAGGCCAACGCCACGGTCATCGTCACGCCGTACAACACGGTTTACAACGGTACCGCCCGCACGGCGACGGTGACGTCCATCACCGGCGTGGCTGGACAGACCGGAGCCACCGTCGGCGTCGTCAACGTGAGCAATACGACGCACACGCTGGCCGGTCGCTACAGCAGCGATTTCTGGACCTTCACAGGAACCGCCAACTACAACAGCATCTCCGCCAGGACGATCACCGATTCGATCGCTCCCGTCGTGACGGCGAAGACGGCGAATCTCGCCGCGAGCGCGACCAGCATGGTCATCCAGGGACTCGGTTTTGATCCGGTCGCCGCCAACAACAGCGTCGTCTTCAACGACGGGGCGGTCGGTACCGTTACAGCGGCGACCGCGACATCGCTCACGGTGACCTTCTCGACCAGGCCCACAACCGCGGGGAACCTGACCGCCGTTGTGACCACCAACGGACAAAGCAACGGAGCGGCCGTGCAGGTCGCCACCATCACGCCGGTCATCACGAAAAACACAGCGAGTCTTGCTGCCACTGCGGATACGATCACCATCAGCGGTTTCGGGTTCAATTTGAACCCCGGCAACAACACGATCGTCTTCAGCAATGGAGCGGTCGGCGTCGTGACCGCCTCGACGTGGACCTCGGTCACCGTGACGTTCCTCACCAAGCCGACGTTCCTCGGGGTTTTCACCGCGGTGATCACGACGGACGGCGTGAGCAGCGGAGTCGCCGTCCAGGTGGCCACGCTGGTCTAATGTCCTGTTGGCCAAACGGTTGATACCACGCGGAGGTCCCTGCTGAAGTCAGCAGGGCAAGGCGGTGCGTTCGGAGACCGCCTCCGCGTTCCTCGTCCAGAAACTCCGGACAGGACGCTGCACATCGGGTGAGTACGTTATCGACCGCGCGACTTCGCGAGCGGATTCCGCTCCAAGAGTCCCTCTCCAAATCGCTCCGCGAGACCCAGCGCTGGCAGATGCGAGTATCCGATGTGGCAGTCACAACGGGTGTTGGGGCATAACCGCTGTCTCAGCGCGTGTGACCAGTTTTGGTCGTGAATGTTGCCAATCACTTCGTCGACAAAATGACAACGCCGCATGTTTCCGTCGCCATCGACTGTGAAACTCGTTTCCCCAGTCAGGCAATGCGCACCCCGGGTGTGGTGAGGATGCAGGTTGATTTCAAACAGCGGATCGATTGATTTCAACAACCGCAGTTCTTCTTCGGTGTACCGTCGACGTCGGCCCCGCTCGGCGTTCACCCACAGATAAATCTCCGCGGGGAGTGCGCTTCGCAGGGCGGCGATCTCCGCGAGCCGCGACGGCACGCCGACCGCGCCGACACTCAGGCTGATGCCCCGTTCCCACAATCGCTCCACGCGTGAAACGAACACGTCGCGCGCGACTTCCGTTGGATGGTACGTGGCCCAAAACCCGAGCCGATCGTGCCGACAGTCGGCGACCCAGTCGAGCGGGGCCGATAGATTCGTCTGAATCGCGACCTTCTTCAAGTGATCGAGCTGCGAGAGATCCCGCATCGCCCGCCGGTACCAGCCACGGACGAGCGCTTCGCCCCACGGCGTGAACAACACCCCCCATTCGCGATCGGTTTCCCGCCGCAGGAATTCCAGAAAGCGGGCGAGGCCAGCCCGGTCGGCGCGCAGCTCCGCCGTCGTTTCCTTCCGTTTTGCGAACGGACAATACCCGCACGCGTAATTGCAGCTCGAGAGCGGGCCGCGATACAAAACATTGAGCCTCATGGCGGATTGAACTCCGCGAGTGCCCGGGCCGTCTGCTCACTGTAGAGCCAGGGGCCGATCGCGTCGGATCGCTCCAATCCGCTTGCCGAGAGTGTCACGTGGTCCGCTGTCGCCGACGCCATCCCTTCGTCAATCAAATCGGCCAACTGGGGAAACGCCTCCAGTGGGTCGACACCAAAACTCGCCGTGTACTCGCGTCGATCGACGCCATCCACCTGCAACAACGACAGGATCAACCCCCGGCGACGCTGTTCGTCGGCGTTGAGCCAGAATCCATGGTCGGCGAATGCGTGCGCGACCGTCGGTTGTCTTGACCAGTCGCGGACAATCGCGCGCACATGGGACTGCGAGACGGCGAATCGACTGGCGTAGTGCAGTCGGCGCGTATACGACCTGGCACCGCACCCCAGTCCCAACATTCCATCGCTCTGGCAGCAGTACGCCGGCCCTTCATTGTCAACCAGATCACCCCGGCGAAAACACCGCATCGACACCTGTCGATAACCCGCCGACAGCAATCGATCGCGTCCCTCTTGATAGAGCGTCAATCGATTGTCCGAAGGCGATTCGCCCACGCGCGACAAGCCGGTCTGCGGGCGGATGTACAGCGGATACAGAAACAACTCGGCTGGCTGAAACGCGAGCGCCTGGTCGATTGACTCAAGCCACGTGTCGACCGTCTGACCCGGTTCGCCGTAGATCAGGTCGAGGTTCAACACGGGGAAGTCGTGACGTTGAATCCGTTCGATCGTTTCAATCACCGCGCGGGGGTCTTGCGGTCGTCCCATCCCGCGAACCTCTTCCTCGCGGAAGGACTGCACCCCCAGGCTGATTCGGCGGACTCCCCAATCGGCCAGCAGTTTCAGCCGATCTTCGGTCGCGGTCGCCGGCGAGGTCTCAACCGAAGTGGGAATGCCTGACGCTTGTATGTTCCAGACCTCCGAACAGAGCGTGATCAGGCGTTCCAACTGGAAGGCGGTCAAATACGTGGGTGTCCCCCCTCCCAGAGCGAGGCGGGCGAACCGGGCGTCGGGGAGCAGTTCGCGCAGGACGTGCGACTGAGATTCGAGCGCCGTCAGGTACGCGTCGACCGCGTCATCCGCCGGCTGCGACTCGGTGAACAGATTGCAGAAGCCACACCGCATTTCACAGAACGGCAGATGGACGTACAGAAACAGCCGGCGTTGATCCTCCTGCGCCCACACGTCGCCGAGAGGGACTGCGGGACGCAACGGCCCGTACGCCGACTTATGCGGATACCCGTACGAGTACGCGGTGTAGGTGTCGGGGAGGTTCATGGTTCGCCTGTCCAACCACATTCCGCGTAAGGGACCGTCCACACCGCCGGGTGCGCGACGCGATGCCCGGTGTAACCGTCGTCACCAAAACAGGTTCCATGGTCCGACATCAGAAAGCCAAACCCACCCCAGCCGCGCTTTCGCAGTGCCTCCCACAACGGGGGGAGTTCGCGATCAACGCATTCCAGCGCCCCCTGTTGCGTTTGGACCGATTCTTCGACGGCACCACGCACGTAGAACCGGGTGGGAGGGTGAGTCGCTGACAGGTTGAGAAACAGCAGAACCGGACGATCGACAGGGGCATCCACCAGCCGATCGACCGCGCGGCGAACCTGATTGCCGGGGGAGTTTCGCTCGGTGACGCCGAAACCAGGTTCCCAATGCGCCTCGTCGAATAGTGCCGGTAACACCTTTCCCAACGGAGTCTGCTGGTTGAAAAAGCCGACACCTCCGATGCAAATCGTGTGGTAATTCGCCGCTCGCAAACCCTCGATGATTGAGCTGCCATCCAACAGGCAGGTCGAGACACCGGTGGTGCGACTGCCGGGGAAACGCAGGGCGAACGGGCGGGAGTATCGACCTGGCAGGACGGGGGTCGGAAAGAAGCCGGCGAAGATCGCCGCGTGTGAGGCGTATGTGAAATTGCCGGGAGCATGCCGTTCCTCCCAGTTTCCGATTTGGGTCGCAAGAAACGGAGTCCGACCGGCGGCCAGCGCCGCCTGAGCGACATCGAACCGCAGCGCGTCGAATGTGATCAAAAGCAGATCGCATTGTCCCAGCCGATCCCGCAGCGCGGCACTCATCGCGGAACCCCCGCGAATGCGAGTCCGCCGGTCCGTCGTGACTCGACCCCGTCGGCATGACGTTCAACCGTTACGTCCTGTATCTGCCCTGACGACACCATCCGCTGCTCGATCGCCCGCAATTGGGCACCGTGCGGATCCTCGCCTCCCTCCAACAACCCGGGCAGATTGTCGCCAAATGCGTTCGCTTCCAGCAGGGCGAATCCTTGGTTCGGGCGAATCAGCAGGTCGACTCCCACGGTCAACGCCCCGGGGAAGCAGCCAGCGGCCCACTCACAGATCTTTCGCGCGTCGTGCCACCGTTCCCCCAGGCGCGACGCAATCCGCGATGCGTCAATTCGATTCCCATCCAGATTCAAATTCGTGAACGGTGACGCCGACCCGCGTCCCACGACGTGCCGCAGTTGGCCGTCAATCACCAGCGCTCGCACATCGTACTGCTGCCCGTCGATTCGATCTTTCGGCAGCCAGTCCTCAACAATCAGCCCTTCAAGAGCGAACCGATCGACCAGCGAGGCGATCTCGACTTCGTTGAGCAGGTGGTGGACTCGTTTGGAAAGAAACAGCCGATCTCCCTCCGCGGTCGCGACACGTTCCGTGGTAGTGATCGCCCGCACGCGTGCCCCGTTCCATTCGAGTGCGACCGCCCCGATCGCGGAAAAGCCGTGTCGCAATTTGAGCATCAACCGGGCGTGCTGCCGATCACGGTACGCGTGGCGAATCGCGTCATAGGAAGTGAGATTCAACCGGAACGGCGGGATCGGCAGGCCGGACTGTTCGAATAGTGGCTGGCAGGCCCCCTTGTCAAACAGAACCGCCACCTCGCGCGGCTTGATGAAACAGGTGACATCGCGAAAAGTTTGATCTCCTGATTCCGCGCCCAGTGGCCGTTCCCCGGATTGAAATTCGGCCAGTTCGACTTCCACCCGGTCGAGCGCCCGGCACAGACCGAGATACCATTGTCTGGGCCGGTGAATCTCACCGCGACTCCCCGCGCATCGGAGTAGTTCGCCTGCCGATAGTGGGTGTTCCCCTTCTTGGCCGAGCGGTTCGATCCCCAGTTCCAGAAATCGTCGTTCGATTTCCCACGATTCGCCGGGCGACTCCAGGCGCAGCCAGTCCCCGGGGCGCTGAACGGCGGCGAGTGAGACACGACGATCGAGCCAGTCCGCCCAGTCGACGACAAGAGGAGCCGGCCAGCCCCGCGCGCTGGCGGCACGCAGGAAGGCGGCGGTCCGTTTCGAATGCGGATTCGTCAGCAGTACCACGTGTGGCCAGCGCCGCGGAGGGCGGTCACTCGCCATGCACGGGTCCCCGCCACTCGGTGTTCGGATCCTCCCCGTCGAGCGCGATCACTTCGAATGGCAGCCGGTTCCGCAACTCCTCCAGGACGGCGGAACTCAGATAGTGGTGTGAAATGTCCAGCCGCTTGAGATGGGCATCGGTCGGCAGGTGCATCAGCGAACGGGCCCCCGCGTCGGTCAAAACTCCCAACGACAAATCGAGCGTCTCAATCTGCCGAATGATTGGAGCGTTCACTACAATCGCCGCGATGTCATCGGTGATCTCGCTGTTCAAAAGACCCAGCGATTTGAGTTTCGGATGCAGTTTTCCCGTCAACACCGGCTGCAAGTCGTCGACCGTTCCGTCAAATCCGTAGTCAGGCATTCCCAGGTGCAGCTCGATCTCTTCGAGATTGGGGAACTGACACAGGAAGATTTCGCGGAGAATACTGGACCCCAGTCCCCCCGATTCCACTGCGAATTCGCGCAGGTTTTCGTGGCGGACCGGGCTGAACGACAACTCGGTTGCGCCCCGCACGCGGAATGTCTCCAATCCGGGAAACGCGGTCAGCAACGGTGACACATCGGACTGAACGATCCAGGAGATCTCGTACTCCTCGAACGTGATGTCGCCGAAGAAGAGCGCTTTGAGGTGGGAGAGCTTACCGGCTCGGTCGACAAGCGCCGCGATACACTCAGCGGAATTGTCGCCGTCGTGTGCCCCGTTCCAGGCTCCAATGATCAGCGACGACAATCCATCAGCACCCGGTTGCTGCAGTAACAGATCAAGTTTGTCGACCAGGCGATTTTCGTCTTCGTATTCCGTTCGCAACCGGTAGGCGAAATCCGGACCGCGCCAGGATTCGGCCCCTTCAAAATCCACCGCCTCTTGTCCGTGGAATTCGACCGCGTGACTTTCGTAAACCATGTCGAGAACACTTTCTTTGGTGAAGAGGACACTGAGAACAGTCATTGGAGGACGACAACGGCGCTGTCTTCCGTGGAACACTCGCAGTCGCGTTCCGCGACATCCTATGTGCAATTGGACCAGCGACCAACGGGAGCGGTCGGTTCCAACTTCGAGCGGCAGCTCGGACCGGGTCCAGGGCCGCGCCCTGGCTAGGTTTCGATGACGGGGTTGTAGTCGTCGGGGTTATCGTAGCCGGCGATCCAGGCGGCGGCGTGGCGACAGGTGGGAGTCGTCGGGGGCACGCGAATGATGTACTGTCGCCCAGTCGACGGGCAGTAGCACGACATCGCCACCAGGTCTTCGTCTCCCGCCATCGCGAGTCGAAACAACTGGCGTTCGCCGCCGGGATCGGTGTCTCGGTCGACGACGTCGGCTCGGGCGTCGATCAGGAATTTCGAATAGCCATAGCGGTCGAGTAACACCCGCCGAACCTCGGCGTTCTTCTCCGCGAGGACTTCCGCGACTTCAATCGTTTCGGGATGGAAGGCGATCCGGCGATCGATTGGGACGCCGGCCCAACGGATTTGTACCGATTCCAGACTTTCCGGCAACGACTCTTCGGTGGTCAGACCGCTGTGTGCCAAGTCGAGCCAGCCGGTGATCTCAAGACCCGGGGGAAGGGAGGTGAGATTGGGGCAGTCGCGCACATTGACGGCGGCCAGTTTTCGCAGGTAGCTGGGGAGGGAGCGAAGCGCGGTGCAGCCGCGCAGTTGCAGTCGTCCCGAACGGATCTGGGCCTGTTTGGGCCAGCCGTCGAATGCCCAACAGCCGGTCAAATCGAGCGACCAGACGTCGAGTCCTTCCGGGAGGGCCATCAATCCGGTGCAGCGACTGAGAATCAACGAACCAACTGAGAGTCCCGCAGGTAACGATTCCAGCACTTCACAGCCGGTGAGATCGATTCGCATTTCGACCAGCAAATCCGCCGGCAGTGTCCGGACTCCCGCCTCATTCAGCAAGAGTTCGTAGGCCCGCAGGCCGGCGGGAAGCTGGGAGAGTTCGGTCCGCCCGCGCAGATCCAAGACGTCGGCGTGCAATCTTTCGGGGAGGGACCGCAACTCGCGCTGTCTGAGGAGGGCTTCGTCGGGAACGGAAATCACTTTTCGGCGGACACCGCGGCGGACGGCCGCCGGATCCTCGTACCCGAATCTCGCCAAGTCCAACACTCCCGGAACGCGCAGTCCGGGAGGAGCGGTTCCTCCGAGAATCTGCCGTTCGGCGATCTCCTGGGGTGTGGGACCGCTGTTTTTCTGTTTGCCAGCCATACCTGCCTCTGCTGGTGGGGGGGAGTGGTTGTGGAGCCGGCGTCAGTCTCGAATCACCCGGATCTCGCGGGGAGAATACTCCCGTTGCTTCCAGACGTGGTAAGTCCCGCGGGGAAGCTGGATCGGACCATGTTCCTGGTGCACCAGCGTCGCATGGTCGCCGGTCACTTCGAGGTAGAACCGATTTTGATGCTGATACAAAACCGCCGACCCCGGCTCGGCGATCCGGTGCGAATGCCCCGTCATCTCTCCCTCGGCAAGAGTCAAATGCTGCAAACGACGACACCCCTGAGGAATCGCGTCGATGGCGGCGACCAGGACATCTCCGTGGCGATACATAGCGGCCTCTGGATTATTTGATGGGTGAAGGGGGGACCGAACCTCTTGCACGGTGAAACAGGATTGTACGAAATTGGCGATTCGGGAAAAAGATCTCGCAAGATCGCATCTCTGGGGGCAATTCCGACTTGTCATCATACATCGCAAAGTGCGTCGCGAGCCCCAGGTGACAGTACGAAGGCGAATCCATATTGCCCTCATTCCCCTTGGCGACATACGATCCCCTCTGCGATGGCGTACGGTCTCGCTTCCCCCCATTCTGGAGTCGCCCCATGCCGCTGCGTCGCAAAATCCTGGGGATCGTGGCCGCGGTCGTGATGCTACTCGCCGGTCTGGCTTGGTGGGCGATCACTTGGGAGCCTCCGTTCTATCATTCCGCCAGTCAGCTTCCCCCCGATTCCGACACAGTTCGGAAACTCTCAAAGGCGATGACCCAGCAAGTCATGCAGTTCGCCGACGAAATCCGGAACGAACCGACCTTTGAAGCCGATTTCACCGAAGAACAAGTCAACGCCTGGCTCGCCGACGAACTCGAACGCAAACACAGCCGGCTCCTCCCCAAAGAAATGGGGCGGCCCCGGGTTCACTTTTCCGATCGGCAGTTTGAAATCGCCTGCCAATACCGCCATGACGTTGTGACGACCGTGGCCAGTGGAACGGTCAGCGCCTGGGTGACCGACGACCATTTGCTGGCGCTCGAAGTCGATTCGTTGCGTGCCGGCCGAATCCCCCTGCCCATTGCTTCAATACTCGAACCTCTGGTCCGCCAGCTTCGGAGCCAGAATCGCCGCGCTGAATGGCGACAGGTCAACGGACACGAAGTCCTGGTGGTCGATTTGCTGGGAGTTGACGATGGGGGTCGAGGCGGCGACAAGGTCGACCGTGTCTTGGAGACCGTCGAACTCAAGCCGGGAGTCATTCGCCTGAAAGGCCGACAGGTCGCTCGAGAATCTGGTCCTCAATAGTCCGCGAGCGCTCGACGACGCGGGGGGGATCGGGAATCTCGATGGGTCAGCGCACCAGTGTTTCGACGGAGGTTCGACCCAGGAATGGCCCGGGTTCACGCGACTGGGACTGCATGGGAGTGACATGGACTCCCACCGTCGAATACCGGGGTAAATCGTCACGCAAACGCAGACGGAACAGCGTCAGTCGGCTGCCGGTCGATTTCTCCCGCCGGCTGCGGGCGCTTTGGCTAAGCTGTTCGACTTCGCCGTACTCGCTTAACTGGTCGAGATGCTCGGCTCGCGACACCAGATAGACGGTCGTCGGCAGCGTGTCGTCACCGAGAAACGTGAGGTTGTGCAGAACTTTCGAGCGATTCCCCAGATAGAACTGAATCCGGAATTCATCGAGACACTTTAAGTCGGCATTAACCAGCAACGGTTCGCCAGCGGGTACCGCCTGGGGGATGGATTGCAGAAAGACCGTATCCTGAATGCACTGGTCGGCGTACTTCGCCGCATAGAGATGACCGCAACCAAATCCGAAAGTCACCGTCGCCAGCAACCCGCCGGCGGCGACCGCCGGCCGGGAATGGGAAGTACACCACGAAAACCCAAACGCCAGCAGGGGCCACCCCACAAGCAACGCGGGAACCAGCCAGGAAGGTCCGACAATCTTCGAACCGAGCGCGATCAGCGCCACCTCGCCGGGAAGCGCCAGCGTGAGCAAGCTGTTGTACGGGTTTCGCATTCTCGCTGGCCACGCCTGAATCCTCGCGTGCAGCCATCCCAGACTCTTGGCCACCAGGACGGCCCAGGGGGCGGTGCAGTGCAGCAGATAATGATGGTGTTTTCCGGAGGGAATGGAGAACACCACGATCGGCAGAATCGCCCAACACCACAGGAACCGCTCGGGGGAATACCGTTCCGTTGACGCCGACTTCCAACTGAGGGCGAGTCCGAGCGGCACCAGCGCGATCCACGGAGCGAGATTGGTCGGCAGTACTTTCAGGTAGTACCACCAGGGCTCGGTGATATCGACATACGAACCGTCGAGTCGGCCGACATGGTCGTAGTGCCAAAGATCGACCACCTCGGGAAGTCGCCACATCGCCGCCAGCGGCCACGCCGCCATGATCGCGACGAACACCAACAGCCCCCAAAACCACGTATAAAAGGTGATTCGCCGAAAGTCGAGATTCCACAGCAGGAACGCCACCATGGGAACCCCCGCCATCACCGCGCCAAACAGAATTCCTTTGGCGAAGTTCGTCATCCCCAGCGCGACGCAGAGCCAGAGCAGACTCAACGGTCTACCGGCGAACGGATTTCGGCTTCCCGCCCGGGCCGAATCGCCACGGAAGAATTCGATGCGCACGAAGGCGTGAACCGCCAGGGTGCAAATGGCGCACAAAAAGATCTCGTCTTCCGCGAGCCAGGCGTACTGCGTGAATTCATAGGTCGTGGCGAGAATCAGACCGGAAAGCAGGCCGATGTTCCTGCCAAACCAGCCAGCCGCCATGTTCGCGGTCAGCCAGACCGCCATGAGTGCCGCCAGCGCCGGACCGATCCGAGTCACCCAGACACGGTCGCAGCCACCCAGCAGCGTGCCGATTCCGACCGTAATCCATTGGGGCAAGGGCGGATTCTCCATCCAAGGGCGACCGCCATTCTTGGGGATAATCCAGTCGTGATCGAGCGCCATCTCGCGCGACGTTTCCGGAAGGACCGCCTCGTGCATAGTCAGCGGTCGGCCTCCCACAAGCGACAGCCCGAAAAAGAAGAGGCAGTAGGCGACCAGAAGCAACGTGAAGTTGCGTCCGAGAGAGTTCGTAGGGGTACGGTCGTCCATGACCCGGCCTTCGCAAGTTCTGCGGATGAAAAATCGGTTTCGCGCGAACTGCGGAAGTTGATCGATTCCGGTGCGGGGGTCAAGACAAGTTTGGGCGGTCGAATTGCCCGAATTGCCCAAATTTGCCACTATTTTTCCGTTCCCTGCCAAGTACTCGGTATTACGGATGTCGCGCGGCAGGTGCGAGCGGGGGAGGGTTACGTGGATTTTAATCCAACTTACTGAGTGCGGACGACCGACGGACGGAAAGAATTTGACAGGATGAAGAGGATGAAAGGGATGGACAGGATGGAGTTGCTCGCCATTCCGGCTCTCTGGATCAGTGGCCGAAGTCCGCGTTGAAACAATTTGAACAACCACCCGCCTGAATTGCAGAAAGGTGCCACGGCCAGCGACCAACGGAAGCCGGCCCTGCGAGTGTCAACTGACGCTGCCACAGGAAACGCCGCCGATTTTGGTATTCAAGCGGGCGGTTGATTTTTGTGTGAGCCGTTCGTGTGTTTCGTGCCTTTCGTGGTTCCGATTGTCCGTTAAGCCACGAGCAAATAAGGGGCTCGGCCATCGTAGACGCGAACTCGTCTGGTACAGCGTCAAATCGCTCGCCCACGGTGTGAGCAGAGATCGGGAACCACGAAAGGCACGAAACACAAAAAAAACCAAAAACGAAAGGGGTTTTGATCCTGGACGGGCCCTAACGTCGGCTTGGTTTGTGATCGGGCATCGTCGCGGCCTGAATGACACTCGTTAGGGTGGCGGGAGTTGCCGCCGGCTCTTTCCGCAGCGTCAATTCCGCCCAGATCAAGGGATGGTCTGAGGCCCCAGTGTCTTCGAAGCCGGCATCCAGACACGTCAGGCCTTTGACCAGAATCCAGTCGATTTGAGCATCGGGCTGTTGTTTCCCTAGGGCAGCCAGTGGCTCCACGACGCCCGGCTGACCCAGTATTCGGGCAAGGGTCGGATCGTCGGCACGCGTGTTCAAGTCCCCCATCAAGATTGCGGGTGGGGCCAGTGAGTCAAAGATTTCCCCGACCGCCGCCAACTGCAAGACCCGATCGGTCTTGTGATCGATGTGCGTGACGAGAACATGGACATCTTGGGAAAAGTGGCGGGTGGACAACAGGGTGACGTTGCCATGCCCTTTGACGCAGGTATTAGGAAGTGGGATCCGAATCCAGTTTGTCACTGCGGTATTTCCGACGACGCCGTTCCCGAAGTCGTCGCGACAGAAGCGGCGTTCATACGGGAGAAAGAGCCAGCCAGAGTGCAGCCGGCCACCAAGGATCTTAGTTTGATCGAAATCCCAGGGGCTGGCCGGGCCACGGACTTCATTGAGTCCCACGAAGTCGTAGTCGCGTAGTCCATCGGCAGTTCGACCCAGATCGAGTCTGCGATCCATCCCTTTGCCACCGTGGATATTCCAGGTGGCGATGCGCCAGGGTCGACTGGGGGAAGAATCGCGATCGGGCTGACTGACCAACGTACGGCCCGATTCCGAACCAGTGGTGTGCCGCACCGTGGCACGCCAAATCCCTACGCCGATCACCGCCGCCAGGACGACGATCCACCGTACAATCCGCGGGAAGCGCCCCATGGATGCGACTCACCAAGCCATTGAACTTCGGGAAAACGAACCGCCGGCGAACATCGACTGCTCCGACCGATCCGACTGTAGGGATTACATCGACAGGGGAATTGAGTGGAAACGATGAATTTTTCCCGGGGAATGCCTGCGATGGTACGGGAGGGCAGATTTCGAAGAAGTTTGATCCAGCGCGAGGGGGACATCGTTGCATCCCGCGAGTCGACACAAGATGATACTTCCGGCCGAGCCATCATTCCCCCTTTTTCAACGCAGTCCGACCGGATCGCACTCTGGTCGCAGGAGTCACCATGATTTTCGGAAAGCTGTGGCGGGCGCTCCAGGCGCAACTGAACAAAGTCGCGAACATGTTCTGGACTGCGGATCCCATCGCTCAATTGCAGTACGAGTACGACCAGGCGGTCGAGCAGCTCAAGGGGGGCCGGACCGGGTTGGAGCAGTACCAGGCGCTCGTGGCCCGCGTCACCCGGCAAGTCGCCGCCAATGAAACGCATGTCAAGAGTCTGGAAGCGAAGGTGAAGGCGTACCTGGCGTCGGGCGACCGCGAGACGGCGGGCAAATTCGTGCTGGAATTGCAGAAGGCGAAAGCCGAACTCGCCGAGAACCAAAACCAGCTCAAGCTGCACGAAGAGGCGTACAACAACAACCTCACGAAGATCAAGCACGCCACCGGGAAGCTGCAGTCGATCAAGGACAAGATTCAGAAGTACGACGCCGACCTCAAGATGAGTCGGGCTGAAGCCGAGATCGCGGAGCTGTCGCGCGACTTCAACTTCGACGTCACGACCGATTTCGGGCAGATCGAAAGTGTGATTCAGGGGAAGATCGACACGAACCGGGCGAAGGTGAAGGTGGCGGCCGACATGTCGGGCGAAGGGCTGCAGGACATCAAGAAAGAGCAGGCGATGGAAAAAGTTCTCGCCGACCAGGCGCTTCGCGATTTCGAGGTGCAGATGGGAATGGTCACTCCCGAAACGACCACGGCCCCCGCCGAGGAAAAACAGCTCGGCAGCACGTCGAAGACCGTCACGAACTGACCACGCCATGGATCAAACGTCGCCCGTACCGGCCGAACCGGCCCCTCCCATTCCCGACTGGTACCCCCCCTGGGCTCGGCAACTCGCCGAGATGTACCTTCCGGGAACCACCTGCCTGTTCATCCTGCACGGCAACGTGCATGACCTGGTCTGGTGTCCGGGGTCGGATCATGCGGGAGAATACGGGAATGTCACCGAATTCCTCGCCGAGCAGGTGTTTGGCAGTTGGGATGTGGTGACACAATATGACGCGGCGAAGGGGCTGCGATCGGCCCCTGGGGCCGACGCGAAACGTTTGCAGGAAATGCAAAAGTTTCTGACGGACCGGTTCGGTGAGGTGGGGCTGTGGCCCCGCGATCCCGACGCGGTGCTACTCGCGCTCGATAAACTTGTCGACCGGTTGCTGGTCGAAGAGGATCCCAAACGTCGGAAAAGTCTGGCGTTTGTGTTTCCGTACGCGCAGTATCTGGTCCCCGCTTCTGATCTGCCCGCGCTGTCGCGAGGGACCGGCACCAATCTGGTGCGGTTCTTGAACTGGGCGCAGAATCCCTATATCAAACGCCGCAACATCGCGTTCTGCCTGATCGCCGACAAACTCAGCGAAGTCAACGAGCGACTGGTCAGCAGCCCACATGCGGCGGCGATTCAGATTCCGCTGCCGGACCGGGCGGAGCGGCTCCGTTTCTGTCAGTGGATGGAGCGGTCGCAGAGTTTGCAGAAGCTCACGGAATTCACACCAGAGCAACTTGCCGACCTGTCCAATGGTCTGAGCCTGACGAATCTCCAGGCGCTGCTGTCACAGGGCAAGACCTCTGGCCCCGTCAACCGCGACCGATTCAAGCAATTGAAGAAAACGCTGATCGAGCGTCAATGTGGCGGTCTCGTGGAATTCGTCGAGCCGAAACACACGCTGGAGCTTGTCGTCGGTCAACAGGCGGCGAAAGATCGGCTGAGACAGGATGCGGAACTGTTGCAGCAGGGTCGACTCGACGCCGCACCGATGGGCTATTTGTTCACCGGACCGGTGGGGACGGGCAAGACGTTTCTCGCCGAGTGCTACGCCGGCTCGGTCGGCATTCCCTGCGTGAAGTTGCGGAACTTTCGCTCCAAGTACGTGGGTGAGACCGAGTCGAATCTCGAGCAGGTGTTGACGGTCCTTCGCTCGCTTGGTCCGGTGGTGGTGATGATTGACGAAGCGGACGCGTCTTTGGGAGACCGCGAGGCCGGAGGCGATTCGGGAACGTCCAGCCGCGTCTTCGCGATGATCGCCAGCCAGATGGGGGACACCCAATATCGCGGCAAGATCATCTGGATGCTGATGACCGCCCGCCCCGAGCTGCTGCCGATCGACCTGAAACGCCAGGGACGCGCCGAAGTCCACATTCCCCTGTTCTACCCGCAGGATGAAGCCGAGATCACCGAGATGTTCAAGGTGTTGGCGAAGAAGAACAAGCTGGCCCTTGAAGGCGACGCGATCCCCGCGATCCAGCCGAACCAGTTTCTCAGTGGCGCGGACATCGAATCGGTTGTCCTGACCGCGAAGCGGCAAATGCTGGCCGACGGACGTTCGGTCGCCACCCGGGCCGACATCGAGCTGGCGTTCCGCGAGTTCATTCCCTCGGCCCAGGGACTCGAGAAAGAGTACCAGGAACTCGCCTCGGTGCTGGAATGCACCCAAATGAGTTTTCTTCCCCCGGAGTGGCGCGCCAAAGTCTCGGCCCTGGAAGGGCGTGCCCGTTTGCAGGAACGCATGTCCAAAATTCGCGTGCTGCTGGATTGACCCGTCGTTCGCCACGATACCGGCATGACAACTGTCTCCGTGTCCGATTCCCATTTCACTCCCTTTCCCGTTCCGAGGATTTTCATGGCTGCCCCCCGCCAAAGTTGGCTCGACGACAAAGCGGAAACGACGTTGATCGACGACTACGCGAAAAAGCTGACGACGTTTCTCGACGTCATGGCCGACGGCCGCGTCGACACGTCCGAACTGACCGCGCAGGAAGCCCGGCTTGTCGCTTTGATGAAGGAAGTTGAGCCGCAGTTGGGTGACGCGCTCCATACCCAGGTCACCCGACTGTTGTGCGAACTGACTGCGTACAACATCATGGAGGCGCTGCACGAGTTGCAGGATGTCAAACACTCCCGGACTCAATGGCGTCCCTAGAGGAAGGGCCGTTGTGAGTTTCCCTGGGTGCCTCACAGCAGTTTGAACCCTGCGTTGCGATTTTACGTTGAAGTTCCGCGGAACCTAATTGCCGGGTGATTCATCCCCTGGCAACCTGCCGACCGAGCCGCCGGTTGGTGGTGTTCCCACTCCCGCGCGATCCCTGGCGGCGCACAGTCAAGTACCGGTGATGAAATGAACAGTCAGCCGAAACCATTGTTTTACGTCGCGGTGGCGGCGGTCGTCGTGGGGTTGGTCGCCTTCGCGATCAATCGCTCGCGGGCTCCCGAGAACGCTCCCCCCAAGGCCAATGGCGGGGCCGCGAACGGGGGCGGCGCGGGTGGCCCCGCTGGGGGCGGTGACGCTGGTGGCGGGGGAGCGGGGGGAGGGGATCCCACTGCAGCCGAGGCACATGACGAGTCGGCCAGTCCCACCACCGTCACCGAGTTCAAACTTCGTCCCCGCGAAGAACGGCTTCCCGATCCTCCCGGTGCCGCCGCCTACAAACCTCTCGCCAGTACCGATAACACCGTCCGGTTCGCGATCAACGTCTGGGCAGGTTGGGGTCCGATCATTTACGCCAATCAGGGCTTCGAGGGGAAGAAGGCCTGGAAGACCTCCGACGGCAAGGAGTTCAAAGTCGAACTCGTGCTGATCGATGACCCGGTAAAAATGCGCGACGCCTATGCCACCGGCCAAGTCCACATTGGCTGGGGAACGCTCGACATGCTCCCGCTGATTCTGGGCGGGTTCGTCGATGGCGCGGGCAAGCCGCGCGACGCCCGTGTAATGCCCCGCATCTTCCAGCAGGTCGACTGGTCCAACGGGGGGGATGGAATCGTGGTCCGTGATTCGATCAAAACGGTTGGCGACCTCCGCGGCAAGAAGATCGTCTTGGCCCAGAACTCGCCCTCACACTATTTCGCCCTCAACATGCTGGTTGCCGGGGGGTTGCAGCCGGGTGAGGTGGAGATGATTTTCACCGATGACGCGTTCCAGGCGGCGGCCGCCTTCAACGCTGACAAATCGATTTCCGCGTGTGTCTCGTGGGCACCCGATATTTACAACCTGGCGAAGGTCAAGGGAAATCGGCTGCTGGTGACGACCCAGCAGGCGAACAAGCTCATCGCCGACATCTGGTTCTCGCGTGCCGACTTCGCCCGCGATGAACCGGGGATCATCGAAGCGCTGGTCCGCGGAATCTTCGACGCGATGATCGATTTGAAGGATCAGGCCGCCAAGCAGCAGCTCGCCGAGCTGATGTCGAAGGGGTACAACATCCCCGCGACCGACGCTCTGAACATGCAGGGGGACGCCCATAGCACCAACTGGGCCGAGAATTTTCAGTTCTTCATCAACCAGAACAATCCGACGAATTTCGAGCGGGTGTGGAATCAGTCGTATCTGCTCTATCGGCGTGATCGGCGAATTCGCAATCGCTCGGTCCCGTTCGATCAGGTGATGGACTCTTCGGTCATCGAAAAGCTGGGGAAGGAACCGAAATACGCCGCGCAGCGCGACGAGTACCAGATTCAACTCACACCAAAAACAATCAGCGAACTGGCCGAGAGTGAGATTCTCACCAACACGGTCGTGGTGAAGTTCTTCCCGAACAGTTGGGATCTGTTCAAAAAGGTGACACGCAAGGTCGACGGAAAGGACGTGGAGGAACTGTACGACGCGACGGTGGAGATGACACTCGACGAGATCGCGAAACTTGCGGGCCAGTTTGGAGCCGCCTACATTTTGATTCAGGGACACACCGACGCCTCCAAGCGCGGCGAGGTTCCCGATTCGCTGGTGAAGGAGCTGTCGCTCAACCGGGCGAACTCGATCAAAGAGGCGCTGTTACGGAAATACAAGGAACTCGATCCGTCGCGATTCCAGGTGGAAGGGAAAGGGTGGGAGGTTCCCGCCGACAAGAGCGATCCCAACAACCACACCAAAAACCGCCGCGTGGAAATCAAGGTCTATTCGGCGGAACAGGAATAGTCGATGAGCGCCCCAACCCCAACGGGGTCGCCCCCCCCGACCGCTGCGAGTGTTCCCGATGGTGGGTCGGCTCAGCCTCTTCCCGCCGGCCGACCGCCGGGGTTTCTGGCGCAATGGTTCGCCTTGCGCGACGTGGCTCCCGCGTGGGAGGTCGTTGTACTGGGGGGGTTGTGTTTGACGCTCTGCCTGGCGGTCTGGTGGTTTGTCACGCTGGGAACCGGTGAGCAGCGGATCATCGGCCCGCTGACACTTCCGAGCCCGGGGGAAACAGTGTCACACCTCCCCGACCTGATTTTCGGCGGAGAGAGTGTCGAGTACACGGAAGAAGGAGATCCGATTCCCCGCACCTGGGCGCAGCGTTGGACCGATGTCTGGTCGGAAGAGGCGCTTCCCCGCAACCTGTTTGTGTCGCTCCGCAGGCTGCTGTTGGGATTCGGTCTGGCGGCGGTAGTGGGAATTCCGCTGGGCGTTCTCTGCGGCTGTTACAGCCGGATTCATGCGTTCTTTCTCCCCTTGTCGATTTTCGGCAGGAACATTCCACTTGCGGCACTGGTCGGCTTGACCTTCGCGCTGTTTGGAATCGCCGAGTTTCAGAAAGTGATGTTCATCTTTCTGGCGTGCGTCGCGTTCGTGTTATCCGATACGGCACAGGCGGTTCGCGCCGTAGGCAGCCAGTACGTCGACACGGCATTCACGCTCGGCGCGCGGTGGTGGCAGGTGATCTTTAAAGTGCTGATTCCGCTGGCTCTGCCGTCGGTGTTCAACTCGCTGCGTCTGCTGTTCGGCCTGGCGTTTGGCTACATCATGCTCGCCGAGACGATCAAGTTCGGGAACGAAGCGGGGGGATTGGGGAGCATCATCAACGTCGCGATGAAGCGGAACAACCGCGAAAACGTGTTGCTGGTGTTGCTGATCATCCCGGTCGTGGCACTGGCGATCGACCGGGCGCTGTACTGGGTGCAGCGTGAGCTGTTCCCTCACGAATTCGGCGGGCGGGGCTTGTTGAATCGATGCGTCCGGGCGACGCTGCATGCTGCTGAAGACCTGAAACATCTGCTGTTCCATCGCGCCGCCGCGTCCCCGGTCCCGGGCATTCCCTCGACGAAGCAGTAAGACGATATGACCGACAGCGCCGCGGACAAGCCCGCCACAAGTCCCTCTGCCGAGCCAGGCCAGTTGGTCGGGATGGGGGAGGTGTTGAATCCTGCCCGCAAGGAATCGGCAGGCACCCGGCCGCCGGTCGTGGAATTTCACGGGGTCACGAAGACCTACAACGCGGGTCAACCCAACGCGTTCACCGCGATTCGCGACGTGAATTTCGTCGTCGAAGACTTGGACGCGAAAGGTGAGTTCATCTGTGTGCTGGGGCCGAGCGGGTGCGGGAAAAGTACGATTTTGCGACTGATCGCCGGCCTCGGCCCGCAACACCCCGCGACCGCCGGCCGGGTGCTGGTGTTCGGACAGCCGGTCTATGGTCCCGGGCCAGACCGGGGGATGGTGTTTCAGGACTACACCAGCTTTGACCATCGCACCGTGCTGGACAACGTGACCTTCGGGCTGGAGTGTCAGGGGATGCGTCGGAACGAGCGGTACGAACTCGGCCGACACTGGATTGATCGCGTGGGGCTGAACGTGAAGACCGACGCGCAGAAGTATCCGCACGAACTGTCGGGCGGAATGCGACAGCGCGTGGCGATCGCCCGAACGCTGATCCTGAAGCCCCGCATCATTCTCATGGACGAACCGTTCGGCGCGCTGGATCCCATGACCCGCATGAACATGCAGGATCTGCTGCTGGCGCTATGGCGCGAAGTCGAAGCGACTGTCTTCTTCATCACCCACTCGATCGAGGAAGCGGTGTTCCTGGGAGACCGGATTTACGTCCTCAGCAACTCCCCCGGGACGATCCTCAAGGAAATGCACATCCAGACTTCGGACAAAGCTTCGAAAGAGATGCAGCGCGAGCCGAGGTTTCAGGAAACCGTGTACTACATCCGCGATTTGATCAGCCAACTCGAAGAGAGCCAGCGGGCGGGGACGTGACACGGCGTTTGGCGAACCGGTCGGCGTCAGCCACCGGGTCTTCCGGAAGACGTGTGCAATCCAGGTATGCCGGTCGGCACCGATCAGTGAGATTCGCCGCGAATCTGTGCGCCAAGCACGCCGTGAAAACCCGACGGCTGACGCCGATCGGCTCGCCTTTGCCAGATTATTTTTTCGGCTTCTTCGCCTTTTTCGTGGCGTTTGGCTTCGTGGCTTTCTTAGCCGCTTTCTTTGCGGGAGTTTTGCCAGCCGAACCGAAGATCTTGTCAAACCCTTCCGCGAACTTCTCCGTCGACCCCGTGTGAACCGTGTAACCTGTCATCTGCGTCCTTCCTGATTTGCTGCGAGATTCCGCGAGACACTTCGTCCCGCGATTTCCGTCGATGATCCATCCTGGTCGTTCACTTGTGAAGTATACTGTAGAATAGTAGCCTCACGGAATGTCCGCAACCGCCGATCCAAACAGCCAGTGGAACGCCCCGGTGAAAGGGCGCGGGACGGGGCTGGCGCCTCAGAATCGCTTCGTCCCCATCGCAGTCGTTCCCGACTTCGAACATTTCGAACATGACTTCGACGAGCTGCTCGGTGACCGCAAGGTGCCTACCCAGTTTCTCGTCGACGCCAGTCAGTCGATCATTTCGGAAAACAGCAGCCCCGACGTTCCCTTTCGCTTCAGCCTGAATCCCTATCGTGGCTGCGAGCATGGATGCGCCTACTGCTACGCCCGCCCCTACCACGAATATCTCGGCCTCAACGCGGGCGTCGATTTTGAGTCCAAGATTCTCGTGAAAGAACAGGCTCCGCGTCTGTTTCGGGAATTCCTCTGCCGAAAAACGTGGAAGCCTGAGTTGATCACGTTTTCGGGGGTGACTGACTGTTACCAGCCAGCGGAACGGCGATTTCGGCTGACACGCGGTTGTCTGGAAGTCGCGTGGGAAGCGCGGCAGCCGATCGGTCTGATTACAAAGAACGCGCTGATTGTGCGTGACCTCGACCTATTGCGGCAGATGGCGGCGGAGAATCTGGTGGAGGCGAGCATCAGCCTGACCACACTCAATCGAGAACTGGCGCGCGAACTGGAACCGCGCACCAGTTCCCCCGAGGCCCGGCTCAAGGCGATCGAGCAATTGACCGCGGCCGGCGTTCCGGTCCGTGTGATGACCGCCCCTGTCATACCGGGGCTCAACGATTCGGAACTCCCCGCGCTCCTGGCGGCCGCCGCCAAAGCGGGGGCCAAATCCGCCGGCTACGTGCTGCTGCGACTACCGCTGGCGGTGGAACCGGTCTTTCGCGACTGGATCGCCCGCTTCCGTCCCAGCCACGCCCCTCGAATCGAGACGCTCATCCGCCAGACGCGGGACGGGGCCTGGAATCAGTCGCACTTCGGTTCCCGCATGCGGGGGACCGGCGAATTGGCCGACCAGATCGCGAAGACCTTTCGTGTCTTCTCCCGAAAAAACGGACTGGAAGCGAAACCGCCAACTCTCGACTACACAAAATTCCGTCCACCACGCGACGCGCGGGGACAATTGCGTCTGTTCGATTGAAGCGGCCGCGCTACTCAAGAAACATCAGTTCGTTCGCCGACAGCATTACCTGCGCATATCGTTCCCACGGACTCAACTGGCTCGGTTCCTCGGGATTGACCGGCAGCGCCAGAAACTCCAATCCAATCCCCCGTTCTTCGTCGGTGGGATTGCGCGAGTAGAGCAACTGATAGGCGGCGGTGATGCGTGCCGAATCGTTGTCGAAACTCCCCGCAAGTCGCTTCGCGAGGGCTTGCGAACGGGCGGCCATGAATGGACTGTTCATCAGGAACAGGTACTGCTGGGGAATCGCGCTCGTGTTCCGCCCTTCGCTGCTCGCCCTTGACGCCGGGAAGTCGAAGAGTCGCAAAAACACCTGGTGTTCGAACTGATCCCCGTTCCGATTGACGGCGCCGTACAGGGTGCGTCGGACGCTGGTCATCAGATTGTCAACCGAGGGGCCACCCACGGTCTTTTCAAGTTCCCCGGTGACCGACAGCAACGCGTCTCGCCAGGACTCGACATCCAGCCTCCGGGGGTTCGCACGCCACAACAGGCGGTTGTCGGCGTCGACAGCCAGGCCCGCCGACTCACCCCGGCTGCTCATGCGGTATGTCGCCGACAGCAGGATCAGCCGCTGCAACCGCTTGATCGACCACGGAATTGGCGGATTCGCGCCGGCGTCGGGTGCGCCGGCGTCGGGGGCCTGAAATTCCGCAGCCAGCCAGTCGAGCAATTCCGGGTGGGTCGGCTTCTCCCCCATCACCCCGAAGTTACTGGGAGTTCGAACCAATCCGCGACCCAACAGATTCAGCCAGACGCGATTGACGAAGACTCGGGCGGTGAGCGGGTTTTCGGGACTCGCGAGTGCCTCGGCCAGATCAAGCCGACCACTCCCGTGGGCGAACGCCGGTGCCGACTCGGGTGAGAGAATTCTGAGAAACCTCCGGGGCGCGATTTGTCCCGGTTTCCGCAGGTTGCCACGAATTGCGAGGTGCATGTCGGCGTTGCCACTCTCGCCCAGGCCGTGCGCGACCGGGTACATGGGAGGAGCGGTTTGGCGAAGTCGATTCAGTTCCGCCTCGAATCGGGCGCGGTCAGCCTGCTCCGCTTCGGTCGGTTGTCGATTCTCTTTCTTCACCCGTTCATCCAGTTCGCGGATCTGCTTCTCCTGTTCCTGGATCAGTCTCTGGTGATCGTGAAACGCCTTGACCGTCTCGGGGGAAACGAGGGGATGGTCGGCCATACGGACGTTGTTGAACACCCCGGCGAGCGAGTAGTAATCGAGTTGGGGAATCGGGTCGAATTTGTGATCGTGGCAACGGGCGCACGACGCGGTCAGCCCCAGCAGGCCCCGGCTCAGAGTGTCGACCCGGTCATCGAGCGTTTCCGATTGCGCCTGGGCGATCGCGTCGGGATCACCACCGTCAGAGACATAGGTCGGACCGAGTGCGAAGAAACCGGTCGCGGGGGCGAGATCGGGATGGAGGAGATCCCCGGCGACTTGAGCGCGCAGAAACTGGTCGTACGGCAGATCACGATTGAACGCGTCGATCACCCAGTTGCGATAACGCCAGGCGTGTGGAATTCCCGGCCCGCCAAAATTCCCCGCCAGATCGCGTAACTGCTCAATAACCCCGCGGTCGGCGCGCGGTCCGGCGGCGCTCGTCGCAGGCGTCGATTGAGTGCGCGAGTTTACGGAGGTGGAGAAGTTGCCTCAGGCCGCTGCCATTATCCGGTCTCGGGTGCGGGGGTCGCAGTCGCTTC
>CAMATH010000113.1 GCA_945860955.1 Planctomicrobium piriforme
ACCGTGCTTGGCGGTGAGGGGCATGACGCGCTGACGGGAAACACCCTGGCCAACATCCTCACGGGCAATGGGGGGAATGACACCCTGATCGGTCTCGCTGGCAACGACACCCTCGCGGGAGGCCTGGGAGACGACACCTACCGCTTCACTGCCACTGCCGCGTTGGGGACCGACGTACTGGTGGAAGCGGCCGGGGAAGGACTCGACCTGCTGGACTTCGGGCCGACCACGGTCGCGGTGACGGTCAACCTGGGGTTGGCGACCACCCAGACAGTGAACGCCAACCTGTCCCTGCGGCTCGCTGCCGGAGATGCGTTTGAAATGCTCATCGGTTCGTCGGTGAACGACACCTTGACGGGGAACAGTCTGGCCAATGTGATCTTTGGCGGCGCGGGGATCGATACGATCGTCGGCCTGGCGGGTCGGGATCTCCTCGTCGGCGGCAACGGCGCCGACAACCTGAATGGTGGCGACGACGAAGACATCGTGATCGGTGGGCTGACCACGTATTACAACGAGTCGACCAGGGTTCTCAACTGGACGGCGATCAAGGCGATCTGGGACGAGTGGACCCGGCTCGACCTGAACTACGGGGACCGGATCACCAATCTCCGGAATGGAGGGGGATGGAATGGAACCTTCACCCTGACCGCGTTGACAGTGCTCACGGATGGATCCCCCAGCGACTTCCTTACCGGCGGCCTGCCTCTTGACTGGTTCTGGATGTTCACCGGTGACGTGGTCAACGATCTGAACAACGGGGGGCCTGAGACGGTCAACTAGCCGCTGCGGTGGCCCCCTCAATCGCCTACGTCAACCGATTCTTTCCCAACTGCGATTGAGTCGGTCGACCGGGCATTGCAAGATTCGAACTGTTGATTGTTGCCTGGGTGGTAGTCGTACAGGCTCACTGAGACTACCTCGTCGGACAGCCCGTGTATCGCCACGATGTCACGCCGGGGTCGGCGCGCTGGTTGGCTCAGTTTGGGCTCCCTCGGGCTGGCCGACCTCCGCGGTTTCCGCGGCCGTGCCGAGGCGCCTGGTGTCAACCGCCCCGGTAAATCGGTCGCCTTCCTGTACTGTTCCGGCGGGCCCAGCCAGTTCGGGCGTCTGTAGTTCGTAGACCTGACCAAGCTGCGACAGACTAGTGCTCCGTCCGAGCTAAATATTGGGGTTGCCAATATCGGCGTTTTTGGGGAATCTCTGCGGTTACAAGGAGGTTCCCATGCTCAAGAAATACGTTGTGCGCCTCACGGACGAGGAACGCTCGGTCTGCGAAGCGACTGTCAAGAACCAGAAAGGTAAGTCGGAGAAGCTGCGGCGGGCACTGATCCTGCTGAAGGCAGATGTCGACGGTCCGGGTTGGAAGGACGAGAAGATCGGCGAGGCCGTTGGTTGTAGCATTCGGACCATAGAAAATGTGCGGCGGGAGTTCGTCCTGGAAGGCTTCGAGGCGGCGCTGGTACGCAAGAAACGGATGACGCCTCCCACTCCCAAGTTGCTGGACGGAGCCGCAGAGGCGAAACTAATCGCTCTGCGGTTGGGAAAGCCGCCAGCCGGCTATGGGCAATGGACGCTCCGCTTGCTCGCTGACCAACTGGTAGAACTGGAGGTCGTGGAATCCATCAGTCCCGAGACGGTCCGGCAAACGCTAAAAAAAACGGAATGACCAAGCGGAAAATCGAATACTGGGTGATTCCTCCCGACGCAGACGGCGAGTTTGTCGCGCACATGGAGGAGGTGCTGGAGACCTACGAAAAAGCCTACGATCCCGACTGCCCGGTGGTCTGTATGGACGAGCAGCCGGTGCAACTGATTGGGGAGACGCGGGTGCCGATCCCCTCGACCCAGGCGCACCCCACACGCGTCGACTACGAATACGAGCGCCGGGGAACGGCGAGCATCTTCATGTTCGCCGAACCGCTGTCAGGTTTCCGCGAGGCGACCGCTCGGCCGCGCCGCACCAAGGTCGACTGGGCTCATGAAGTCGCCCGATTACTCGACACCCGGTACGCCGAGACACCGCGAATCACTCTGGTTTGCGACAACCTGAACACACATACGAAGGGGGCGTTCTACGAAGCGTTTTTCCCCGAGAAGGCTCGCGATTACGTACGGAGGATCAACTTCGTCTACACGCCAAAGCACGGCAGTTGGCTCAACGTGGCGGAATGCGAACTGAGTTGTCTCACCAGCCAATGCCTGCGCGATCGTCGCATCGCCGATATCGCGATCTTGCAATCGGAAATCGCCGCTCGGGCGGCTCGCACCAACGCCAAGCAACGGGCCGTCGACTGGCAATTCACCATCGAGAAAGCCCGCATCAAATTGAAGCGACTCTACCCGAAGATTTAGGCTGGACGGGGCACTAGCATCTTCGCCGGTTCGAACCATACCGCGCGATTCTCAAAATCGCACCGAAGAGGCAAGACGAACCCAGCTTGCCGGATGGGCTCCCCCTACGGCTTTGCTCCCCGCACGGCCGATCGACTCCCCGAAAACAGCGTCATCGTGTTTCCAAGTCGCCTGCCGCTGCACGCCCTGCCCTGGCATGGAAACGGGGGCGCGAGGGCGTTTGGTGCCAGCCGGCCGAATCGCGCCCAGATCGGCGTGTTGCCGATCGAAGGGAAGCAGAGCTTTCCTGTCGAGCAAGACGAAGAAAAAGTTCACTCACATCGGGATTGCTGATCAGGCCCGAGCCGTCGGCAAAATTGTGGTTCCCAAGCTCGGACCGGCAGAAATTTTGGCCTGAGATGCGGCGCTGCATTTCGGGTGACTCGGATTGTCTGCTGGTGTCACAACCTGACGCGGACGGGTAGGGGGGGAAACGCCAAAACCCCCGCGATTGCGGGGGTTTTGGCTCAGTTCTTGACTCGATGTCACAAAATGTCAAAGTCGGGGCGACAGGATTTGAACCTGCGACCTCCTGGTCCCGAACCAGGCGCTCTACCAGGCTGAGCCACGCCCCGTGCGTGAAGTACTGAGACGGCAGACATGCCGTCCCTCGGGAAGGTTCGGTATCCTAACAACTTTTTCCATTCGGTCAACACCGACGTCGGAATCAATTCAACTTCTCAAACGCCCATGCCCCACGTTAAAGTGAAAATGAGTTCATCATTCTGACGATCAACACCTCGCACCTCGCAGGGGCGTCTCACGTCGGAAGAGTCACCGTTGTTCCCCCAATGTCCAGCAACTCTCCCGACACATCGCAACCGATCTCCTCCGGGGAGTTCGAGTTCACCGATCCTGAACGGTACGACGACGTCGACCGAAAGCACCGTCGCCTCGCGGAACTGCTGGTCGCGAAACGGTTCGATGCCTGGTTGTTGCAGACACCCCCGAATTTCAGTTGGCTCACGTCGGGATCACCCTGTCCGCAATCCAACCCGGGACAATCAACGGCCGCCTTGTTTCTGACGGCGGACGCTCGGGTTGTGGCCGCGAACAACATCGATGCGTCGTTTCTCTTTGACCGGAAACTGGGGGGACTCGGGTTCCAACTCAAGCAACGCGCATGGCACGAACCACGTGAGGTGCTGCTTGCCGACCTGTGTCGCGGTCGCAAAGTGGCGGTCGACTGCCATTCGGCCGCGGCGTTGGTTTCCGGAACCTATCTGGCGGATTCCGTGCTGTCCCTGCGGCGGGCACTTGGACCCATTGAACGTGAACGGATGCGCAAACTCGGGCAGGAGGTCGCGCATTCCGTCGAGGCGACGGCACGCAATGTCGAGTTGGGTCAAACGGAGGCCGAAATCAACGCGCAATTGGCCCACCGGCTGTTACGACGCGAAGTCGACCCCGTCCGACTGCGGGCCTGCGTCGATGGGCGAACCGCCACGTATCGCCAGTGGACTGGGGGAGCGTCCGAGATGAAGCGGTGTGCGATGATCTCCGCGACAGGATCGCGGGATGGACTGCACTGCACCGCGACGCGTACCGTGCTGTTCGGATTGCCGACAGGAGGATTTGTGGAAGCGTTTCACAAATCGACCATGCTGTGCGCGACAGGAATGCACTTCACCCAATCCGGCATGATGTTTCGAGATATCTGGCCGAAAGTGAAACGGATCTACGAGAAGCAGAATCTGGTCGATGAATGGCGACTCGCCGACCAGGCCGAGGTGACCGGCTACCGTCCTTGCGAGACGCTTCTGACCCCCGACTGCGAGTTGATCATTGAACCGCATCTGGCGATCTGCTGGCATCCCTCAGTGGCCGGGGCGATGGTGGGAGACACCATCCTGGTGACCGATGAGGGATTCGAATTGGTCACGCCGGCCAGCGACTGGCCAATCATCACCATCACCGTGAAGGGAGAGGCGATTTCGCTCCCCGACTTGCTGGTGAGGCCGAGCGGCGGTTGACTGTTCGCGTCCCTTCAGGCCGGACTATACTCGCGGTGTTTCCCGTCCTCCCTTTGAATCTGGTTCGCATGTCCCCTTCGCCCACCCCTATCGAAATCCAGTGCGCGGCTGTCAAGAAGAAACTTGACGCCGCAGAGCCGATCGTGTTCATCGATTGTCGCGAGAAAGACGAACACTCCCTCGTCCATCTCGCGGCGGCACAACTGCTGCCGATGAGTGAAATCGCGAGCCGCGTCGCGGAACTGGAAGACCATAAAAAATCGCAGGTCATCGTCCACTGCCACCATGGTGGCCGGAGTCTGCGAGTCGCCCGCTGGTTGCGCGACCAGGGATTTGAACACGCGCAGAGCATGGCCGGGGGAATCGATCAATGGGCGGTCGAAATCGATCCGGCATTGCCACGCTATTAGTGCGGCGAGGGATCGCGTCCGTTGGTCGAACGGAATTCACGCAATTCAATCGCCGGCAGCGACATCCATTGGACTTGTTTGAACATTCCCACCCCGGATTGGGGTTTCAGGATCGCGGTGTGATGACTCTTCGCTGTGTGCGGTTTTTGGTGATGTTTTGTCTGTGTGTGGCCCTCATCGGCGCACTCCACAGCTCGGTCGCACTGGGCGAAGATCCCCCATCGGCGGTCGGACCGCTGCTCAAGCTCTACCGCAGTGGAAAACTGCCGGCGGATCGGCAGCCAGCCGTCGTGGAAATGATCTGTGTCCGGGGCAATGAACACGACTTGCGGGTGGTTCTCGACAAAGTGTTGGATCCCGCCGGCATGACTGCGGCGGTCCGCCTGAAAGCGATCGCAGGGCTGACCGACGCCGCGATGACCCGCAAAGTGAAACCGACAGGCGATCTCGCCGGCATCGCCCGCCTGCTCGAAGAGAAAGAGGTCGCGCTGCAATTGGCGGCGGTTCGTCTGGCGGGGGCGTGTCGGCTGGCGGAGGCTCGTCCGCTGTTGCGAAAAATCGCGCTCGATGTCGATTCGTCTGCGGACCTTCGGAAAGCCGCGATCGCCGGTCTGGTGGCCGAAGGGGACGCCGAGAGCGAAGAAACGCTGATCGCCCTGTGCGACAAAGGGAGGCCAATCTCCACCCGGATTCAGGCTGCGGCCGGTCTCGTGGGGTTCGATGTGAAACTCGCCGCGACGCAGGCGGCCGCCGTGCTGGCGAGCGCCTCGCCCGGCGACGAGAGCGGTCCATTGCTCGACGCATTTTTTGACCGTAAGGACGGGTCGGATGAACTGGCCCGAGCGCTCGAAAAGGTCTCTCTTTCGGTCGACGTCGCGAAACGGGCGTTACGGACGATGTATTCGGTTGGCCGGAGCGACGGGGGATTGTCCAACGTCCTCAGTAAGGCTGCGGGAATCGCCGCCGACCTCCCTCCACCGACACCCGAGGAAGTCGCCAAAATCGTCGCGGAGGTCCCGGTCAAGGGGGATCCCGCCCGGGGAGAGCTGGTGTTTCGTCGGACCGATGTGAGCTGCATGCGGTGTCACAGCGTGAGTCGCGCGGGGGGCCAGGTTGGTCCCGAACTGAGCGCGCTGGGGGGGTCGTCACCGATTGACTATGTGGCGAATTCCATTCTGAATCCGAATCTCGCCGTCAAGGAACAATACGTCACGCGGGTCTTCGAACTGGTGAGCGGCAAAGTGCTGTCGGGAGTGGTCATCGATCGGGACGAGACACGCGTGCGAATCCGCGATGCGCAAGGCAAGGTGCAGATCATTCCGACTGCGGACATCGAAGAGGAATCCGAGGGGGCTTCGATGATGCCGATGGGGCTGACGAAGTTTCTGACCCGGGACGAACTTCTCGATCTGATTCGGTTCGTTTCAGAATTGGGGAAACCCGGCCCCTATTCCGTGCAGACCGCCCCGCGAATTCAGCGCTGGCAAGTCCTGTCGAACCCGACCCCGGAACTGGTTGACGAAGTTCCCCACTTGGATCACATCCGGCAGTTCGTTTTGGGGAGCGCTCCGGAAGCGTGGAGTTCGGCCTACGGCAAGGTCTCGGGGCTGTTTCCACTGCGGGAATTGCGAAAACAGCCTGGGCGGACCGTGGTGATTCTCCGCGGCGAAATCCAGGTGAACGAACCCGGGGCGATCGCGTTTCGCGTGGATGCGACGGAACGTTTTCAGGCGTGGGTCGACGCGCAGCCGTTGGTGGGAGAATCGCGATTTGAGGCGACACCGGAACAAGGTCGACATTCGCTGATCATGCGAGTTGAGATTTCGGACCGCGAAGATCCAGAGTTCCAAGTGGAGTTGATCAAGCCGGAAGGCTCGACGGCCCAGTTTGAAGTCGTCGGCGGGGCGTGATATGGCAAAGAACCTGTCCAAGATCACGACCGTATTCTGGTGATTGGCTAAATTACGAGAATCGGCAGCGTTTCCGGTGGCAGCGTCAGTTGACACTTGCACGGTTGACTCCCGTTGGTCGCTGGCCGTGGCACTCTTCTGCAACTCAGGCGGGTGGTTGAAGATACAGCCTTTCAAACAACGGCCCGGTTTCACGCGACTTTGGGTGCCACAGGCGGCGTTTCAGGCGCACCAGGAGTGTTCACCAAGGGCATTCCTCAGCGCATGTCGACTCAAACCCCCTATCTTTTTCTTTTTTTTCGTGTGTTTCGTGCCTTTCGTAGTTCCCAATCTCTGCTCACACCGTGAGCGAGCGATTTGAGGCAGTGCCGGACGATTTCGCATCTGCGATGACCTAGCCCGTTGTTTGTTCTTGGTTTGACGGACAATCAGAACCACGAAAGGCACGAAACACACGAAAGGCAAACACAAAAATCAACCGCCCGCTAAATGTCACATGATCGCCAACTTTGCCCTACCGCTGGTGGTTCGGTTGGTCCGAAGGATTTCACAAACCACAAAATTGGTCATGGACGGGTTCTAATTGTCTGTCGTGCTGAACAACGTCTCCGAGAATTCCAACGATTCCCGGCCTTGTCTCCAGTGCGGGATTGCGAAAAACAAAAAAACGGCATGCCGCGATGCGGCACACCGTTTTTCCGAAAATTCATGACAAATGCCGGTAGGCTGTGGAAGCGGCCGGATCTCAGCCGCTCCCCGCCTCTACTCGTCTGCGTCTACATCCACATCTGCGTCGACGTCCGCTTCAGTCTCAGTCTCAGCCTCGACTTCGACTTCGACTTCCGCTTCGTCCTCGGCTTCAATCACCTTGTCGCCCAAAGGCTCCTTGATCGGCTGGACGAAGTAGGTCTTCTTGTGCTTCGCCGTCAGGTCGGCGGCACGCGCGTCGGCCGCTTCCCGTTCGGCGTACGCGAACCGCCCCTCTTCCTTCATCGTGCCGCTGAAGACCCCCCAGATCAACCGTTTCCGGATGATAACCTTCGCTTTGACCCGTTTCGGTTTGGCGGCCGCTTTCTTCTTCTCTTTGGTTTTGCCGGACTTTTCGCCCGTGTCGGCGTCATCCGGGGAGATTGTTACGCCCCGTTTTTCAGCCGCTTCCGCCTGCTCCCGCAGTTCTCGTCGATTGATGGTTCGTTTGGCCATGGAACTCGAATCTTCTCCGTGCGATCTGGTCGCAATTGCGCCGCCTGGGTGAAGTCTCACCGCCTGCGGCCGGCGTGCAAGTCGACTCGCCCCGGCCCTCCGGACCGAGCGATTTTCGAATCGGGGAGTCTAGCAGAAGATTCTGTTCACCGCCACTGGCCGCGAACACCGGTTTACTGGAGCGCCGCGTTGCCGATATCGTCGCCCGAATACGATTCGTAGAATTTCTTCCCGATCTCGTCACTCAGTGCGGCCAGGTACATGTTCTTGAAATCCTCCTGGCTGATCTCGTAAACCGATTTCTCCGACCGCGACGGAAACCGCGAGCGAACCTCGGTTGTATAAATCAGTTCACCATCCGTCTTCTCTTCGTTCATCTTGAAGACGTTGATCACCGCGTCGCAGCGTCCCTGGTACAGGTCAGACGACTGGGCGGCGAACAGGCTGTAATCCTTGATATCGATGTGGACCACGTAGTCGAGTTTGAATGCGGCGGCGACTTCGGTCACTTTGTCGTAGTTCGGATTCTTGTCGATCCAGGCCTCCACCCGATCGGGATCAAACACCCGGATCTTGTGTTCATTGAACCGCAACGCCACCACCTTGGCGACCTCGGCGTCGACCGCTTCGTTATCCCATTTCAACGCCTTGGGGGCGTAGCAGACAATCGCGGTCGTTTTTCCCTTTTCCGAGAGCCACAACTTGGTCTTCTTGTGGAAATCGGGTTCGATCGTGGGTGGCCCATGGATCAGGTAGCCGAGCAGCACCACGACATTGCAGCCACTGCTGACCACCACCAGAAAAGCCAGAACGGCAGCGGGAACCAGCCGGCAAATCAGCGGGCGAGGGCGAGTCGTAGTGCGAGTCAGCAGAGACATGCAGCGATCCTTCGCGGGCACGAAATGGAAAGTGGGGGGGGTTGGTCACTGTCGCCGACCGCTTCCTGCGGACGAACAACGATCAAAGTCAGTTGGTCACGTCACGCAGAACAGTCGCTCGCGGAAGCCATCGATCGAACCAATGTCGACTCCGGGCGGATGGTCGAAAAAGTGTCGCGCGAGCTCTTCCGCCAGCATGTCCATGAACTTGTGCTGGAACAGTTCATGATTCTCGTAGTCGCTTTCGATCGGCTGATGAGCCGGGTATTTCGAGTCGTGGACTTTCGAGTAGATCCGATTCGCGCGACGCTTGTCACCCGATCCGGTCAGTTCCCACACGTAGATTTTCGCCCGCGCGGTTCCGCGATACAGCCCGGAACTGTTCTCCTGGCGGGTGGCGAAGTTGTCGAAGCTGATCAGCACCACGTAGTCGGCCTTAAACTTTTTGCCGATTGAAGTGTAGTCGCTGTCTTTGTCCAGGATTTCTCCCGACTCCATGAACTTCGTCACTTCCAGGGTGTCTACGGTCTTGATGCCGTTCACCCTGAGCTTCGAAGAAACCTGCTGGACGACGTCAACGGGCAGTGACGGATGCACTGCGAGGGCAGGGGAGTCGGCGGCCGACAGCACCAGCACCTTTTTGTTCTTGTCATCCAGACTCTTGCCGGTCTTTTGCGTGAAGTGAGCCGTCTGCAACGGCTTCCCCTGCACCATTTGCAGCACGCCAATCACAATCTGGCAGCCGGACAAACTCAGAAGTAGACAAACTGCCGGCAGCATCCAGAACCGCCGGAGAGAATCGCCGGCTGGAAGGTGCCGAGAATTCTGGTTCGCCCGGGAGCCTACGGCGACAACAGTCGCAGTCCCCATTCCAACAGAGCGGCCCCCATCAACGCCAGAAGCAGCCACATCAGCGACTGTGACGGCTCTTCGACCCACCACATCCGCCCCTGCCAGGCGCTCCACAGGCACCAGGGAATCGCCGTCGCACAGACAATCGCCAGCAACACTCCGGCCAGATTCGCACGCATCGCCGGCAGAAGCTGGCCGCGTGTGAAGTGGGCAAAGCAGGTGGTCATGCCGCAACCGGGGCATGGGAGATTCCAAAGGGCACGGGTGGTACACGGAGGGAGCCCAAGACGCTGATGTGTGCCAAAACCACGGGGATCGGGTTCGAGAGAACGCGCGAGACCGAAGCCGGCCAGGAACAACAGCGCCAACGTCACGAGCAGCCAACGGCCGACGCGACGCAACGGGTATCCGTGGGGAGGGGACGGGGACGTCGAGGAAGGACTGGGGGATGTGAGGGGGCGGAACATATCGGCTTGCCCTCATTGCTGCAAGAGCGGTTTTTCGAATGGAAACGGGAACAGTGCGATCGACCCCGACTACTTACCTACGGGCCAGTCTCCCGAAAAGACTTCCACGGCGGGGCCGGTAAGAAACACAGGTCCCTCGTTCGACCATTCCAGCTCGAGATCTCCACCGGGAAGATGCCCAACCACGCGACGCTCCATCAGACCATTGAGAACCCCAGCGACCGCAACGGCACAGGCACCGGTGCCACACGCCAGAGTCTCACCCGATCCCCGTTCCCAGACCCGCATTTGAAACTCGGTCGGGGACAACACCTTGATGAACTCGGCATTCACTCGGCGAGGGAACGCGGGGTGCTTTTCGACTTCTGGTCCGACACGCAACACCCAATCGTCATTCACTTCGTCCACAAACGTGATGCAGTGAGGATTTCCCATCGAGACGCAGGTGACTTCAAACTCGCGACCGGCGGCTGTGAGCTTTTGGCGAATCGGCGGATCTCCCGCCAGCGTCGTGGGGATTTTCGCCCCTTCCAGGATCGGGGCACCCATATTGACCCGCACCCGCTGGGCCTTCCGTCCGGTAATCTCCAGTTGCAGCGTCAGAACGCCACGTCCCGTTTCGATCTTGAGTTCGTCCTTGGCTGCGATTCCATGGTCAAACACGTACTTCGCGACACAACGGATCCCGTTGCCACACATCTCCGATTCGCTGCCGTCGGCGTTGAACATCCGCATCCGGGCGTCAGCCACCTCCGACGGGCAAATCAGAATCAGACCATCGGACCCGATTCCTGTGTGTCGATCACTGACGGCGATCGCCAGTTGCGGGATGTCCGCCGGGAGCTTCTCGCTGAACGCGTTGATATACACGTAATCGTTGCCGGCTCCGTGCATCTTGGTGAAACGCATCGACACGCTCTGTGGAAATTAGGAGGAGTGAAGGAGAACCAGTCGGTCAGCCGTCGTTGTTCGCGGCTTGAACTCCGCACGGCCTGAATCGAGACGTTGGGCGGTGGCCGCCGTAGGACGGGTCTCTGACCCGAAACACTATCCACCACTTTTGTAGGACGGGTCAGAGACCCGTCTTAGAATGACGTCGTCTCGTTTTTTGGCTGCGGGGCGTACAATTGACACCGTCCAATGTACTTCGTCTCTGGCTGACCTGAAAGGGGGATGCGGAACCGAAGTCGGTTGGTCCCTGTCGCTGTGGGAAAATGGTGGGAAAATCCGTACGGTGGACAGAGTCTCGCTGTCCGGGAGGCTCGCTCGGGGCCGTCGACGCAATCTGGAAAATTTCCACAAGTCGTTCATGTAAAAAGAGTTGCGATGCGCTTCCAGAGAAACGGAAGTGTCCGCGCGGAATCGAAGGTTGATTCCCACGGCGGTTTGTTATAATTTTCACAGCCGCAATTGTGTTTAATTGCGGTGTCGCGAATGCCCCCCGCTCGCCCGGATTGCACCGGCGGGCTGATCAGGAGTGAGTCACATGCCGATTACGTTGACGGAAAAGGCTGCCCAAGAAGTGCAGCGTGTGTTGAGCGAGAAGAAGCTGGACAACATGGTGCTGCGGATCGGTGTGGTCGGCGGCGGTTGCAGCGGATTCCAGTACAGCCTCGGTTTCGACAACGCGGCTGACCCCGTGAAAGATGTCGTCGAAGAGTGCCACGGCGTGAAAGTCGCTGTCGACAAGAAGAGCGAGCTGTTCCTCGACGGAACCGTTCTCGACTTCTACGACGGCCTCGAAAAACGCGGCTTCACGTTCAACAACCCGAACGCGGTGAAGAGCTGCGGCTGCGGCAGCAGTTTCTCGGCGTAGTTCACGGACGATCGCGTCCACCGGAACATCTCACAAGCAACCCGCGTAACGCCGGGCTGTTGGGGGTGTCGACATGCCAGGTCGCCGACTGAAATCGGCGACCTTTTTTTGTTAACGGCCCGCTTCGGGGTAGAATCACCCGAAGCGGAGAAAGACGCAATGTAGCCCGCACTCTCTGAGTGCGCGGCCCGCTGTGCGATCTCCGTCACTGGACGCACTCGGGGCTGGCGAAACCGCGCAAGCGAGCCGTCCGTCGCGAAATGATTCGGACGCCGCACGGTGCCAGCGGGGGAGTGAACCCTGTGACACGCTCACAAGTCGCCGGCGCAACTCAATTCGGCTGTTTGTCGGGCGACTTCGCACACCGAAATCCCACATGGGACATCCCGGTATCGGGTGAAGACCCATGTCTCGCCGACGGGCGATAGCGCGAGCAGTACCCGTCGTTGCAAAGGAATGACCCTCCTTTTTGCGATCGCTGGGGCGTGAACGGCCGGGCTGGGTCGGCGCTTTTCTGCGGCCCTTGGGGATTTCGTGTCACGCGGTTGGTGGCGCGGTGTTTGTACAAATCCCGCTGGTACCAGTCGGAACACCACTCCCACACGTTGCCTGCCATGTCGTAGAGGCCAAAACCGTTGGGAGCAAAAGTCTTCACCGGTGCCGTCCGCTCGAACCCATCGCCGGCGGAATTGCGATACGGAAAATCCCCCTGCCACAGATTGGCGCGAAATTTTGACGCTTCATCGACTTCGTCGGTGGGAGCTTCATTCCCCCAGACATACAACTGATCCTCGAGTCCCCCGCGCGCGGCCCGCTCCCATTCCGCTTCGGTTGGCAGTCGCTTGCCGGCCCAGTCGGCATACGCCTGCGCGTCGTCCCAGGAGACCTGCACGACGGGGTGGTTTTCCCGGCCCTCGATCGAACTCTCCGGCCCCTCGGGATGTTGCCAGTTGGCACCTGGAGTCCACCGCCACCATTGAGTGAAGTCGTCGAGTTTCACTTTCCCCTTGGTCGGGGTGAAAACCAGCGACCCCGCGACCAAGTCCGCGGGATCCGGGCGGGGAGTTCCCGGGGGAAGTTGGGAAAGCAGTTCGTCAGCGTCCGGTGCGCGTTCGGCGGTCGTCAGATAGCCGGTCGCCTGGACGAATTCGCGAAACTGCGAGTTGGTCACCTCATGTTCGTCCATCCAGAACCCGTCGACTACGACGCGATGTGCCGGCTTCTCGTCGTCCCAGCCGTCGGTCACGTCCGTGCCCATGCTGAATTCGCCCCCGGGAATCCAGACCATCCCGGCTGGGGCCTTTTCGCCCGGGTCGCCAGGTTTCGGCTGGTTGACGTGGGTCGCGAAATAGGCGATGCCGAACGACACGCCGCCCAGCGCGATCCATGAAAGAGTTTGCAGAACGGTTTGGCGGATCCCGGAGAGCGGGACCGGAGCGTCGGGCGGCATGCGGCGGCTACGGCTGTTGGAGGTCGAATCATTACGCCAATTCGCGGTGAAGGCGGCGTATTCCAGTGTAACAACATGACAACGATTCGTTGGTCCGAATCGGACTTCTCAAACCGCGCCGATCATTCCCGCTCATCGACTTGGGTTGGCCCGGCCGGGATCGTCGCGCTGTCGCGCTCGACCGTCAGAGCCGCCGACGCCATCCCGGGTGGACTGTTGCCCCGGGTCTGGTCGAGAATCTGCTCACGCAATTCCGCCGCGATGAAGAACGATCCTGTCACGCAGATCAAATCGGGGGGGCCGGCCAATCGTTTCGCCAGCTTCCACGCCGAAGTGGTGTCCGCCGCCAGGTGAACATACCGGGTCGAGAGCGACCGCGCGAGCCGGGCGAGTTCGTCGGCGGGCAGATTTCTCGGGTTATTGTGAAACGCGGTGAGAATCACGGTATCGAATCGGGGGAGCAACAACCGCAACATTCCCGCGACATCCTTGTCGCGACTCGCCGCGAACACCAGGATTCGCCGACGCGCCCGGAATCGCCGGTCGAGCGTCTCCACCAGCGCCGCGATCGCCGCCCAGTTGTGGGCACCGTCCACAATCACCGTCGGCTGGCGAGCGAGGACTTCGATCCGACCGGCCCAGCGGACCCGGTCCAAACCGAGCCAGACTGCGGAGTCTGAAATTGTCCAGCTCTGTTCGCGCAGCCGCTCCACCACGGAAATCGCCAATGCGGCGTTCCGCGACTGATGTTCTCCCATCAGTCGCAACGGGAGTCCGCGCCAGGATTGCCGGGAGGTCTGAACATCAAAACGATCGATCCCTTCCGCGTCCGGTTCGCGGCCGATCTCCTCCGACTGCGTCACATCTCCTCCTGGGTAATACTCGCAGGTGAATTCCCGCCCCAACTGAAACAACGGGGATTGCTGCTCCCGACTCACCCGTTCGACCACCTGCCGCGCGCCGGGATCGAGTACGCCGGAAACCACTGGGACTTGTGGCTTGATAATGCCCGCCTTTTCGGCGGCGATCTGTTCGACGTGCGAGCCAAGCTGGCGGGTGTGATCCCGGCTGATGGAGGTGATGACGCAGACCGCGGGCCGGCACAAATTGGTGGAATCCAGCCGGCCTCCCATGCCAACTTCCAGAACGACAACCTCCGCCTGACTGCGGGCGAAATACAACCATCCGAGCGCCGTCGCGATTTCGAAGTACGTCGGTCCCAAGTTTCCCGGGAGTTCGTCGAGTTCGACCACCACCTCGGCGACCGCGTTCACCAGCGAAACGAATTCGTCGGCGGCGGGGGGCCGACCGTCGACCGTCAGGCGCTCTTCGAATGCGGAAATGTGAGGGGACGTGAACAGCCCAGTCCGACGCCCCGACGCGGTGAGGATCGAGGCGATCATCGCCGACGTCGACCCCTTCCCCTTCGTGCCGGCAACGTGAATCGAGGGAATCGCCAAATGCGGATCGCCCAGTCGGCGGAGCAGTTGCCGCATGCGATCGAGCTTGAAATCGCCCACCGTGAACTGGTGCGACGACTGGCGTTCGAAATTGACGCGGGAGTACAGAAACTCCAGCGCCTGCTCGTAACTCTCGATTCGGCGGTGCATGTCGGGGGGGGATGAAGAGGCTCGGGTGGAAGGGAATCGCCTCCCGCCACCAATCGGCCCACGATTCTACCGTCGCGGGAGGGAAACGTCAGCGGAGGAGATTGGGTGTGCGCGGGCGGGAGAAAAACTGGGTGCCCGCCGTTGCGATTCCTGCGAAAGTACGCGAAGCTGATCGAATTCCAGCACCAGGGTCGCGACCTGCAATGCGACTCTCAACGTGAGTCAAATCCTGTGTCTCGGCTGCTGGAATCCACGGAACTGCGGAAGCCCTCCTCGGAACAAGAGTCTCCCCATGAGCAAGTCCCCCACCAATTCCCCGGCGATGGAAGACGCAATCCTGTCCACGACGGCAATGCCGAATGCGATGCGCGTTGGGATCGAGACCGAGCCGATCCAAATATTGGGTGGCCCCTCGCGACGGGACTTTCTCAAATGCGCGCTTACAGGGCTGGCGGTCGCGCCGGCTGTGGGTGCCGGTTCGCCCGCTCAAGCGGTCCAGAACACGGGGGGGTTGATGGCGTATGTCGGAACGTTCAGTTCGCCTCTCAGCGACGTACTGCCCACCCAGGTCGACCTTCCGCCGGGAAATGGTCGCGGAATCCATCTGTTTCAGGTGAATCGCCAGACCGGCGCGCTGACACCGGCGGGGCTGTTTGAACTGGGGACCAGCCCCAGTTGCCTGGCGGTGAATTCCGCCGGCACGCGGTTGTATTCGGCGAACGAAACCGACCGGGTGGGGGACACGAAAGAGGGGACCGTCAGCGCGTTTGCGATTTCGCCGACCGACGGCAAGCTGGAACTGCTCAACACGGTCCCCTCGGGCGGGGCGGGGCCGACCTACGTGAGCATCCATCCTTCGGGAAAATATCTGCTGGTGGCCAATTACTTCGGCGGATCGATCGCGGTGTTGCCGATTCTCGCCGATGGTCGACTGGGAACCGCGACGGACGTCAAGAACGACGCGGGCAAATTGGGTCCGACCCGGGCGGCCAACGCCCCTCCCGGCAGTTTCGCGTTCAGCGGGCACGATCGAACGCACGCGCACATGATCGAGGCGGATCCTGCGGGAAAGTTTGTGCTGCATGTCGACCTGGGACTGGACCAGATCTTCGTCTGGAAGTTCGATTCCCAGAAGGGGACACTCACACCGAACGAACCCGCCTCCGTGAATCTTCCCCCGGGGGACGGGCCGCGCCATTTCCACTTTCACCCCAATGGCCGCTGGTTCTACTCTATCCAGGAAGAAGGTTCGACCGTCGTGCTGTTTGATTACGACGCGGCGACGGGGCGGCTTTCTGCGCGTCAGACGATTTCCAGCCTTCCCCCCGGTTTCGCAGGCAGCAACTTCTGTTCGGAGATATTGGTCTCGTCGGACGGGAAATTCGTCTACGCCGGCAATCGGCTGCACGACAGCATCGGCATCTTCGCTGTCGGTCCCCAGGGGGAGCTGTCATTCGTGGGAGAAGAGTGGACCCACGGCAACTATCCCCGCAGCTTCAACTTCGATCCCACCGGGCGGTTCCTGTATTGTTGCAACCAGCGAGGTGACAACGTGGCCGTGTTCGAAGTCAATCGCCAGACCGGCATTCTGAAATTCACGGGACATTACACACCCGTTGGCAATCCCTCGATCATTGTGTTCCTGGATTTGTCCAAGAAGAAGTAACCGGTGACCAGAGTCAGACCATCGTACTGCAGGGTTCAATGCACGAGAATTCCCGCGATACCCGAGAGCGCGTGGTCCTCAGCCACGCGAGTCATCCCTTTCTCCGCCCCGAAATGTGTGATCCATGGCCTCCAACACGCCCGTCCATTTGGTTGAGTTTCTTCGGCTTTTTCAGACGGGCATCGTTTTTGCGGTCGCTGCGGTCGCGTTGTTGTTTTGCCTGTCGAAACGCCATGTGTCCCCCTGGATGTACTGCGTCGCGTTCGGACTGGCGGGCACTATCGCCAGCAGCGTCCCGTACTTGTTACTCCAGTTGGTGCAGATTTTCGGGTCATCGAACGCTTTAATGTATCGTTTCAACTGGATGTTTACACTCATGGGAATCGGCAATTCGATCGCGCACCTCGCTCTGTATGGCGGACTCATCGGACTGGTGATTGACATTGCGCGCCAATTGGAAATGTGGAAGGAGATCAGCCGGGACGGGGGAGCGAAGTCCCATTCCAGCCAGGATGAGTGAATGATTGATTTCGAGGAAACTGCCGATTACATTCTTGGCAAAGTTTTTTTCCGGTGAGTCGGCGTTCCGTGCGTGGGCGACCGCGCGCGTCCCGGCGACTCGAAGTCACCCGAGTGCCCGAGGCGGACATGCGTTACCTGTGGTGCAGTTTGGTTGTGTGCCTGGTGCTGGCGAGTGGGCTCCACGCCGCGGACAAGAAGACGAAGAAGTCCAACACGACGAACCAGTACAAGCTGGACGATGAAGTCGAGGTGAACTTTCTGGGGGAGTGGCGGCGGGGCCACATCATCAGTTTCGACAAAACCTTCCGACAGATTGAAGTCGAGTTCGAGTACGACCCGTTTGCGAAGCCGAACGCCGACGACGGTTTCCCGGACGACGCGAAAGGTCCGGTGGATCCGACCAAGACCAAGACCTGGAAGTTCCAGGTCTCGGATGTACGCAGGGTTCAGGCGAAGAAGGGGAAAGTCGACGCGGCGAAGTCTGGCAAGTCAAAGACCGCCAAGCCGAGGCCCAAAGGGGAAATCGTTGAATGGACCGACAAGACTGGAAAATTCACGGTGAAAGCTCGTTTCGTCAGTCTCGAAGACGACAAACTCACGCTGGAAAAAGCCGACGGAAAGCCGGTGACCATGGCGATTTCGAAGCTGAACGACGTCGGGCAGAAGCGGGCCAAAAAACTCGCGGAGGAATTCGCGGAGAATCCGTTCGAAACGGAAGAGGATTCCTCGTCGGATGAAAAGGAAGGATCCGAGGGAGAATCGCCGGCGAATGACCGCCCCAAGCATGGCGATTGGTCGGGGGTGCAAACGCTGCGGGTCGACCACTCGGGAGACTGGACGCTGACTCCCGATCCGGCCAAACCGGTTGGCGAAGCGACAAAGAAGTCGATCGCGCTTCATGCCAACAAGAGCCAGGACGCGTTTTTTGAGCGGGTGGAAAGTGTGGCGTTCAGTCCGCAGTCGCTCAAGGCGGCGGTGTTCATCGGCGATCACCACCCGGGTCGCGCCACCGTGCTGGGGGTGCAGCGCGTCGATCTGGCGACGGGTAAGGCCGATCCGCTGGTGGCACTCGACAAACCCCTCAAGCCGGTGGATATCTCCCCTTCGGGTGCGTTGGTCGCCGCGATTTCCGACTTCCACATTCGGCGAGGAGGAGGCACCGCCCAGGGAAATGTGTCGATTTATCGCTGGGAAGGGAAGTCGCTGGAGCGCGTCAAGACGTGGTTCACTTTCTCCCCGACCGATTTTTTCAAGAACGACCCCGATACGGCGTTTTTCATCGATGAAGACCACCTGGTGACGATTTCATTTCCGCACCGGATGGTGATGTGGGATATTTCGAGCGGCAAGGCGGTCTACGAAGCGACTCTGACGGGAGCGGGAAAACCCGCGCTGAGCGCCAACCACAAGTACATCGCCTGCGCACTGAACGAGGGTGTGTGCGTGTACGATGCGCTGACGGGTGATCAGGTTGGAAAACTCCCCGGTGGCAATCCCGGGGTGGTGCAGGCGATGTCGTTCCGTCCCGACGGATTGCAGTTGGCGACGCTCACCAACCAGCGACTGATGGTTTTTGACTTGGCGAAAGGGGAGATCGAACGCGATATCTACTTCTCCAAGGCGATCACCGCGGGAACAATCGACTGGCTGCAGGAGGGCTACGTGTTGTGTGGCGGTCAGCACCTGATCGACCTTGAGCGGCGTGTGGTGCTGTGGCAGTATTCGCAGCAGGGCCAGTTCAAGGATGATGCGAATGGAGTGGTCGGAGATAGCTACTGGTACCTCCTGGACGCGAACGATCGGTCGGCTCGGGCGTTGTTCCGAACCAAGCTACCGCACAACGCGGCGATGCAGATGGCGTCGCAACTGAAGTCGGACGAGTTGTTGTCGATCAAACCGGGAGCGACAATCGCCATTTCGTGGTCGGTGCAGGGACAACAGAACGAGCAGCAGGCGGCTTATCAGGCGATGGTGAAACAGTTGAGCGATATCGGCATGCAGTACGCCGAGAAGAGCCGACTGGTTCTGCAGGTCAGCACCGAGGTCGGCAAGACGACGGAAATTGCCTACCGGGGATTTGGGTTTTCACGCGGGGCGGCGGAGACCGCCCGGGTGACCGAACAGATCAGTCGGGTTCGGTTTGTCGAGGATGGCAATGTGGTTTGGGAGGCGGTCGCGGTGAGCGGTGCTCCGGGAATGCTGCAGATGAAACAGGGCGAGACGATTCAACAGGCCCTGGCCCCCTACCAGCAGCCCAATCTGGCATTCTTCTCGCAAGTTAAACTTCCCAGCTACGTCGCCCGCCCGCATCCGTCGGGAGCATACGGCAAGAGCGAATTGACACCGCAGGGGATTGTGGACTCGCCGCTGAAGTAGATCTGAGCGATTTTGGGGATGGAAGTAGTAACTGTCGGAATGCAGTCACTTTGTCTGAAACCCGTTGGAACCAGCGACAGGATGAGTTGACTGGTGTATACATTGTGCGTATACACGTTCCATGCCTCAAGTTCCTCCCTCAAAACGCGATTCGCGCGTCACACTTCCCGCGGTACCGCCGCTGCGGAAAGCTGTTCGGTACGCTGAGCTGCATTGCAAATCCAACTTTTCGTTTCTCGAAGGCGCGTCGCATCCGGACGAATTGGTGGGGCGAGCCGTGGCACTGGGATACGCCGCGCTCGCGGTGACCGATCGGAACACTCTGGCGGGCGTGGTTCGAGCACATGCCGCCGCCAAGGAGGCGGGACTGAAGCTTCTGGTGGGAGCCGAGGTTTCGCCGATGGATGCTCCGCCCGTTGTGTTGCTGGCGATGAACCGTGTGGGTTACGGGCGGTTGGCCCTGCTGATCACGCGCGGGAGAAGGGGGGCACCCAAGGGGGAGTGCCGTTTGGAATTCACTGACATCGCGGAACATGCCGATGGTTTGCTGGCATGCGTGTTACCGCAGTCATCGCCGACGGAACGGAAATCGTTGGGGTCGGTGATGGTCGATTGGCTCAATCGGTATCGAGACGCGTTTGGGGATCGGACCTATTTGCTGGGCGAGCGGCATTTTTCGCACGCTGACGCCAGCCGATTGGCACACTGGCGTTGGCTCGCCGAACGGTGTCGCATGCCACTGGTCGCCGCCAACGACGTTCATTACCACGATCGCGACCGACGCTTCCTGCAGGATGTGTTGACGGCCATTCGTCTGCGCGAGCCGGTCGCTGCGCTGGGGGACCGGCTGTTTCCCAACGCCGAGCGATATCTGAAAAGCCCCGAGGAAATGGCGGAGTTGTTCCAAGATTGTCCTGGGGCGGTCGCGCGGACGGTTGAGATCGCCGATCGGTGTGAATTCTCGCTCGACGAACTGCGTTACGAATATCCGGAAGAACTCAGTCCTCCGGGCCAGGCTCCGCTGGAGTACCTGAAGAGTCTGTCGTGGGATGGGGCGCATGGTCGGTATCCGCAGGGGATTCCCGAGAAGGTGCGGCGGCTGCTGGAATACGAACTGGCGCTGATCGCCGAGCTGCGTTACGAGGCGTATTTTCTCACCGTCTGGGATCTGGTGAGGTTTGCCCGCAGCCGGGGGATTCTGTGCCAGGGGCGGGGATCGGCGGCGAATTCGGTGGTCTGTTTTTGCCTGGGGGTGACATCGGTCGATCCCGAGCGAATCGACGTACTGTTCGAGCGATTCGTCAGCAAAGAGCGGAACGAAGCCCCGGATATCGATGTGGATTTCGAACACGAACGCCGGGAAGAGGTGATTCAGTATGTGTATGAAAAATACGGGAGGGAGCGGGCGGGGATGACGGCGGCGCTGATCTGTTACCGGCCACGTTCCGCGGTGCGCGACGTGGGAAAGGCGTTGGGGATTTCGCTGGATCGGGTCGACGCGCTTTCCAAAGCGTTGGAGAACTACAGCGATGAGGAGAAGCTGGCGATCCGATTTCGGGAAGCCGGCATGGATCCTCAATCGCGCATCGCGCGGCAATGGCAGACGCTGGTTCGACAGATCCTGGGATTTCCTCGTCATCTGTCGCAACACGTGGGGGGATTGGTGATCACGCGCGGGGCGCTGTGTGAACTGGTGCCGATCGAAAACGCCGCGATGCCGGGGAGGACGGTGATTGAGTGGGACAAAAACGATCTCGACACCCTGGGGATCCTGAAAGTCGATTGTCTGGCGCTGGGGATGCTGGCGGCGGTGCATCGCTGCTTTGACCTGGTGGAACGGCACCATGGCCAGCGACTGACACTGGCGACTGTTCCCGCAGAGGATCCCGCCATCTATGAAATGGTCAGCAAGGGGGACACGATGGGGGTGTTCCAGATCGAAAGCCGGGCGCAGATGGCGATGTTGCCCCGGTTGCGGCCGCGCTGTTTTTACGATCTGGTGATCGAGGTGGCGATCGTGCGGCCCGGGCCGATTCAGGGGGACATGGTTCACCCGTACCTGCGCCGCCGCGCGGGGGAGGAGGCGGTGGAGTATCCCGACGAGCGGATTCGCGAGGTGTTACACAAAACTCTGGGTGTCCCAATTTTTCAGGAACAGGCGATGCGGCTCGCAGTGGTGGCGGCCGGGTTCACGCCTGGGGAGGCGGACCAGTTACGCCGCGCGATGGGAGCGTGGCGCCGGCCGGGGGTGATCGATCAATTTCAGAAAAAACTGACGTTGGGGATGACCGAGCGGGGATATTCGGAGGAATTCGCCGAGCGGCTGTTTCGGCAGATTCGCGGGTTTGGGGAGTACGGCTTTCCCGAGTCGCACGCGGCGAGTTTCGCGCTGGTGGTGTACGTGTCGGCGTGGCTGAAGCGGTATTACCCGGCGGCGTTTGTCGCGGCGCTGCTCAACAGCCAGCCGATGGGTTTTTACGCGCCTTCGCAACTCGTGGCGGACGCCCGCAGGCACGGCGTTGAGATTCGCCCCGTGGATGTGAATCACAGCGACTGGGAATGCACGCTGGAAGACTCCACGGATCAGGCAGCCACTCTCCGGTTGGGGATGCGGCAATTGGCGGGATTCTCCGAGGGGTTTGCGCGAACGATCATGCGATGTCGGAACGAGAGGGGGTTTGAGTCGCTTGAGGAGTTTACCCAAAGAACCGGCTTGCCCGGCGCGGCGATCACGCGGTTGGCGCGGGCGAGCGCGTTTGGATCGCTGGCGACGTCACGCCGGGAGGCGCTGTGGCGGGTCTTGCGTAAGCCCGAGCAGAAGTCGCTGTTCGCGAAGATCGAAGATCCGGAACCAGCGGCACCGTTAACGCCGTTATCCCCACTCGACGAGGTGGTCGCCGATTATCGGACGGCGGGACTGTCTTTGCGCGACCATCCCGTGCGGTTTCTGAGAGAGCGACTGAACCAGATCCACGTGAAACCCGCAGCGGAACTGCCCAAAATTCCAGACGGAAGACGCGTGAAAGTCGCGGGACTGGTACTGCTGAGGCAGCGTCCCGGGACCGCCAAAGGGATCACATTTGTGACGCTGGAGGATGAGACAGGGTTCGTGAATCTGATTGTGCGGCCAGAGGTGTGGGAGCGATACCACACCGCGGCGCGGCGAGCCCAGGGGATGCTGGTGTATGGAATATTGCAGAAAAAAGACCAGGTGATTCACGTCCTGGCGTCAAAACTCGAAGACCTGGCCGCCATGCCCAGCGGGGCGACCCCCAAGTCGCGAGATTTTCATTGAGCGGCGACGTCGAGTGGAACGGCGCACTCCGGGCGCTCGTTCCGGGGGGAATTCACGAGCGTACTGACCCGGTAGCGGCTCATCCGTTCGGCGGGAAACTGGGCCATTAACGGCAACAACGGGTCGGCTGTCTGGACCGCAGGATCGAGCCAGAGCGCAAAATCGGCGGGATCTAAAATGACCGGCATGCGGTCATGGAGCGGCCGCAGCAGTTCGTTGGAGGAGGTGGTCAGGATGGAACAAGTCTCGACTGCGACACCTGCGGGATCGTGCCACGTTTCCCATAGTCCCGCGAAGGCGAAGACGGGAGTGTCACGGACTCCGATCAGCCAGGGCTGTTTCACTTTTTGCCCGGAAATCGCCTCCCATTCGTAAAAACCATCGCAGGGAATCAGGCAGCGGCGTTTTTTGAATGCGGACCGGAAGGAAGGCTTTTCCGCCGCCGACTCCGACCGTGCGTTGATCAAGGAACTGCCGATCTTCGCATCTTTGGCCCAAGAGGGGATCAGTCCCCAACGCGGCAGACTGAGATCGCGACCGGATGGGGTCTGGCGGACGATCGCGACCTGTTGAGTCGGGGCGATGTTGCAGCGTGGGGGGATTTCGACCGGTTGGAAGAGCTCGAAGAACTCAGCCAATTGCGTCGCGGAGGCACGCAATGTGAATCGACCGCACATGGGGTGGTGGCTGGAGGCGTCGGGTGGACTGGCAACGTCAACCGGACTTGGATTTCGCAGTCAGATTGAGTCCGGTGCGAAGCTCGTCGTAAAAGCCCCGTTCCAGGGGGTGCAAGGCATCGGGATCAAAATTTGCCGACGCCGCCCGTTCCATCGACTCGGCGGCACCGCGCAGGTTCTTGGCGCGGAACTGCGCAATCGCCAGATGGAACCACATCCCGGGAGACGCGATCTCATCCAGCGCCGTCTGCAAATCGATAACCGCCTCGTCGAACTGGTTGATGTTCAGCCGCACGATCGCCCGCGTATCCAGCAGATCGGCGATGGGTCCCGCGACTTGAATCGCCCTGTCGATCAATGCGAGTCCCTTATCGCGATTCGCGGTCGATTGATCGAAGGAGATGATCCAGGCGAGGTTATTGAGCGCCAGCACATTGTTTTCGCTGCGTTTCAACAGGCCGCTGTAGATCGCCATCGCTTCCGGATACCGCTCCTGGTAGTCGTACAGGTCGGCGAGGGCGACTGAGAGTTCATTGAAGTCGTCGTCCCGCTCCGCTTCGGACTGACGGAGTCGGTTCTGGAGCGATTTTTCGACATCGGCACAAGCCTCAGCATCCGCCTTCCCGGCTCGAATGACCGCAACTGCGACCCGAGAAAGTGCCGCGGTGGAGAGTTTTCCCTCCAATTCATCGGCGATCGCGAGAGCCTCACGGACTCTGCCGCGACGGGCATAGAATGATGACAGCGCAACAGTTCCTTCCAACGATTTGAATCGGTCCCGGAGCTGCAGATAAACCCGTTCCGCATCGTTGTTGAGATTCAGCGTCTCAAAGATAACTGCCACCAATTTGACGTATTCCGATCGAATGACCTCGGCAATTTCCGGTCGCTCGATGTATTTTCGGAGTGTCGCGATCAACTCTCCCTCGTCGTCGCCGTTGGTCAGCCGTTGGATCTGGTTCGTAAAGAACTTGGCCTGAGAGTCATCGCTGGTTGTTACGATCGATTCCAGGGCCTTGATGACCCGGTCAGAAGAGTGAATTCGGATGAGTTCCCGGAACATTTCCGTTGGCTGACCAGAATAGACCCGATTCAGGAACGTGTCCAAAACCACCACTGCGTCTTCGCTTTGACTGCGCAAAGCCATGAGCCTCACCCGGGCGACCAACGTTCGAAAGCTCTCACCTTCGTGCAGCAGCATCGTGGCGACCGCCTTGTCAAGATCGCCGAGCAGCTTCGCATCAGGTTTTTTTTGAGAAACTCCCCCCTGGACAAAATTCGCCACCACAGTGAGGTCGGTGGGATCCTCCTCCATGAGTCGACGGTAGATCAACCAAGCTTCGCTCCATCGCGAATGCTGTTCATACAGGAGGGCCAATTGCAGATTTTCGCCTGGCTTCAGGGTTTCGCGACTGCCAAGTTCCTCCAGAACGCGAATGAGTCGCAACTGATCTTTGCGCATCCGACTCCGTGAATAGACCTGCGCCTGAGCTCTCAGGTTCGTTCCGCTGACGGACTTTAAATCCTGGTCAGCCCCCAGCGCGGAAAGCGCCTCTTCGAATTCCTTATAGGTCGTGGCGGTTGTCGCTCGCAACTGTGCCAGAAAGGTCTGTGCGCGACGCCGCAATTCCTCATCAAGGCCCGATTTGGGATCGGCAACCACCTGGAGCAGCAATTTCGCGTCTTCCATCCGGTTGTGGCGGAGACAGAAGTTGATGTGTTCATTCAACTGGGAGAGATTGCGCGTGTCCATCTCGTGTGCCAGATGAAACTGGCGATGTGCCTCCTGCGTCTCACCGGTGAGTTCCCGACAAATCGCCAGTACGTACGGACGAAGGTTGGATGGCTCCGCCGGCACTTCGGTGGTCGCCTCTTCAATCACCGCGTGCGCCTCGTCGTCCCGGTGCTCCCGCAGGTAGAAGGCGACGCGCAAATACCAAGCCATCGGTTGGTCTTTGCCAATTTCAGTCGCGCTGCGAAGAAGGGTTTCCACCTCCTCCGGATTGTCGCGTCGCGCCATCAGGATTAGTGCGCGAATAGTCTTGTCTGCATACGTCGACGAACCAATCTTTCCTGAGCGGCTGAAGGCCTCATCCCACTGACGTGACCGGTAGGCAGCCTGCATGCCGACTCGCGCCACTTCCTCCGGCACAACCATTGGCGAGATATCCTCAATTTGACGGATCACCTCGACGATGTCGTCGTCGCGCTGTTGTCGTTGGAGAAACCCGACAATTTGAAGCTGGGTTTCCTTGGAGGTATCCCCAAAACGGAGCGCAGTACGGTATTCCGCTAACGACAGATCGGATTCGCCCAATTCCGACAACACACGCCCCAGGTAGCGATGGGCGATCGCCCAAGAGGGTCTTGAGGCAATCGACGCCTGAAAATGGAGTTGCGCAGACCTGAGCAATCGAATTCGCTTTTCACGATACGCCGCCCCCGCCGACTCCTGTTTCGGTCTCTCCAACAGCGACAACTCTCTGACGTCCGCCATCCCCATCACGAACTGGAGGTTCGGTCCCGACTCACCTTCGATCGCCAGCAATTGTTTTTGGTGTGACTTCACCAAATCCCCCTTATCCAGCGGAATCGCCAGCAAAGCGATTTGCGTCAGCAGCTCCACATCGGATGGATTGAGCGCCAGCGACCGTTCGGAAAACGCGAGGCTTTCATCGGTCATCCCGGCGGAGAGGGCGTGCGCCGCCAACCCGCGATAGACCTGGTCACGTTTGGCGTTTGGCCAATTCTCCACCAGTTCGCCCAAAGCCAACAGGTCAGCACCGGAGCTGTCCGACTTGCGCAACGTGATCACTTCGCCCCGCAAAATCAGCAACCCCGCCGACTCGATTCCCTGAAACGAATTCAATAACGTGTCGCTGTTTGACAATCGCTCAGACAGCGGCAGGTCGCGGCGATTCAGCGTGATCATGACCAGCATCGCAGCCAGGCTCTCGTCCTGGGGATTTGTCATTCTGGCCTCGATCACAGTTTCGAGCGCAGCACCGTATTTCTCTTGATGGAACAAAATTTCCGCACGGAGCGTAATCAGTTCCGGAATCCCCGGATGCGCGGCCACCAGGGCGTCAATTTCCTCCTCGAACTTCGTCCAATTGCGTTTCTCAGGCGATTGTCTCAGCATTCGGCGAAGTTCCAATCGTGTCGCGGCGATCGGGAGCCGGACGAAATTGCGCAGTTGCCGGTACTCTTCAATCGCTCGATCTTCCTGACCAATTTCGGCATACGACTCCGCGAGCAAAATTCGTCCGGCGTACCAGAACCGATCATCGGACAATGCCCGTGAAATTGTCTGGTTCTTCTTATCCGGATTTTGCAGCCGGGTGAAACATTCGATCAGCCCTTCATCGATACTGCGTTTGGCCTCGGGAATCGATTCCAATCGTGGCCTGAGCCGTTCCAGCTCGGCCACGGCCACATGCCATTTTCGTTGGGCAAGGGTCTGACGCACTTCCAGGAATTCGATGATCGCGGGGAGTACGTTGGATTCCCGAAACGCCTGCTTGATCCGTTCGATTTCGGTCAATAGGTCCGCTGGATCCGAGCCTTCATCATAAGTACGGGCAATGAGAGTCGTCGCGAGCGCCCAGCGAACGCGAAACAGCATGGCAGCGACGTCGCGACGGCCTTCGAGTGTCTTCGGAAGTTCGTCCTCAAGTTTCTCCGCGATCGCGACCGCCCGTCGCATATTCGCTTCCGCCTGAACAAGGTCGCGAATCTCCAGCTTCAGGCGTCCCATCATCAAACAGATGCGCCAATCGACGTCGTCCCGGCTTAGGAACCGTTCCAAAATTTCCGTAGCGCGCGACGCGGCCGATTCCGCAGCGGCATCATCATCCGCGAACCGGGCTAGATCCCTTCGCTTGAGAGCGGCTTCGACTCCCAAAATCGCCAGTTCAACATGATCGCTGTGCGCGGAATCCGCCCCCAATTGCAACTCCACCCCCAGTCGCAACTCCGCCTCAGCGGCATCGAGCCGTTCCTGACGAAGAAAATGCTTCGCGCGGATGATTCGAGACTCAATCTCGGGAGTGGCTTTTCGCAACATTGTATCCAGCACAAGCTGAATCACCGCGTCGCGGTCGGGTAAAATTTCGTCGAGGGGTTCAGCCGACGGTTCCTGGGAATCCGATTCCAGCGGCTTCGAACGGGGATCGACAATTTCCGCGGTTCCTCCGAAATTGGTTGCAATTTGCCGCAGAACCCTAAAATCGAGTTCGTGGAGTTGAATCAATTGCGCGAGTCGGGCGTAATTCGTCGGGCGGGATGGGTTGAGTTCAATCGCGCTCAGAAACAGCTTTGTCGCCGCCGCATAATCGGAGATGTTCTCGTAACAAGTGATCACCCAACCCAGTAAGTCGGAGTCTGATCCGAGATCGGCCTGTACAAATGGGAGGTGTTCCGAGAT